>CAYVHQ010000009.1:0-26205 GCA_964451345.1 uncultured Gammaproteobacteria bacterium | reverse complement strand
GGCAGCAAAGACCAGCGCGACGCCGCGCCAGCTTCCATCTGAGTAGCGCGATCACTCAGCAGCGAAGCATCAAACGTGGCCGAAGGGGCCGGGAATGGGAAACGGACAACAGCAAACAGAATGGCCAGGCCTCCGGCAAAAGCGATGACAACCGTCAGACAACGTACGAGAATCATTTTCCATTCAGTCCGCCAACGGCCTAACGAAACGACGGCCACAACAATCAGGGCGAAAGCCAGTCCCACCCAAAAGCTGCGTGAGAGACTGGCAAGAATTGCTGCCATGAGCAGCATGCTTCCGGCAATTGCCAGAAATAAACGCGGGTAGCTGCGCTTCTCGGCGGGCAGCGAAAATAACCAAGCGCCAGCCGTTAAAAATGCCGGAATCAGAAAAATCTGCGACTGCATAAATATCCGGAAAAAACCGCTCGGTGCCCGGGTAATCTCCGCCAACAAATCATGGCGGCTCCAGTCATATAAATTAATCGCTAGCTGCGTGAATCCATGAGTGAAGATATAGGCAAAAATCATTGTTTTAAGGGCGAGCCAGACAGCGGCGGCTATGGCGACGCTCACTAGAATACGACGATCGTCCCTCGTGCGAAAAACCGAAAGCAACGGCAGGAGGAGAGCTATATACGCCCAGCGCTTTGCTTCCAGAAAAAGATACACGGTATCGTTGCCGCCCGCCAGACCAACAACCACCCCCAAGAGCAAGACTAACCCCAGAATAAGCAGCGGCTTGGCATAAGGCAGCGACTTGTAATCCGAGAAGCGGCGCTGCTGCCGCATATGTGCCATGGTTTCCTGGCCGATCCAGACAGCCATGACAATGATCCATAACGTCATGCGCAGAGACAACGAAGACGACAGTCCGGCGGAAAATAAGTACCCCTGCGAACCAATGCACAGCTCAGCGACAACCAGTAATAATCCGTAGCGTAAATCCTTGAGGGACAGCCATAATGCCAGGACCGCTACAACAATGAGCGCGGCGACGCCAAGAGCAGGGCGGAAGAAAGCCGCAAACGACACCGCTTCGGCCAGCAGACAAGCTCCGAGAACAAGGGGAAACATATTTTTAGGAAGTAGGAGGTTCATGTAGGAATGGTGATTATTTGACCGATTTCTAAGCCGTACGCCTGAGCTGCTCCGGCGTTAAGTTCGATAACGGCATCAACGGGGAGTGTGGGACCGTACGGAGTGTAGGGTTCGGCTGATTCCGGCGGCAGATTCGCGTCGACAGCCACAACCTTGCCGGCGCTTAGCCACACAATATCGAGCGGGAATTTCATGTGTCGCATGACAAAGGTACGGGGCTCGCTGTCCGAAAACAGAAATAACATGCCGCAGGCCGAGCAGAGCGAAGTACGGTCACTGAGGCCCTGATAGTGCTCGTCGGCCGTGCGAGCAATTTCCACCCGCAACGGTCGGCCATTGATTGAGAAAGAAGCAAACGCCGTCTCCCCGGCCGCCGGTGTTTCAACGGACGGCGCGTGGTCAAGCAAAGCAATCTTGTCGCCGAGCCGTAGAAACGCCCCAATCAAAGCGACCAAGGCTAAGAGAGATAAGAGAAATAAGTATCCCGGCTTGCCCTCGACGCTAAGGTCTCCGGGAAGAGTAGATTTTCCCTTAGGCGAGACCATGCTTCTTCTTTATCACGGCGTGGGCCGCCTTATATTTTTTAACTGCCGGCAAGAAAGGAAGGAGCTTATACGCCGCCGAAGGAAGCCAGGAGCTGATATGGCCATCGCGTTCCGAACTGTACAACGGTTCATCAATCCATACGCCCGTATGACCGTTATTGAGCATTGTCAACCACAGATCCCAATCCTGCAAACGGCGGATCTCCGGATCGAAGCCCGGGAAGTGCTCGCGACGGATGAGCGAGCTCGTGTGGATGTAGGACATGCGGCGCAGACGATCCGGATCGTATGGGAAAAGACGGAATATCTTTCCGGCGTACTTGAATGAGCTGTAGGCAAAACTGGCCTCGGGATGCTCCTGCAGCGTAGCGAGCATCTTCTCCAACATATGCGGGCGCAGCGTCAGGTCCGCATCGCAAAAAAGCAGGTAATCACCGATTGCCTGAGTGGCGCCAAAATTGCGCGTGGCATTTCCGCCTTCATGCGGTCGGGGAAAATAATGAAAACGGCCATGGGGAAAGCGACCGCGCCACTCTTCAATAACGCGATCGATATCGTCATCCGAACCGTCGTTCACAACGATCAGCTCCCAGTCGGAATACGTCTGCACTAAAAGCGTTTTGAAAGTCTGGCCAATCTTGCCAGCATGATTATAGACGGGAATAATAACGGATATCATACGGTTTGTGAGGTTAGAATAGCAAAGATTTTTTGTACCTGCAATTTCCAGGCAAACAGCCGGGCCCGCTCGCATCCCTGACGACCGAGCTGCTCGCGCAACGACTGTTCACGATACAGTCGAATGATGGCGGCGGCAATAGCCGAAGGGTCATTTTCATCAACTCGCAAACCATTGAGCCCGTCGACAACGGCGTCCCCCACTCCCCCGCTTAAGCCGGCGATAACCGGCTTGGCAAATGAATTCGCCTCAAGATACACAATACCAAAACCTTCATAATCGCCCGCAATGTCACGCACCGGCATAACAAAGGCATCACAAACCGCCAGCCAAGCATCTTTTGTGCGAGTATCAAGACCGGAAAGCATTAACACCTGCTCGGCAATGCCGAGACTGACAGATAAGCCTTTTAAATACCCCTCGGCCGGTCCCTGGCCGATGACGACATAGCGAATTTCCGGAATCTCCCGACGTACTGCCGGCAATGCACGCATGACCATATCAACTCCTTTGCGTTTTACAAAACGGGCCACCGTGGCAATCACAAAGGCATCCTGCAATCCATAATTCTGGCGCAGTCCAGCAATTGCCGAAACAGGTACTTCTGTCGCTGGTTCAACTCCTGGATTAGCTACGGTTATATTATTTAAAAAAGGAAAAGTTGTCCGCACCTGATTAGCCGTGTAGCTATTCACGGCGATTATGCGGCTGGCGCCTGCCAGTATGCGACGAGCTAAGAATCGCTTGCGCGCGCTGCTCACAGCCAACGAAAAATCCAACCCGTGTAAGAAAACGGCGTACTTAAAAGGAAACAAAAAGGAAAGAAGCCAGGCCATCGTACCAATCGGTAATATTTCGCCAACCAGCAGCCAATCCGGACGATAGGATCGCAGCCGCCGGGCAACTGACAGCAAACCAATGAGCCAGCTGCCGCGCACCAGCTTTCGTTCGGAATTATCCAGCACACGTATCTCTTCCGGCCAGTACTCAACCAACTTGCCGTAATATGTCTCTACGCCACCTATCAAGGGCGGAAACTCCAAGGTGACTAGCAATGTCTTCATACAGTTTTGTCTTTAGCGCGAAAGAGCGAAGAGACAATGCTCTGGATATCGGCCTTGGAAAAGCCGCGCAAAAAATACAGTGCGGCCGCATAGGCAGCAGCGCCAATGGCGATGGCTACGGCAGTCGGTAACGCGTCGCGGACCATGTATACAATAAGTCCCATCAGCGCACCGGCCCCGAACACTCGCGCAAACATTATAACGAAGACGCGAGGCCGAATAACGGTAATGCGCGCCGCCACCCACCAGCCAAGAACAAGCATGAGGCCGCTCGTCACCAGGTTAGTGATACAGGCGCCGAGCACGCCGAGGCGAGGGATAAGGTAAAAGTTAAGAGCAGCGCTGGCAATGGACGTAATGGCAATATTCCAGGTGTTGCGCTGCTGTCGGTCACAGGCATTCAACAAAGCGCCAACCGGAAAACCCAGGAACATAAAGGGCAGTGACACCATCACTACCTGTAGTGGAAAGGCAGCTTCGGCGAAACCCGCCTTGAAAATGAGGACAATGTTCTCCGCCAAGACGATTGTGCCAATCATAACCGGCACGCTGAGAATAAGCGAGTAATTAATGGCCCGTTCAAAGGTAACGGAAAGCTGCTCACGGTTATTATGCCAATAGGCGCTAAGGGCCGGATACAGGGAGGCGGTGAAAGCCATCGGCAAAAACTGCAGCGCAACGACAATCTTAAAAGGTATTTGATAGAGACCAACCGCTCCATCACCCGCGAACTTGAACAGCAAAACAGAATCAAAATAGGTGTAGAATCTTTGAAAGATTGAATAGACGGCAAAAGGCAGCGATATCAGGAGTAGCTGCTTTACAAAAGCTTTTTCCCAGACGAGTCGGAAGCGTAAACCAAAAACCCGACGAGCCACCCAGGCTGAATAGCACAGGTTATATAAGCTGCCAGCCACCAACGAACCCATCAGCCAGCGAATGTTTAAATCAAAACGCAAAACAACGAGGCTAAGAAGTAAGACGAGCGCCTGGACCGTTACCGATGAAATGCTTTCGTATTTCAAATTATGGAAACCACGCAGGGCGGCAAAGAAAATAGCCGTGAAACTATCGAAAACCATGGCTGCCGCCGAAATATAGATAAGCTCCCGCGTCAGCTGGCCGTAGCCAAAGAAGTTTGTCCAGCCCAAAAGCAGAAGAATCGTGGCGGCCGAAAAAAGAAGTTTCAGGGTTATGACGCTGCTGATATACTTCCCTGCTTCATTAGCACGCTTGGCAACTTCCCGGGTCACAATATTGCTTAGTCCGAAGTCTATGAAGATTGCAAATATGGACGTAATCGAGATGGCAAAATAATACTGACCCAAATCATTCGGTCCGAGAGCGCGGGCATACAACGTAAAGTACGTCAGCGAGATCACCTTCTGGAGTATGAGTGCCAGGGTGAAGTAAGAGGTGTTGCGGGCAATATTGCTTACTTTTTCAGCCATAGATTAAATTGATGGGTCGGTCATAAGACGCTCAATCGCGACGGCTGGCTTCTTTCCATTTACCACGATATCGATCATCGTCGACAAAAATGGATACTTCGTACAATCAGCGCAGAGGCGGGGCAAGACGCTGAGCGTCGTCAATCCCTCAACCGTTCGCTTGCCCTTCGGCATCCGCAAAAGCGCCTGGCGGACGCTAGCTCCCTTTCCTAGAAGAACGCCAAAGGCACGATTACGCGTCTTACCGGTGCAGCTCATCCACAAATCATTACCCCAGCACTGACTATCCATACTAAACGTAGTCGGGCGCCCTTTTAGCTCTTTAATGACAAAACGTTCAACCTCACGGCTAAAGCGTGAAATAAAATAGGTCTCTGAACCGTAGGGCCAGCCAAGTCCCGCCACGATGCCGGCGAAAATTGAGACGACATTCTTGAAGGCAGCACAATATTCTGCCCCCGCCACGTCGCTGGTCGGGTACAGGCGGAAGGTAGGGGCCGCTAGCAAGTGTTTTGCTTCCCGAGCGGCGACCCGACTTGTCGAAGCAATCGTGGCACCTAACGGGTACGAGTTGTAGAGATCCTCGGCGATAGTACCGCCCGCTAAATAGGCATAGCGGTAGGCATGGCGGAAAGAACGGGCAATAACTACTTCCAGACGTTCGCCACTCTCGGTCGCTAATGCCTTGGCGCTATTAATAAGCAGAATCGGTTTCTTAGAATGCGCATAGCCATTAAACTGGTCAATGATTTCTGGAATAGACTGCGAGGTAACGGCCAGAATAATAATATCGGCTTGCGGAAAAAGCTCAGCGGCAGTCTGTGGTAAAATAATCGCCGGAGAAATGTAATGTGTCGGATTGATGCGGGTATGCTGCCGGTAACGGCGCAAGCGGCGCATGACTGCCGGGTCACGGTCAAAGGCGGCAATGCGATAATCATTCGTCCGATATCGGTCGAGATGCTTAAGCAAGGCATAGCCGAAATTTCCAAGTCCGTAGACGAGAACCAGTGGTTTCATGGGGCTATTATAGCATTTTTGCCAGGAAAATACTAATAAAAAAGACCTGCGTATTACGGACAGGTCCTACTAAAAATATTCTCTCAAAAGATTAAGAATGAACAAGATATCAACGCCACAAGCGATACAAATAAGAATAACGAGACCGACAATGGACAGAATCTCAGTCCAGAAAATCAAAGGACGAGATGATGGCCAGCTCAGGAAAATATGCTTAAACCAATCATTGTCATTTTCTCGGGAAATAATATCGGCAATTTCCGATTGCGAGTACCATATCTTTCGCTGTGATGAACGTATGTATAGACTTCCTGTCGCATACGGATAGAATATTTGTATACCAAATCCCAGACCAAAAAAGTCGAGGGCAGGATGCGAAAACAGGGCAAAGCCAGTCAGTAAAGCCAATTCTCCACCACCGGCGGCCCAGGCAATGGCTAATGGCACCGGGTACCACAGGATTGAATGCGACCAGTTTTCCCGGTGCACGTGCGAATCCTTCTTATAATTAAAACCGTAGAATAGACTGATAATATCCGGAAGAGCGCCAGTTAGCGCACCATATAAAAGACAGTCTAAACTGAAATTGAAGCCGAAAAGCAACGATCCAATATACATGATCCCCGCTCCAGCACACCAATGAGTTAACACGTTTTCTCCTTTTATGTAAATGAGCAATGACTATGTATTAACATACATTTTTTATTATGTCAAGGTATAAAAAAGGACAAAGCCGAAGCTTTGCCCGTTATTTTTCATACAACTATCAACACAGACCAAGTGCCTGGCGTGGATTAACGCCGCTGGCAATGTCATAATTTCGCACCTTGCCGGACATCTGCTCGGTTTTTCCGAGAAAAGCTGGCGGCTGGTGCGTAGCTAGGTCATCAAGCACGGTTTCGTTCTCGTACACGAACTCCCCTGCTGCCGAAGCTGGCTTAAGAATATGGTCGACCTGCCCGCGGTACTTTTCGTAGGGTGCCGTCTCATACATGAAATAAAACCGTTCTTTCACGATATCAGCTAAGACAGGATTGCGCTGCGCGTACAACGCGGCATATTGCTCTTCGGTATTGAGAAGAATCTGCTTTTCCAAGCGTTCAAAAACACCGCTGCGCTCGCGCTTTTCTGTCCGAACGTAGTAGGTTGCGGTGAACGGCTCAATCATTTCGATTCTGCGGATACGCAACTCTACGGCCGGATCTGAAGAAGGCAAATATGTTTGAGTAATGCGCTGCTTAACCACTCCGTCCTGGGCGGCGGCGCGTAAACGTCCTTCAGAAAAGCTTGTATCGATGATAAGATGAGCGACTTCATTCTCGATTGGCATTGGAATTCCAAAAGCGTTTATGATAACCTTGGCGGCATCGTCCAGCTTCTGGCGGAAGGATATCTGTTTCCCGTCCCGGATATTAGGAATATATGTGCAGTTCTCAACAGGCATGAATATCCTCTGGATACGGGTATCAAGCTCTCTCGCCAGCTCGGGCGATTCGCTGCGTGCTTCTTCCGGAGTTTCCTCGCCAACTACGTCATTAGTCAGCTTGTAAAACTCTTCCGCTCCCTTAGCGGCCGTTGCCAGACAGACAATCAACGTATAGCGCGCGTAGAGATCCTTATGAGAAAAGCCCTCCTCAGCGGCCATGCGCCAATAATCCGCTTCTTTCATGTATGCCAAAGCATCAAGAGCGGTTCGGTCACAGACAATTAGTACGTACTTAACGCCTTGTAGCCTGGCCTGCTGCTTGGCGAGCCTAATCATTTCATTTTCCCATAGTATCTGGGTGCGAAAAAAGGCGCGCTGCATATCAAGTCCACTGCTCGTATCCGACAGGATAATGCCGGGCTTGATACCCTTGGAAAAATACCAGGTCGCTACTTCCGGAATATGAAAGACCATAATCCCCTGCTTGAGCGCAATCTGAGTCACATGCGGGATAAGCGTTGTCTTACCGCCGCCGGGACCGCTCGTCAAGCCAGCAATGACTACTTGAATGTCGTCATCGTCGATGCACGTAAGTTTCACTAAACTCTCCTTTTAATATTTTATAATTTTTAATTTACGTGCTCGAAGCTTAGCATCGCTCGAGCCGCCTGTCAAAAAGACACCCCGGAAGGGGTGTCTTGATATAGTATGAGAAATGGGACTAGCGCTTGCTCCACTGTGGGGCGCGACGAGCCTTCTTCAAACCAGGCTTCTTACGCTCCTTCTTGCGAGCATCGCGGGTGAGCCAGCCCTGGGCCTTCAGAACGCCGCGGAGATCAGGGTTCAGAGCAAGGAGCGCACAGGCAATACCATGGCGAACAGCTTCGGCCTGGCCCTGTTTACCGCCGCCACGGACATGGACGCTGAAATCAAGTTTGTCTTCCATGGCAGTCGTCTTCAATGGTTCAAGAACGGTCATGCGGGCAACTGGTGCTGGGAAATACTCCACCAACGTAACTTCATTGACCATAATCTTGCCGCTACCGCCTTCATAAACGCGGAGGCGGGCCGAAGCGGTCTTACGCTTACCCATGACTTCGGTATAGCGCTTATCGCTCTTTTCAGTTTTCTTTGCCGGCTTGGTCTCAGTAGCTTTAGCGGAGGCGGCCTTTGGCTTGGCTTCTGTCATAGGTATTTCTTATTTAACGGTTAAGCGCTTGACCATCGCATCGCGCAGGCGGGTTGGCGGCAGCATTTGCTTAACAGCGCGCTTAAAGACTTCGCCTGGCTTAACGGCAAAGACATCGCCCATCTTCTTGGTCTTAAGTCCACCAGGGTAACCGGAATAGCTGTAGTACTTCTTCTGCTCCAGTTTCTTGCCGCTGAATTTAACCTGATCAATATTGGAAACGATAACGATATCGCCTTCGTCGATATGCGGCTGGTAGGTAGGCTTATGCTTGCCGCGCAAAAGAGTGGCAACCTTAGTTGCGAGGCGGCCCATCGTCAGGCCGGCGGCGTCGATCTCAATGCGATTACGTAGGATTGGTTTATGTGGCATACGGTTAAACAAGTTCAATCTGGACCATGGCGGCTCCGTCACCCACGCGGCTGCCCAGCTTAATAATGCGGGTATAGCCTCCCGGGCGTTCCTTGTAGCGGGAACCGAGAACATCCATCGCCTTCTTAACGGCCAGGGGCTGAGGAAGGGTGCTGATGAGGGTACGACGGGCCGTAAGGTTACCGGCTTTAGAGACGGTAATCAAACGCTCAACGAGCGAGCGGACGGTCTTGGCCTTGGCCTCGGTCGTCTTTACTTTTTCATACAACAAAACGCTGGCTGCGAGATTACGCAACATCATTTCACGTGGTGCTTTCTTACGATCAAGGATTTTTCCGGTGTTACGGTGACGCATACTGAATAATTATTTCTTGTCTTTCTTAGCTTTCTTCTTGTCGGCCTTTTCCTCAACTACCTCTTCAGTCGCTTCGGAAACTTCTTCAGCAACAACTTCGGGGGCAGCTTCAGTCTCTACGGGTTCGACTACAGAAGCGGTTTCTTCGCCGGCGCTGAGGGACGTAATTGCCGTAAACTGTTCAATCAGGATAGAAGTCGCGGTGTTAAGCGCTTCTTCCGGAGTGATTGTTCCGTCCGTCTGAATATCGAGAATCAATTTTTCCCAGTTGACCATTTTACCAACGCGGACATTTTCCACATCAAGACCAACTGTCAAAACAGGCGAATAAATCGAATCGATATCGATGAAACCAAGTTCCTTTTTCTTTTCCTCGCGGCTTTCGATAGTTTCGTAGCCCAGTCCGCGACGGACAAAGATTTCCATAGTAAGCTTTCCGCTCATATCAGTCAAGTGAGCAATAACGCTTTCTGGATTAGAAATTTCCACGCCGGCCTGTTTGGTAATATCGCCTGCCGTAGCTACCTTGTCTCCAAAAACGCTCAACTCAAGCTTAGCTTCGTCAACACCTTCGTCAAGCTTCAAGCGAACCTTCTTCAGGTTCAGCAAAATTTCCAAAACATCTTCTTTGACATTAGGCAGTCCCATGAATTCATGGCTTGCACCTTCGATCTTGGCACCAACAACTGCCGCACCAGGCAACGAAGCCAAAAGAACACGGCGCAGAGCGTTGCCGAGCGTAGTACCGTAGCCAGGCGCTAACGGCTCAAGAACGGCGTGCATGCGGTTCTTGTCCTCAGTCGGGACGAACGATAATTTTTTTGCCAAAGCGATGTTATTCATATTTATGAAATGTTTGTCCGCAGCGCGGACAATTTTTATATTTTAACGGGAGTAGAATTCAACGATCAGCTGGCTATTGATCGACTGGTCGAGGTCTTCCTTTTTCGGTTCATGCAATACTTTTCCGCTTAGCTCGCTTGCATCAAAATTAAGCCAGCTTGGCATGATTGCCTTCTTAACGCGTTCATCAGCGCCGACAAACTGCTTCTTCTGTTTCTTTGTTTTACGGACAGTGACGACATCGTTTGGCTTAACGGTATAGGAAGGAATATCGACTTTCTGGCCATTAACGTCAAACTGGGCATGATTAACCATCTGACGGGCCTGAGCGCGGGTAATGGCTAGTCCAAAGCGATAAACCACGTTATCAAGACGCATCTCAAGCAAACGGAGCAGGTTTTCACCGGCATCACCCTTCTTTTTAGCGCGTAAGAACGTCAGACCAAACTGCTTTTCGCGCAGGCCATACATCTTCTTTGCTTTCTGCTTTTCCTGGAGCTGCAGACCATAGGTGCTCTGCTTCTTCGGGCGCTTGCTTTGCATGTTTACTGGAGGCATGATCGTGGAGTGTTATGAAAAAATATTATACGCGACGCGGCTTGCGGCTACGGCAACCGTTGTGCGGTAATGGAGTAATGTCCTTGATATAAGTGACGTTCAGACCGTTCGCATTCAAGGCGCGAACTGCCGACTCGCGGCCAGTACCAACACCTTTAACGAAAACCTTTACTTCCGAAAGGCCAAATTCCTTCGCTTTTTCAACGGCAATACGGGTAATAATTTGAGCGGCGTAAGGAGTAGACTTCTTTGGGCCCTTGAAACCAGCCAAACCGGCATTAGACCAGGAAATGACATTTCCAACATTGTCCGTCAGCGTAACGATAGTGTTGTTATAGGTCGAATTGATAAAAGCCTTGCCTGAGCTGACGCGCTTGTCACCGGCCTTCTTCTTTTTCTTGCCCTTCATGGCCTGGCGATTAGCCTTCTGCTTCTCCAACTTTTTCTTAATGTCATCCGGCAATTCCTCAAGGATCTCTCCTTCGGTCTTTGGCTCGGCAGCAGCAACCGGCTCATTATCGCTCAGATCGATAACTACTTCCGGGGCCTTTGGCGCCTGTTCTTCGGTGGTTTTAGTTTCTTCAGTCATATAATATTAGGTTTTCTGAGCGGACATCTTCTTTCCGGAAGTGGCCGTGCGGCGGACGTTGCCGCGGACGGTGCGGTTATTAGTCTTGGTTCGCTGACCGCGCACCGGCAGGTGCTTGGCGTGGCGGGTACCGCGATATGAATTGATGTCCTTTAAGCGCTTGATGTTGGCACTGACGTCGCGGCGCAAGTCGCCTTCGACTTTCATGTCCTTTTCAATCAAAACGCGCAAACGGTTAACTTCTTCTTCGCCCAGGTCCTTGACGCGAGTGTCAGGACTGACCTTAGCGGTTTCAAGAATGCGGTTAGAAGTCGTCCGGCCAATGCCGTAAATATACGTCAGGGCGATTTCGACGCGCTTCTCGTTAGGGATAGTGATGCCGGCAATACGTACAGCCATAGGAGTATGCGTTCGGGATTAACCCTGGCGCTGTTTATGTTTAGGGGTAGCGCAGATGACCATGACCCGTCCTTTGCGGCGGATTGTCTTGCAGTCTTTGCAGATTTTCTTGACAGAGGCTCTTACTTTCATGGTGGGAAATTACAGGCGGTACGTGATACGGCCCTTGGTTAAATCATACGGACTCATTTCGATCTTGACGCGGTCGCCAGGAGCGATGCGGATGCGAAACATTCTCATCTTGCCGGAGAGATGGGCCAAAATCTCGTGCCCATTATCCAGCTTGACTTTGAATGACGCGGCCGGCATAAGCTCAAGCACTTCGCCTTCTACTTCGATAAAGTCCTTGGAATTGCTGATGTCAGACATTCAAAACAATAAAAAATTTGGTAAACAGAATTACCAAAATTGGTAAGCAATTTAACAGAAACGTTACGTAATGTGAAGATATTTTACGTGTAGAATTATTATATAGGTCGGGCCTAGAAATGTCAAGGGTTTTGCCAGCCTTACTATATAATATGTTAATTTACCTAATATTAGATAAATTAATATTTAATCAAGACACTCTTTTTTGCGCCAAACGCCCAGCGAAGATCTTTCTTCCCTTAGGATTCGGAAATGTTCGAGCTCGCCGTTATTTTCCACACGTGGCCCGCCACAGATCTCCTAGCTGAACCCACGACTAGCCTCGCCCATATATTTGACTTTCCTAAAAATGGATGCCTTAATATAGATAACCTTAAAAAAGCGATATGCTAAGAATAGCCGGCCCCATCATCGGGACCATCCTAGCCTTGTTCATGTACTTTGTATTCGCAATCTTTTACGCACTGGTTCGGGGAACCACCGACCGCAGCAACCATGACTATTGAGCGACCGCCGAAGTGATGAAAAAATTTTATACGCCTGGACCGTAGGGAGAATTATGTCTCAGAGCGTATAACTAGCCGCAAAACGGCAAAAAAGCCCCGGGGATGAAGGACCCGGGGTTTTATTATCTCTTTTAAGAGACTGGGCAATGTGCTACAATTTTTTCAGGTATAAAAAGTGACGTGATCTCAGGGGACAAAGGGAGTCATCGGATCATGCCATACGAGTCAACGTTCTTTTAAATCGTATCTCCCGCCATTTACATAATTCATGGAAAAATCCTCAGTAGGATACTGATTGTTCTAAAAGAACCGAGAGAGACGCTGTCGCCCTGAGCGATAGCCCCACCACAAAACATCGTTTAACATAAAATCAAGCTGATTTCTCCGCTAGAGAAATCGATAAAGCCTTTATACCCTGTATAAAGGCTTTTTATATCGCTTTCCGGATTTCGGTCATGAGCTGCAGATAAAATTCTAGATTATTGAGGGTGGCTAACCGCTTGCCGAGCGGCTCATCGATCTTCATCAGGTAATGCAGATAGGCGCGAGACAATTTGCGCAGCTCTGGTATTTTCGAAGATTTGTTAATCGGCGTCTTGTCGGTCGCGAATTTCGCGTTCGTGATTGTAATAGTGTCGTAAAAATCCTTGCCGGCCACTGTTTTCGAGTTAAGCAATTTTTTAATTAAAGCGGGCGTATTTTTCTTAAAAGAGAATATGCGCCCGTGCCGGCCTTCGCGCGTCGGAATGACACAATCAAACATGTCCACTCCCCGCTTCACACCTTCGATAATATTTTCCGGATAACCGACGCCCATGAGATACCGCGGCTTATTTTCCGGCAAAGCGGCTGTCGTATAGTCAAGCACCTTGTACATCTCTTCAGCCGTCTCCCCTACCGCCAGTCCGCCAATATTATAGCCATCGAAGCCTATGTCTGATAACTCCGCCGCGCTCTTAAGCCTCAGGTCTTTTTCCGTTCCGCCTTGGACAACGGCAAAGACCAAGGGACGTTTGCCTTTCATTTTTAATAGCGCTTTTTTCGTACGTGCCGCCCAGGCGGTCGTCAGATCGACCGAATGCTCGAGATACTCCCGTTTGGCCGGCAGCGCGACACACTCGTCCAGTACGACCGCGATATCAACGCCGAGGTCGGACTGGATTTTCAGGCTGCGTTCCGGCGTCAGATAATGTGTGCTGCCGTCAATATAGGATTTAAATTCCACGCCTTCGGGCGTCAGCTTCACCAAACTTTGACCTGTCTTCGTGCGATCCGAAGCTAAAGAAAAAACCTGAAAACCGCCAGAATCAGTTAAGATAGCGCCCTGCCAATCCATAAAAGAATGCAGCCCGCCCATTTTCTTCACCATCTTCTCGCCCGGCCGCAACATCAAATGATACGTATTAGACAAAAGAATCGGCGAACCAAGATGGCGGATATCCTCAGCGCTGGCGAATTTAATCGTCCCCTGCGTTGCGACCGGCATAAAGAACGGCGTCGGCAGGTTGCCATGCGCCGTCTTCAGCATGCCCAAGCGGGCTCGCGATTTTACTGATTTCTTCTTGAGTTTAAACATTTTATTGCACAATGCCGTCCGTGTCGGCGATATCGTCCTTATCGAGCTTAGTGGTTTGCGCCTTAAGCGCCTGAGTCAGCGGGAAGGCGGTCTGGCTGTCCTGTGCGCTTAGAGTAGTTCCGGAAACAAGAACCATCAGCTTATTGCGATCAGACGCGGTTGGCGTCACGGCAATACTAAATTCAGCCGCCAAGGTCCGAACCGACAGCGGCAAGCGACCAATATCCCAGGTTACCTGGTTGCTGCCAGCATCATAAGAAAGCGTACCGGCGCTGGCGACAGTCTTACCGTCAAAGCTGACACCAGCCGGAAGCGTTGTCGTTACCTTGAGGCTGCCGAGTTCATGCAGGCTGTTTGTGATCTTCCAATAGACTTTTACAGTTGTCGTTTCACCCACCTTTGGCGGCAGGGGTCCAGTACCGACCGCAATGTTATCCTCATCGAAATATCGCGCTGCCTCATCAAGGACCGTATCAGAATTGACCTTCAACGAAAGCTGATTGGAACGGTCGGCGCTGTTTTCGGTTGATAGATTCTCGGCATGATCACCCAAGGCGAATTGCGCATAACTGCGAATCTCGGTTTTTGTCACCAGAGGCGCCTCATTACCTGGACGAAGCGGCAATATGAAATCGATACTGCCCGATTGACCTTTAGCAATTGACTTAAGCTCCGGCACTTCCGCTTTGGTCCACACGATAGTTGATCCGACAATTTTGCCGTTGTGAGGATCTTCAATTTTACGCCAATCAACGGCATCTCCCTCGATTACCGCCATGACAATGACGTCATCCATATTCTGCTCACCTTTATTGGTATAGGATATTGAATAACTGATTGGTTGTCCGAAAGTTGCCCCCTGGTCGGCCGAGCTGCCGTTAGCGCTCATCGTCAGATTGAGGCTATTTTGGACAATCTCAATAGGAAAAACTTTTTCTTCAAAACGAAACACCTTATCGCTGCCGCTGGGTCGGTACTCAAATCCGAAACGCAATTCCTCGCTGTCGTTTTTCTTTTCCTTAAAGCTAAATGTAATAACCAGCGGCTTCGCCAACGGCTTAGCGCTCACTTCGTACAGCCCGGGTTCTTTCTCGACAACACCAGCCGGGTAGGTCTGCTTCGGCGAAATAACAAGATTAGCAAGAGGATCAAGCCGAATCATGAACGTATCGATGAAGTTCTTATCAGCCGGCTTCCAGTTAATCGATACGGACTGTTCCTGGCTGAGCAAAGCCGTGCCGGGTCCAACCGCAGCGATATCGATACCTGACGATGCCAGTACCGTATCAACACTGACGGATTTTCGATACGAAGCCGTTAATCCCTCTAGACCATAGTCAAGATCAGCAAACAACACATTAGAGCGCCCTGGCTGGTTGATAATCCGGCCAGTAACTGTCAGTTGGCCAGTGGCATAGGGCTTCAAATCACCTAATTGCCATTGTCCGCCCTCCGTTGGCGAAGGCTGGCTCTTCGAGAAAATAAAATTATCCGGGTACGTCAGATGAAGCTGCAGGCCTGTCAATGTAACGTTTTGCTTATTCTCATAGACTATCGTGTAGGAAAATTCCTGGTTGGCAGCTAAGTCGGCCGGAGCGCTGATGCTCAGTTCAAGAGCTGAACGATCCGAGGTTCGCGACATAAACCAGATATACCCGCCATAGGCTAGGCCGGCGGCAATAACTACATAGAGGGCAATCAAGGCGGCGCGCAGCCAGCCATTGCGGCGGCGGCGTATCTTTACCTCACGCACATTAATGCGCTTGCCGTCATCACCTTCGTAAATTTTAGACAGACTGTCATTCAAGGCTTTTTTATCCTCGCCCCCCTTGAGATAGCTGTCGAAACGGCGAACATCCTCCTCCGGCGGCAAATCGCGCTCAACAAAACTGCTTAATTCCGATTCGGCGCGTACTGGCTCAAGGCGGGCAACGCGCTCCGGGTTTTTTTGTTTATTTTTTGTCATAGTTATGGTTTGAATAACAAAGCGGCAAAAATATCGCCGGCCAAGAGCTGTTCAAGTTGATACGAATCGGCTGTCTGCGTCAGGGCGGGCGGATAGGACCAGGCCGTAGCGGAGTCTAATTGGGAATTAATAACGGCTCGATACGCGGTGGCTGCTGCGCCGGGCTGTTTCTGGACGAGAAGCGAATAGGCCGGTGAAGGATCGGAATATATCAAGTTCTTAATCGTCGCTTTCCAGCCGCTACCGCGAGGAATGGTCTTAACGCTAAAGGGCAGACGATACGTCAAGCGAATTACCGCCGTCTCGCCCGGATCGATCATCGACCAATTAGCAAAGACGGTTTTCCCATTCTCTTCGTATATTTTAGTGCCGGCGACACCAAAGGTGCGGGCGGCTGCTTCGGCGGCTAAATCACGGTCGCGCTCCCAGCTCGGGTCAGGCTCTTCAAAATATACTGAGTCAGGAGAGCGAAAGCCGTCTGCTGAAACAAGCTCGCTGCCGAGCGGAACATAGACGCGCAGCCAATCAACGTTGCGGACGCCGACAAAGAGCTGTCCTTTGGAAGCAGTATGCTCCCTTCTAATCGTAAGAGTATCAAGGATAGAAGCGTCCGGCAAGATTTTAATGTCGTGCTCATATGTTTCGCGAATGACCCGATCGGTTTTCTGTCCGCCGATATTAGTATTGACAACCATAAGATAATCGCCAGCCGTCGAAAGCATCTCCCCTCCCCAGCCAAAACGACGAACGCTCGACTGCAAGCTCTTGTCAGTGAAGTACAACAGCGCCTGCTTTTCGGCAAAACTGTCTTCCAGCGCTCCAACAAGCTTTACAGCCATTTCGGGATTCATGCGCTTGGGCACTTCGACAATAATCGCGTCAATCAGGTCGCCAATAATCTTTTTCGGTTCGCGCGTCACGTCGGGTTTCTGTTCGGAAAAAGTCTGAGTCACTTCCCAAAAGTTATCCGCTGAGATAACCGTTCCGTAGGCTGCTGTCATGTCGATCGGGCCGATGACTGCAAGCACTTTTTCAATCACCGTGGGCGTCAAGCTAATTACCCCGTCAACCGTCGGGCCATTGCTCTTTTCGAAAAACCACATAAGCTTGCGGGCGCTCATCGGCCAATCCGGCCACCAATTGGCATCCCAGAAATGCCATAATGGATTAAGCAACGCCAGCGGCGCCGGAGCGGCGATGAGCCGAGACAGGCCGGCTTCAGTGTCATAGCTTCCGCCCTTAGGCACGGTTAAGCCGCTAATAGCCCCTTTTTTAAAATCAACCAAGGCATAGCTTCCGATAAAACCGCCCGATCCCCGCTTCTCCGTATTATTCTGAAAAACGAGCAGATAGCGCTTGTCCATCTTCTCGCCAAGAAAGGTCTGTGCCTGACGGGCAATCTCAATGCTTTCTTCCAGACTATCCACCAAAAAAGAGGCCTTAGCGGCTAAGCCGACAAAATCCTCGCGGTACTCCGCCGGCAAGGCTTCAGGCTGAACTTTTGCCAGCTCGTCACGTAGTTGGCGGCTCAGTGGCAGAGCTGCTTCCGCTTGCACTAAAAAGTTATCAAGAAAAGCCGTGGTCGAAGGCTGAGTTCCCGCGGGAAGCGCCAAAGCAGCGGTCAACTTTTCACCTAATTGCGACGAGAGCTGTCCGGCCGCTGCCAAGTGACGTGCCGAGGCGGCTAGGCGAAAACGCTCATCCGGAACGACACGTGCCAGCGTCAACAGGATTCCGTTAATTGAAGAAATACTGTCCCGGGCCTTTAGAAAATTAGCGCTTGCCTGCGTGAAGGCATGGCTCGCCTGGCCTATATCGCGCTGTTCAAGAAAATTCTTAGCCGAAAACAAATCACCGAGCGCCAATTTCACCGCCGAAAACACTTCGCCGCGCGTGGAATCGAGCCGACGCCACTGGGCGTACCCAAGCACGGGCAGCAAGATAAGACAGAGCGTCAGTACAAAGTTAAGCAAGGACCAGATCGCAGGGCGGCGGGGTCCGCTCGGGCGAGCAAAGGCGCGGCGAGCTTCCTGGCTGACGCCGGCTTGGCCGCGACGGGCGCTCTCTTTTACTAAGCTACCGGAACCACGAATTAAGGAAACGAGCAGGCGCGGCAAGAGTAATACAGAGGCGAGCACAAAGCGACCAAAGGAGCGCAGTCCGATCCGCCGACGACGCTCGGCATACTTCATGTCGACCAATTTCAATTTAACACTATAGGCCCCATCAATAAGGGTCAGTCCGACGCCGCGGATAATGCGCCAGGCAATTTCCGCACCGAATGCAAATAGACGACCGATCAAACGAAAAATAAAGGTGACAATTCGCACTGCCGTCAGCTGGTGCCAGGCATTGCGAAAACGGTACTGATGAGGATCAATAGTGAGTTCAGTCATTGCCGGTTGCTAAAGCTTGCCTATAAATATCAATTGTTTCAGAAGCTCCTCTTTCCCAGCTATACAAGGCGGCCCGCTCGAGCCCGCGGCGTATCAATTCGCTTCGTAAAGCCGGGTCGTCCAGCAGACGGCCGACGCAGCCCGCCATATCGTCAAGATTATTCGGATCAAAATATGTCGCCGCCTCCCCTAATACTTCGGGCAGGCAGGTCTGATTCGAGCTCGCAACAGGGCAACGCCGCGCCATTGCCTCAAGCGGCGGCAAGCCGAAACCTTCGTACTTGGAGGGAAAAACATAGGCAGCCGCCCGAGCGTAGAGGGTTTCCAGCTGCCGGTCCGGCACATATCCCGGAAAGATTACCGGATTGGCGTCTTTGTTCTTTTCTGACCAGAGCCCCTGCTGGGTGGCAAACAGCTTCAGTCTCGTATAGAAATAATCATCCTTGCCGACGAGGACGAGTTTCAGGTCAGGACGAGTTGCCTGTAATTTCTTGAAGACCAAAATAAGGCTCTCTAAGTTTTTATGCGGATACGCATTACCGACATATAGTAGATACGGCTCAAGGATACAGTAGCCGGAAAGCACCTCGGCCGCGCTTAATTTAGCAGCGAATTTCGAATCGGCATCCGGCTCAAGGGCCGAGAGCCCTTCATACACCATCGCAATGCGCTCCCGTGCGACGCGAAAATGAGTCGCAATGTCATCACGCGTATATTCGGAAACAGCGATCACTCGGCGCGCACCATGTACCGCCCGGCCGATAACAAGCTTATACAGAAGATTCTTGATGAAATATAAAATGGGACCTAGAGTGGTCGCGCGCGTTGTCGGGAACTTCGTCAAAATAAGATCATGAATCGTCACAACAAAAGGCACCGGACAAAAAACAGCAATATTGAAATGCGGAAAGTGCATCAGGTCAAGCTTTTCTTTTCGAATCAAGCCAGGCATTTTCAGCTGTTCAGCCAGACCGTACCAGCGCACATCGGCTAGCACTTTCTTAACTCGCGGATTATCCGTTACCAACTCGTCAAAATTTGCTTTACTGAGAAAAATGACATATTCGTTAAGCGGGTCAAGCCGAAGAATATTATCAACCGTTTCTTTGGTATACCGACCGAGCCCCTTACCTAAAGGACCGTAAAAACGGGCGTCGATGCCGATGCGGCGCGGCAATGTATCAGTTCTCTTCATAGGCCCATTATACCATATATACAAAAAAGGCTCTGGTTTTTTTACCAAAGCCCTAAGACAAGACACACTAACTTGCACTGCTCTTTTTCTGAGGCGCACCGAATATCCTCCACTTCGAAAGATACTCAAGAATACAATCTTTATGCCAATGTACCAAGGGAAATAAGAAATATATAATCAAATACCCAAACACAGCAAAATCTACGCGCGCATAAAATATATATGTGAGCACTGATACAAGGCTATTTAAGCCAATCATAATAACGTATGCCCTAAAATAATATCTGGTTCGTGGGTCATTATTCTTTTTAAGGCGATGCAAGGCGTTCTGCGACTGAAGAAGTTGCCGTCCGGTCAAGAAAAAGAGTAATACTACCGGTAAAGCAAATATAGGCCAACTGGATGCCAGATAATGAAAAAAACTTTCTCTGGCAACAGCTTCATGAAAAAATAACCATAATAAAGCCAGAAATTGAAAATTACCAATTGTGCTACCGCCCGCGTCTTAAGGGGCATAAGGGACAAAATGGTGTGTTGTGCTTCCGGCAACTGTGGCTTTCCCATAATAGGTTTTCCTTTTTAGTTTATTAATTTTTAAAAGTATGTAGCAAATATACAATAACGCCTCCATGCTGTCAATCAACCACCTTTCGAATATCTCTTTGTATTATTTGATAGTATTGACCACCACTCGATACAGCGTAAAACGATCCGTAACAGCCGCTACGGTTTCCAGGCGTATCCCCGCCTCCTTCAAGACTCCGTCATTTAGATAGGCCAAATCCTTGACCTGAAAACTAAAATTATAATAATAGACCGGCAGGCGTTGAGCGAGGTCCGCATAGATCTTGATCATATTCTTATCATTGAACAGCCCAATAATAACTTTGCGTTCCGGAAATAGAACTTTGTCATGATAGCGGGTAATGATAACGGCATTTTTTTCCGTCTGCTCGAGAATCGCTCGCCATTCCTCTTCCGCCAGTCCTTGCTTTTCGATGGAAACGGCCAAGCCTTCACTCCGATCGTTCCAGACGAAGCCGGCCGAGATGACGACGACCGCCGCTAAAGCGAGCAGACGAACGAGCAGCACGAGATAGCGCTGTTTCAAAAGCGAAGTTACTTTAAGCAAAAGAAAACTAGCAAACGGCAGCGCGCCAAGATAAAAAGGCAGCCAGTAGCGCGTATACGAATTACCAATCGTAAAGCTGCGCGGATCAGGATTATCAAAGAAGACCCAGCTGCCATAATATACGATCAGCAAACCGCTGACCGCTCCCCAGCCGAGGAGAAATATCCAACGCGCTTTGGTATACTGGCGGAAAGAAGCCAGGAAAAGGAGCAGTCCGGCAGCGAGCGACCAAAAGAGCCAGGGGAACATGTCCTTGACGTAGGCATCGAACATGCGCAGACTCTGGCCGGGGTTAAAGCCAAAGTGGAAAAGAGTCATTTTGGCTTTCGCCAGCAGGGGCTTGAGGTCAAAGAAGCGTCCCTTGGCAGCGGTTGATGCCAGCTCGCTGCCGTTCTGTCCGAGCGTGCCGAGTGAACTGTTCAGCTCAGGATAGCCGCTTGCATACCACGATCCGTACAGAACCTGGTTCCAATAATAGACCGGCAGGCAGGCCGCGAGTAGTCCGGCCAAGAAAAAGGCGATCTTCGGCAGCGATAGCGAACGGATATTGTATATGAAAAGCGCAATGAGCAGCGGCGCTAACCAGAGGAGCTCTGAGCCCCGCGCCGTAACAGCCAGTCCGAATCCCGCTCCGGAAAGCAACGAAAAAAACCAGACAGTCCCCCGTCGTCGCCAATCTCCCATTTTCCCTTTCTGATCTTTCTCCCAGGAAACCATAAGAGAACCGAAATATAGTCCGGCCAGACAGGCGACCATGAAAAGAATGTTATGAAAAAAACTGCGAGCGGAAAAATAGACATACACCGGGAAGCAGGCCAACAACACCGTCGAAACAAGAGCGTTCTCGCGTCCAAAGAGTCGCTTGATCCACAGATAAAAGAGGATGATTCCGAGGGCGCCAAAAAATGGCGTGAGATAGGGCAAGACACCGACGCCAAAAATTTTCGCTATGGAACCATACAATAAGGGCAGGCCGATAAAACTGACTGGTTTAATCCAGCCCCAGTCGGAACGAAAGCTGCGTGGATGAATGAGGTCTTCGCTCAGCAGATTATACTTTTCAAAAAACTGCAGGCTGCCGGTCTGCGCATAGGCCTTGGCGACGGTATAGTTGGCCGTTTCATCCGGCGAGAGCCACTTAACAAAGTCCTTGTCCTGGCTAAGATAATTAAAGCTCGATGAGAATACAAAAAAGGCCAGCGCCAGGATAATCACAATCATGATTTCCCAATGGGCGGCCAGGCGCTGCAACAGTGACTTGAGGTTCATATAGGGAAATGCTAGCAGAAAAATAGCAATTTTTCAAATAAAAAAGAGGTCTAAAAGGCCTCTTGTAAATACACACTACTAAACCGCAATGTTCATTGGAAAAGGGTATTGTTCGAACACCCTAAAAGGAATTTCTTCGTTGTTGTTGAAGTTAGTGCCATAGGCTTCTCCCTTTTTAAAAAAATACGTAAAACTCTTCAGGTGCGATAATAGTCGAATAGTATCCGCTTTCTGAGCCGGATGATACTTTAACTCTACGCATTCCGAATTCTTTACAACATTTTTATCCAGAGTTTCGGACGTAAACTCAACTTCTAAGCAAGGCTTGGTTTTTAAGTACGCATGGTACTTATTCCAAAAATTCCACAGGCAAGAAAATGTGCGCAAGGAATATTTTTCAAATGCATGATTCCAAACCTGCTTTGTTTGAGAAGTGACAGGATCGATGATGCTGTCATAATATCTGCCTCTCAATCGAGGTCTAGTTACCTCATCCGTCTCATCCTGCCTGTTTCTTATAACAATGACTAAATCCGGATTAATTTCTTCCGGAGAAGAACCTGGTTTCTCACATTCTAAAAAATGAATGAAATTCTTTTGCGAAAACCCCATCTGTGAACTGTAATACGCCACTATACCGTCACAGTATTCCTCATTCCCCACGAGCAGTACTTTAATATCTTTTAAACTCCCGGGCGAAACAGGCTTCTTGGCAAAGGGCGGTTGTATTTCCCTCATGACTTTTAAATTTAAATTTTGAAAAAACTTTTAGACAAACTTTGCTATATCATTACCTATTACTTAGAAAAAGTCAAGAAATATCTACCAGTAGGCAGCCGGCTCCGCCATCCGATAGGCGGGCATTCTGGAAACGATAGGAATGCGCCCTTAAATAGGCTTCAGCCCGCTCCTTTAATACTCCCCGCCCGTCCGGCGAATTAATCCCCCGACCGGTAATCACTTTGACTCTATCCCAACCCAAATCCTCCGCCTTACGCAAAAAGGAAGCTAATTCAGCCAGCGCCTCATCCTGCCGCAGGCCATGCAAATCCAGCTCGCCGTCCGGGCGTTCCAGATACTGTTTAATTTTATGGGATGTTAATCGTTTCATAAGTTTGTCCGGCTTAGGGCCTTCTGATATGATAATACCATATCATGCCTATGAAAAAACCGTCGGCCACGCTGGCCACCCGTTACCTGAGCGCCACTCTCTATTTTTTTCCCCTGCTCGCGCTCAGCGGATCGCTTACCTATCTGGCGGTCGGTCTGTACTGGCCGCTGCGCGTAGCTCTCCTGCTCCTCTCGTTAGTCGGCAGCTGGTGGCTAGCCGGACGCTTCCCCCTAAACTCGGCGAACCAACAGACAGAAACGCCCCGACAGAAACGAGAATGGTGGATTGTAGCTGCCTATCTTCTCTGCCTAATCGCCGGACTAGCCATACTCCTCGATGGTCGCAGCAACCGACCGCTCATCAGCCCCTGGGACACCGTTTCAAATCTTGAGTTCCTCGCCTTCGGCTTAGGCAGTCTCTGTCTGCTTCTCCTCGATCGCTGGCGCGCCCTGCCGCGGATTCTACTCATCACCCATTACCTCTGGGCCTTTAGCGTCTTCTTTATTGTCTACGCGATCGGGTACGGTTTTGACCCCTTTATTCACGAGGCTTCTATTCGCGCCATCGAAACGAGCGGGCGTATCGCGCCACTAACACCTTACTATCTTGGACAATACAGTCTAGTCAGCATCTTCCATGGCATCTTTGGCGGAAACTTGTCGCGCTGGAGCCAGCTGCTTGTTCCTGGACTCGCCGCTCTCCTTTTGCCTCTCCTGTGGCCGCGCCGCTCGAGCGGTCTTATACTCCTTCTGTTTTCTTTTGCCCTTTTCACTCTGACCACGCCGCAAAATCTCGCCTATCTATTTCTGACCGCGGCCATTCTACTGGCGTCACGCTCAGTGTTAAGCAAAGGCGAAACTATATTCCTTTGGCTGCTGGCCGGAGCCGCCTTGCTTACTCAGCCCATTGCCGGCATCCCAGCCTGCCTCCTCGCCCTGGCCGTCACTCTGGAAAAACGTTTTTCTCCCCGCCGGCAAGTGTGGCTCCGCGTCGCTCTTTTTGCCGCCTTCACCCTCGCTGTCCCGCTTGCCTTGTATCTTTTCAGTTCGCCCGGCAGCACGGCCGTTTCCCTGCGCCAGCCTGATCTCTCCAGCCTGCTTGCCGGACTCTTCCCCGGAAATCCGCAGCGGGAAAGCTGGTGGCTTAACTTCACCTATCTCTTTGCCGCCAACCGCGGTTGGCTCTATGCCGCTCTGGGGATTGGCGGAATCGTCGCCGCTTGGCGCTCAGCTCGCCACACTCTTATTAACCGCCTAGCCTGGCCGGCAATCGCTCTCTTCCTCTCGGCCATCGCCGCCTCTTTCCTTAGTTTTCATTCTCTTATCGACTACGAACGAAGCGACTACCCTCTTCGACTGCTGATAATCGCCGGACTCTTTATGCTGCCTTTTGCCGCCTGCCCGCTCGACAATCTCCTTGATCGCCTGCGAGTTCTTAAGCTGCGCAGCGGCTGGCCGCTCTATCTCCTCCTCGCTGCCTTACTGGCTGCCTCGTTCTATCTTTCCTATCCCCGTTTTGACCGTTATCATAACAGCCATGGCTACGCCGTTTCGCAGGCTGATGTAATGGCAGTCGATTGGATCGAACAGGATGCTGCCGGCGCTGAGTATGTCGTTCTCGCCAACCAGCAGGTCAGCGCCGCCGCCCTGCGCCAGCTCGGCTTCAAGAAATATTATCCAGGTGATATCTTTTTCTATCCGATTCCCACCGGCGGTCCGCTTTATAAAGAATACCTCAATATGACCAGTCGACCCGCCACGGCAACCATGTCAGCAGCCATGAATCTGGCCGGCGTACAGCTCGCCTATTTCGTTCTGGACGACTACTGGTTTGAAGCCGATAAAATCGCTCCTGAAGCCGAGCTCATCGCCGAACATGTCGAACGTATTGCCGGCGGCCAAGTCTTCGTCTACCGTTTCCGAAAATAATCTCGAAAAAATAAAAAGCATCCGACGTACTCTAGCGATCATTGATCACTAGTCCCACTCCCGAGGGAACGTACGCGGATGCTGTTTTTGTTTTCATGAAATGATATGGACAGTGCGCTGCAGGTTTTAAAACTGCAGGGTGCGTGAGCCGCGTAATTACGACCCCTGGCCTCATTCCAATAATCTATAAAATCTTCAAAGAGCTAATATAGCATTATATCACATATAGTCTATTTTGTCAATAGACATGCAATGTAGCCTCTATTTATGGCTAATATAAAGCATATTCTCAGGGGAATACAAAAAACACTCCAGGTTCAGAGTGTTATTTCGAGAAGAGACGTGAGTAATCTACGGGCGGTCGACTGATTGCGACTGCATAACCAGTCTGGCATACTCGACGGGCGTTTTTGCAGCAAGCCGCGCATAAGCCGCTGCCGATAAGGAGGCACAATCAGCCGGGTGCTCCCCTGCCCAGGCCATTCTTTCGGTTAGGCTCTCGACGGTCGGCGCAAATAGCAAGTCAGGATTTTCCAACAACTCTTTTGTGCCGCTAAAGTCTGAAGCGATAACCGGCAATCCGCAGGCAAAGGCTTCCAGGATAACCGTCGGCTGATTTTCATAGCACAGCGACGGCACAACGAGACAAGCGGCCGTGGACATCGCCGTGCTCACTTCCGCACCGGCCAAGCGACCACGGAAAATAATGCGCGGATCCAACGACTGCGTCCGTAGGACGGGCAAGAGGCTGCCGTCGCCGATAAGCGTCAAGATAGCCTGGTGATTAGACAGGCGGGAGAAGGCATCAATCAGCAACGCCACGCCCTTGTGCGCTTCAATCTGGCCAACATATAAAAAGTGAAACGGTGACCTCTCAGCCACGACGGCCGTCGATGACCGCGCAAAATCAGGCGGCACCGGGTTAGGCAGAGATATCGTTGGATTGTTCGCAAACAATCCCGCCTCTTTGTGCAACTGAAGAAGCCAGCGCGACGGTGAAACGATGAGAGTCGAAGATGATAGGAAACATTTATTTATCGCCTGGTAAAGACGCGCCACCATGGAACGAATCATTTTTTCACGCCCATGCATGAGCAATCCAGAAGGATGCAAAAGCTGGATGTCATGGATCGTGTGGATGTGGCGGTACTGACGTCCTAGGCGCAA
>CAYVHQ010000008.1:0-26581 GCA_964451345.1 uncultured Gammaproteobacteria bacterium | reverse complement strand
TTGTATAGTGGGTTATGGAGCAATTCCATAACCCCTTTTTTTATCCTGTATAGAAATTGACAACAGAGCCAAAGTATTTTAATATCAAGAATCTCTTTCAAAAACAAATTTTTCAAAAACAAAACTCTATATTATGAAAAAAGCGCGTCTGTTATTGAAGCGTTATCTGGCGGCCATTAAGGGCAGTCCGTCGTACACTAAGAATCTTCTCAGTTTGTTAAGAAACTGCAAGCTGTCCTTTCTTAAAAAGGAAGTGGCTAAAATTATTTTAAAGAGGACTGATCTTACGCCTTCGGCTTTCTACGACATTATTTCAGCTGTTCCTTCCTTCCGTCTCAGGGCGTGGAGACGCTTGAAGCAGCTCTCGACAGCGGACATAGCAGTTGCTCTGGTCGATATAATTCGCGAAGTCCCGTCTTTGCGAAAGCAAGCCTTTGAACGGCTGATAAAACCAGATCCCTGCTCTAATCGATCTCTTCTGGGTATTATGTATTGCAATACGCCGGCTGCTCTCTGGGCCTGGCGGGTGTTCGAGCATAATCCTTTTTCCCGTGAAGAACTTCTTGACGTTGTCCAGTATGGGCAGTCGCGCGTCGTAGGCTGTTATGCCTGGGAGAGATATGTTCAAATTCACCCCACACAGGGTGAATTAGAGGCAATCCTTGATGGCAGCGGGAAGATGAAAAAAGAAGCCGCTGTATTGCTGGTGGAAATTTGCGCTGCCGGAAAAAAAAGCTGCCGAACCTGCTTGTTGAGCCTATACGAAAAACTAAAGAATGACTGGAAGGAATTCAGGCCGATCCTGGAAACAATCCGCGAGATGCTCGAAACGTACGAAGGAGACAACCGGGTCTACCGCGCTTTGTCTGAAACAGCCGCAAATATGTCTTCCAAGGAGCTTTATCTGGACAAAATTCGTTTCAACAAGCCAACTCGTGACGATATGGTTTTTGTTATACAAACGTCGAGTATGCCCGTTAAGAGAATGGCGGTTGCTACTGAACTCTTAACAATGCGTCCATTGCTTAAGCACATCAATGCGCTTCTTGATTCCGAAGAAATGTTTGACCTAATTCACAAGTACCTCAATGGTCTGAAAAAAATCGATTCGGAACTTCTGAAAAGTATTGATACAAAATTGGCAACCAACAACTGGACTGTAGGATTAAAGCAGAAGCATTCGACTGATGCGGATTATTTATATGCCAGTCTGATAAGGCTGGACTAATTTTCCTCGCACCAGGTACATCGATGCATCAAAGTGGTAGTAATGAAATTTCTATAAATGTTCAGGCTATGAGATATTCTCATAGTCTGTTTTTTATAACTGCGGATTATCAATCATGCTGTCCTCGGGCGGGGACTCCGGCTCTTCGGGCGCATCGCGATCGATGGCGCGGCTGGCGTCGCGCGCCTGGATGCTGGCATCCTGTGTGCCGCCATACGTCAGTCTCGAAGCATCGCGCAATTTGGCGATCAGCTTGCCGCTGACGCTCAGTTCGGCCCGGGAGGCGTCCTGTAGGGTAATTGTCGCGTCCTTGACCTCGAACTCGTCCGCCGACAGGCGCGACGCGTCGCGTACAAAGGCGAGAAGGGACTGGTTGTATTTTGGTGTCAGATGCGCCAGGGTCAGGCGGGAAGCGTCCGTGATTGTGATATCGAGCTTCTTAGCATCGATAGTGAAGTCGCCGCGTGAGGCGTCGTTCAAAACAATTTTCATATTTTCTTCCTTGAAGCCGTTCGCTTCCATGAAGGCGGCGTCGTTGAGCTCGGCGCTGGCGAGATGTGGCATGGTAATTGTCGCTTTCAGAGACTCGTTGCCGAAGCAGAAGAGGCAAATGCGGCCCGGTTCAAAGTCGCGAGTGAGAACGAGCTGGCCTTCGCGAATTTCCGCCTTGAAGCGGTTAATGGCTTCTTTCGGACCGCTGACGCTGACCGTAAAGGTATCGCCACGCGTCACGCTGACGGAGATATTGTCTCGGGCGCTGACGCCGCTGAAATCTTTTAGATCATATTTCTTAACGGTTTGCTGCTGGGCATTGAACTCACTGACTTTAGCCTGGATGTCAGGGGCATAACGGAAGGCAATACTGGCGGCAGAAACGGCCGAAAGCATCCAGAGACCGACCAGCACGCTAACGAGCGGTAGGCTGAAACTGTTCTTGCGGCGCATAAAGGAGAGGCCGCTGAGCAGAACGAAGAGACCGGGGATGACAATTGTTAGATAGGCACCGAGCAGGCCGAGCTTGAATAGCGGCTGATCGATGACTGTATTGAGGGGGATATCGGAAATGAGCCAGGGATTCTGAATATTAAAGACGGCGACGCAGAGAAGGAAGGAGAAGAAGCAGATGCCGGCTATTGAGGCGAGGATCATGATGCCTCCGACTAAACCGCTGACAATTGGTCCGAGGGCGACCAGGAAGCGTCCGAGTCCCCGAAAGATTGCGCGCAGAACGGCGAAAGGGAATTCGATGAGGCGGCGGAAGGTTGACTTGATGCGCTCCTTGTTTTCCGGACGTTTAAGCTCTTCAATATTTTCCTTAACGACTTGCTCAATCCGTTCGAGCGTTACCGGGTCGCCGGCCATCTCTAATTTCTGAGTATTAGTTTTAGCTTCCGGCACGACGATCCAGAGGATGAGGTAGATGATGACGCCGACGCCGCCGAAGAAAATCGAGATGAAGAAGAGTAAACGAATTATTAACGACTGAGTCCCGAAGTAGGCAGCGATGCCTGAACAGACACCGGCGACGATTTGATCGTCGGTATTGCGGTAGAGCTTTTTCATGGTACGGCGGGCCGCTGGGCTGCCCGTAAAGCGCTTTTCATCCTTAAGCTCTTCATCGAAGTCGGCTGTCGTGCCGAGGATGCCGATGAGCTCATTAACGTCAGCCAGATCGATGGCAGCTTTGGCAGGTGTGATCTTGGCGGAAAACTTCTCGGCGATATTGGCTTCGATGTCGGACATGATGTCATCCTTCTCTTCCGTGCCGTCAAAACGGGCGGCAATATCTTTCAGATACGCGCTCAGCTTCAAGTAGGCGTCTTCTTCGATATGGAAGATTGTGCCGCCGAGGGTTATGGAGATTGTCTTGTTCATACGGTTAGGAAAGGGAATTAATCGATGTTTGCAGTTCGGTCCAGGCTTCGCCGAGAGTGGCGAGAGTGGTTTCGCCGTGTGGCGTCAGCGTGTAGTATTTACGCGGCGGACCGTTTTTTGACTCTTCCCAGGAATAATCCAACAGTCCGGCGCTGCGTAGCCGCGAGAGGAGGGGATAGACCGTTCCTTCGACGACGATTAGGTCGGCTTCTTTTAATTTTTTAAGGATGTCCGAGGCGTAGGTCTTGCCTTTGGAAATAATCTGTAGGATACAGAATTCCAGGATACCTTTGCGCATCTGAGCCTTGCTGTTTTCGAGATTGAGCGTTTCGTCGGTCATAGTTGTTTTGTTATATGTAATAATTGTATCACATAGTATTAGGTATTGCAAGGTACTAGGTATATTAGAAAAAACGAGGCAAATATTGACTAAAATAGCTAAGTACCGTATAACTGAGTATTAGCTATTTAACAAAAAGCCGTAAATCGGTCTTACTTGTCCACAGGACAGGACGCATATACGGCTGCAAATAAAAACAAAAAATGGAAAATACGCCAACGGAAACTGCCCGTAAGCAGGAAAAAGCCTTACGGATCTTCTTTAAAGAGGTTTATGAAGTGCTCGAGTATGTGGTCTTAGGAAAAGGCAAGGTCAAAAAACGCACCCGGACCAAAGATATCAAAGTTATGTCTGACGTCGAAGTAACCGAATCAGAAAAACAGCTGATCATTGAGTTCTTTGACAAGGCATACCGACTGATGACGTATAAAGGGCTATCAGCGATGATGCGCTTCCCGTCAGGTAAGGCCTCGCTCCGCTGTGAGACCGGCTATGTTCTTTTGATGGAAACTATCGGATACTGTGTGACGATAAACCTTTTTCAGCCGTCACGCCTTTTCGAGTATATCCTCGACATCGCCTGTGCCTGGGGAATGACCACGAGCACTTTTGAGGCTCGTGTCCTCTCTATGGCTATTACGGGTGACATTACATCCGCAAAAGCTAAGAGCCTGGAAAAACGTTATCCATGGAAGCTAATCAGCGAAGCCGCCATGCTCTTATGCGTACAGTTGCGTAATAATGACGATATGACAGATGTGGCCATCGAAAAGTTTATTGATATACAGCTAGCGCCGATGTTTGAAAAAAAATCAAAAAAAAGAAAAGCCTAGTGCTTTTCTTTCGACGTATAGTTCTAACCCATTTCATCTCTAAGGAATGGGTTTTTTATTTAATAACAAAGCGCAGGATAAGATCGTAGCCGAGCGCAATGGCTGAGGCAACGAAAATGGCGATATAATTCCAGCGCGACAGGCTCGAAGACTGGCTCTTAAGGATAAAGGCGACGGCCTCGCGGTCATCTGCAGCCAAACCGCTGGCATTAACTTTGTCTAATAGGTTTCGTTCCTTGATGATATGGTCGCGTTTCTCTTCAATATGAAAACGGTGCGCGAAATACCAGACAAAGCCGATCGTACCGACATACCAAATGATGTCATTCCAGAAATGGCTGTAGTTGATAATAATGATAAGCGCGCGATAGGCGAGCGTGGCCACGATACCGACCCAAAAAATAAGATGGCGATACAACGGCGAACTAGTGCTGAGCGGAGTCATGTGGTGTATTTAAGAGTATGGGTTTATTGTAGCGTACTCCGCCGCTATGCGCTATAATAATCGTATATGAATGAAATGTCATGGTACGCCTCGCTCATCAAGCCATCCTGGGCCCCGCCTAGCTGGCTCTTTGGACCGGTTTGGTCCTTTCTGTACTGCATTATTGCGCTGTCCTTCGGCACAGTATTTTATCAAGCGTATCGAAAGAAGATTCCTTGGCTGATTGCCTTACCCTTCCTGCTTAATTTAATTTTCAATGCCGCTTTCTCGCCGCTGCAGTTTATCGTAAAAAATAATTATTTGGCGGCCATTGATATTTTACTTGTTCTTGGTACGCTCATCTGGGCACTCGTCGGCATATACCGCCTGCGCCGTTTCCGTTGGATTGCCTACGTCAATATTCCGTATCTTCTCTGGGTCTGTTTTGCCTCCGTCTTGCAGCTGACCGTTACCTATCTCAATGCGTAGGCTGCTGCGAAAAAAAGAGCATCCTGTTCTGGTTTTTGCAAAGTATGCGTTGGTTGGCGCTGTAGCCGCCAGCGCCGAGCTAACATTATTATATACGCTGACTAACCATACCGCATTGTGGTATGTGTACTGTTCGGCCTTATCGTCCATCGTCAGCTTTATTATCGGCTTCATACTCCGTAAGCTCTGGGTTTTTGAAGATCCGACCTGGAGCGATGTGCCGCGGCAAGCCTCGCTCTATCTTCTATCACTCGTTCTTGTTGTCGGTACAAATACGCTGCTCATGTCCTTCCTGGTTGAGCACTATGGTTTTCCCTATGTACCTGCTCAGTTTTCCGCCGGCATTATCACGGGCTTAATCGGCTTTGTTATCAATCGAAAGTTTACCTTTGGCCATCTGCTGCAGCGATAGCCGCTGCCATGGGCCTATGGTATAATGAACCCATGAATACTACTAACTGGCCACTCGTCGGCCAGGCCAATGCCATCGCCTATCTGGAACGGCTTTTAGCCTTCGAACGTCAGCAGCCGAGAACACTTGGCGGCTGTTATGTTTTTAGCGGTGAGGCGTCGGTCGGCAAAACAACCGCTTTGGGTTATTTTTTGTCGCGGCTAGGCGGGGAGACGATCGACCTTCAGGAAACATCCGCCGCTGACATCGTTCGCCTGGAACGGGCGGATGAGCGTCGCGAGATTGGCGTCGCACAGGCGCGCGAGTTTAGTGGCCGCTTGGCGTTAAGTTCCTTTGCCGGACGTTACCGCATCGGTATTATTTTTGAAGCTGAGGCGCTTAGCCTGGAAGCGGCGAATGCGCTTTTGAAAACTCTCGAGGATGCGCGTGAACAGGTTCTCATATTTTTACTCGTTTCTTCGCCGGACCGCTTGCCGGCGACAATCATGTCGCGTAGTCAGCGGGTATCCTTCTGTCCCGTACCGTCCGATACGCTCTATGAATGGCTTATAGCCGAAAAAGGTTTAAGTCGCCCTCAGGCTAAGAATCTTTCCCGGTTAGCAAACGGACGTCCTGGATTAGCCTTGCGTTTGGCGGACGATAAAAAGTTGCTTGAGGACCGTCTCGCTCCGGCACGAATTTTTTGCGATTCCCTCCGTCTCACGCTGGCGGAACGCTGGCAGGCGGTCGCTAAACTACTGGGTTCGGCCACGGGCGCCGAAAATGCTGCTAAAGCCGCCTCAATACTAAATAGCTGGCGTTTGCTGGTTCGCGACTTGTTGCTCATGCGGCTCAATAAGCCAGAGCTCGTGACGCATGCTTTTCTTGAACAGGAATTGCGGGAGGCAGGCAAACGGTTGACGCTCGCCGAGCTTCGCCGCTATGATAAGAGTCTAAGCGATGCCCAGTCTTATTTAACCGCCAATGTCAGTCCGAAGCTCGTTTTAGAGCAGGCTATCATGAATATTTCTTAAACTCTTCAATTTTAAAATTTTGTATGAAAAAGTCACTTACCCTCGCGCTCGGCATAGCCGCTATTGCACTCAGCGGTTGTTCGATTAATCTTGGTTTTGGCGGCGGCGCTTCCAAGGGACCGGACGGCGGCGTTTATAAATCCGTTACCAAGGGAGCTAGTTGGCAGCAAAAGTCGCTTATTTCGACAGTGAGCGGCCGGCCGGGGACCATTAATGCCCTTGATTCAACCGCCTTTGCCATGGACCCATCAGACAACAAGGCGCTTTATTACGCAGCTGCGCAGAACGGCATGTTTTACTCGTATGACGGAGGCGAGAGCTGGCAGCAGGTTCCAGCGTTGCGCGATAAGCTCATTTCGGCAATTATTGTTGATCCCAAGGCAAAATGTACGCTCTATGCCACATCGCTCAATAGCCTCCTTAAGAGCAGCGACTGTGCCCGCACCTGGGAAAAGGTCTATTACGATAACGAACTTGAAGTTTCTGTGAGCGCCGTCGCCATCGATCATTACAACAGCCTAAATATCTATATCGGCACTTCCCGCGGCGACCTGATTCTTTCCGGGGATGCCGGAACGAGCTGGCAGGTGCTTAGCCGCTTTGAAGACCCAGTGCGAAAGATTCAGGTTAGTCCATCAGATAGCCGGATTATTTATGCCGCTACGGCCGGAAAAGGTCTCTATCGTTCCAATGATAAGGGCATAACCTGGCTTAGTTTGGCCGACACCATGCAAACTTTCCAGAACACTAATCGTTTTCGCGACATTTATCTTTCCAGCTCACAACCCGGTCTCGTAATTTATGCCACGGATTACGGCCTACTGCGTTCAACGAGCGCCGGCGATGACTGGACAGCACTTAAACTCATTACTCCGGAAAAAGAAGCAATTATCAATTCCGTTATTATCAGCGAACAAGACACGAAGAATATCTACTACGTTACCAACACGACCTTTTATAGCACAGCCGACGGCGGGGAAAACTGGACAACGAAGAAACTTCCTTCAGCTCGTCCGGGTCGACTGCTTTTAGCTGACCCGAAAGATCCCAACACGTTGTATCTGACCGTGCGACAAGCCTTGTAAACTAATCACCACTCTATGAACCAATTTCTTGAAGAATCTAAAGGCCGTTTTGATCAGGCCGTCGAATATTTTCGCAGCGACATTGCCACTCTGCGTACTGGACGGGCCAACCCGGGCATGCTCGAGCATATCGAGGTCGATGCCTACGGTTCAAAAATGGCCCTCAATGGCGTCGGCAATATCTCAGTTTCGGACGGACGCAGTCTGGTCATCGCCCCGTGGGACAAATCAGTTCTCAAGGACATTGAAAAGGCGATTGTCGCCGCCGATCTCGGCGTCGGCGTCGTGAATGAGGGCGATAAGATTCGCCTGACCGTCCCGGCCCTCACTGAAGAAAATCGTCGTGAGCTTGTTAAAAAGCTTAACGGCAAACTGGAAGAGGCCCGTATCGTCATCCGCCAGGTACGCGATGAAGTAAAGCAGGCTATTGAAAAGTCATTCGACGACAAAGAAATGTCCGAAGACGACAAGTTCCGTTTCATCAAAGAGCTCGATGAGACTGTCGGCAAGCAAAATGATCTTCTCAAGGAAGTCCGCGACCACAAAGAAAAAGATATCATGACGATCTAGTTATTCATTTCTAACCTGCAACGCCATGCTTATAACCATCATTGTTTTTCTTGTTGTTCTCAGCGTTCTCGTTCTCGTGCATGAATTTGGCCATTTCATGATGGCGCGCCGCTTCGGCGTCGGTGCTGAAGAGTTTGGTCTCGGCTTCCCGCCCCGTCTGGCCGGTTTTTACAAAACAAAAGAGGGGAAATGGCGCTGGGTCTGGGGAAAACGTGAAGTAACTGACGCCCGCGACACAGTGTATTCGCTTAACTGGATTCCATTGGGCGGTTTTGTGCGTATTACCGGAGAAGATGGCGGAAGTGCCGACGATCCAAAAAACTTTGCCAAGCGCCCGATTTGGCAGCGCGCCTGGATTCTTTCCGCCGGCGTTCTGATGAATGTTATCTTGGCAGCTGTTCTGCTGTCGGCCGCTCTTATGATTGGCACGCCTCAGCCGCTTGACGGCACTACACAGCCCGCCGGGGCGATTGTTGGTCAGCCGCGCACGCTTATTCTTGAAGTTTTTCCTGATACGGCCGCTTCTCGCGCCGGCTTAAAGCCCGGTGACGAAATAATCTCAATTAACGACCAATCGTTTGAGTCTATCGATGCGCTGCGCGCTTATGTCGGCAACAAGGCCGGCCAGCCCATGCGCTACGAAATTTCGCATGGCGTGAAGACGGAGACTAAGGAAATAATCCCGGCTCAGGCCGCAGGCGAAGATCGCGCCACAATCGGCGTTTCTTTGTCGCAGGTCGTCAGCGTCCGTTACCCTTGGTATCAGGCCATCTATCAGGGCATTAAGCTGACTGGCACCTATATTTTAGCCACCATCCTCGGCTTTGTTCATCTTATCGTGCAGCTGGTCAGCGGACATGGCGTCAGTGCCGATGTGGCCGGTCCGGTTGGCATTGCGGCGATGACCGGCCAGGTGCTTGATATCGGATTCTCGTATCTATTACTCTTTGCGGCGACGTTGTCGATCAGCTTGGCCGTCATCAACTTCCTGCCCTTCCCGGCTCTGGACGGCGGCCGCGTGCTCTTCCTTATCATCGAAAAGATCAAGGGCCGTCCGGTTAAGGCCAGCACTGAAGCAATCATTCATAACATCGGCTTCTTGTTGCTTATCGGACTGATTATTCTGGTGACCTTCCGCGACGTTCGTCGCTTATTCATGTAAAAATTAATTAACTAAATACATCCCTATGATGAACGCATCTGTCAAAGGCACGAACCTCGACCTCACCCCCGCCATCAAGGACTATATTGCCAAGAAAATGGACATGGCTGAGAAATTCCTCGGCGGCCGCGAAGTGACCTTCTGCGAAGTCGAAGTGGAACTGACTACCAATCACCATAATAAGGGACAAATTTTCCGCGCCGAAGCAAATCTGCAGGTCGGCGGCGATTTACTGCGGGCGGAGAAGACCGGCGAAGATCTCTATGCCGCGATCGATCTGATGAAAGACCAACTCATCGACGCCATTAAGAAGATTAAGGAAAAGAACCTATCTAAGCGTCGGGAGGGGATGAAGGAGAATGAATAATATTGAACGATGAAGAAACCGCCTTAGGGCGGTTTTTTTAAAGAATAAAAAAGCCACTATTAATTAAAATAGCGGCATTGAAGATGACCTCTTCGTAAAAACCAGCATTTCTCTCATTTTACCTACCGGTAGATTGATTGTCCTTGATAGGTATTTTATACACAATCACCATTAAACCAATCGCTGCAGCAAATACGAGCAGAGAAGTTGCTCCGCTGCTTATCGAATATTTGTTTTGGGTTATGTTGTGAAGATCACCGACTACCATTATTAAGCCGACAATGCCACAAACAACAGCCAGGCCGAATATGAAGCGTGCTAAATTTCTCATTTTTCCTCCGAAAATTTGTTTTTTACTGTCCAGTATACGGCTGACCGATATACTTGGAGCAGGAAAAAGATTCTTAAAGTGCCAATCTTGGGCTAATTTATGTCATAGACAGTAAGAAAAGTCAAGAAAATGTAAAATTATGTGGCAGAAAATGTGAGAGTTGCGATGTGTGGCGGATTGATTTTAACCCGGATCTGGCTTATACTTACTGGACATTACCCATTTCCGCTCAACGGAATAATATTATTGTTGTTATGTCCATACTTTCAAAGATATTCGGAGACCCCAACGAAAAGGTCATCCGCTCCTACGCGCCAGCCATTAAGCGCATCAATGATCTCGAAGAAGGCTATAAGGCCCTCGATGACAACGGCCTCAAGGCCCTGAGTGATTCATTCCGTGAGCGACTCAAGGTCGTCCGCGCGGAGAGTGGCGAATTAGCGCCGACGCTTAGTTATGAAGAAGAAAAAGCTATCCTGACCGAACTCTTGCCGGAAGCCTTTGCGGCTGTTCGTGAAGCGTCCCGTCGCGTCACCGGACAGCGTCATTACGACGTGCAGCTCGTCGGCGGCATGATTCTGCATCAGGGACAGATTGCTGAAATGAAAACCGGTGAAGGTAAGACCCTGGTTGCTACCTTGCCTTTGTATTTAAATGCGCTGGCCGGTCGCGGCGTCCATCTCGTTACCGTCAACGACTATCTCTCACAGGTCGGTGCCGGTTGGATGGCTCCGGTTTATCATGCCCTCGGCATGTCCACTGGCGTCATTATCCATGACACCGCCCTGGTGTATGATCCGGAATATAATGACGAAAAACAATTCGACGAGCGACTGCGACATTTCCGTCCGACACATCGCCGTGAAGCATATCGGGCCGATATTCTGTACGGAACCAACAACGAATTCGGCTTTGACTACCTGCGCGACAACATGGCGCAGCGAACCAGCGAACAGGTGCAGCGCCCGCTCTATTTCTCGATTGTCGACGAAGTAGACTCGATTCTCATCGACGAAGCCCGTACGCCGCTTATTATCAGCGCCCCGGCCGAAGAATCAACCGACCGCTATTATAAATTTGCCGAACTAGTTGAACGACTGACTGAAACCGAAGACTATAATGTTGATGAAAAATTGCGCGTCTCGACGCTAACCGAAGCCGGCATTAACAAGATGGAGCAGTGGCTCGGCATCGAGAACATCTATGCCGTCGGCGGCGTCCGGGAAGTGCACCATATCGAACAGGCGCTTAAGGCGCGCGTCCTCTTCAAACGCGACAAGGATTATGTCGTCAAAGACGGCGAAGTTATTATCGTTGATGAATTCACCGGCCGTCTCATGTTCGGTCGTCGCTATAGCGAAGGTCTGCATCAGGCCATCGAAGCTAAGGAAAACGTCAAAATCCAGCGCGAAAGCCGGACTCTCGCAACGGTCACGTTTCAGAACTATTTCCGCATGTACAAGAAGCTGGCCGGTATGACCGGTACGGCACTTACCGAAGCGGAAGAATTTTTTAAGATTTACGCCCTTGAGACTGTCTCGGTTCCAACAAACCGTCCAACCGTCCGTCAGGACCTCAATGACCTCATTTACGCTACGGAACACGGCAAGTTCTTAGCTGTTATTGAAGAAGTTAAACGACGTCATACTGATGGGCAGCCTGTCCTGGTCGGTACTATTTCTATTGAAAAAAACGAATACCTGGCCGCCTTGCTCGAACGCGAAGGCATAAAGACAAACCTCCTGAACGCCAAGCAGCACGAAAGAGAAGCTTCAATCATCTCACAGGCCGGTAAGCCGGGCGCCGTTACCATCGCAACCAACATGGCGGGCCGTGGCGTCGACATCATTCTCGGTGGCACGCCATTTAGCCAGGCAGATTATGATAAGGTCGTAGCTGCCGGCGGTTTGCATGTTATCGGCACAGAGCGTCACGAAGCGCGCCGTATCGATAACCAGCTGCGTGGTCGTGCTGGTCGTCAGGGTGACGTCGGCTCGAGCCAGTTCTATGTCTCCATGGACGACGACCTGATGCGCATTTTCGGCGGCGACCGCATGAAGAATTTGATGCGTACGCTCAAGCTGCCGGAAGGTACGCCAATCGAAAACAAGATTGTTTCCCGTTCGATAGAGTCAGCCCAGAAGCGCGTCGAAGGCAACAACTTCGATCAGCGCAAGCATCTCGTCGAATACGATGACGTCATCAATAAGCATCGCACCGCCATCTACGGCCGCCGCGCGGAGATTTTGTCGCTTGATGGACGCCCTGCCGAAGAAAGCGAACGCAGCTTCCGCCATATTATTCTGGAAATGGTGGAGCGGGAAATCGAACAGATTATCGGCGCCCACACCGCCGCCGATCATTCGGCTGACTGGAGCCTTAAAGAAATTCGCGAATCCGTCGCGACTATTTTCCCGGTCGACGGTAATTTTGAAGCTGATCTGGAAGCGATTGTGAAAGACAGAACGCTGGATAAATTAGCCCTGCGCACAGCGATGATCGAAAGCTTGTCTAAGCTGGCCGGCGATACGTATGTCAAAATGTCGGGACTGGCCGCCGAAGCTGGCTTTGATTGGGGCGAAGTAGAACGCTCCGTACTATTGCGCTCAATTGACAACCTCTGGATGGAACATCTTGAATCAATGGATTACATGCGTCGCGGCATCGGTCTGCGCGGCTATGGCCAGCGCGATCCGCTCGTTGAGTACAAGAAAGAAGCTTTCCGCCTGTTCAGCGAACTAAATGTCCTGATTGAAAAACAGGTAGTTTACTCAATATATAAGATTGGCGGCCTTCAGGAATTTATCATGCCTTCAATAAATCTCAGCAATATCACGGTTACGGCACCGGCCAAGACAATGAGCGAAGGCACTTCTTCTGCCTCTTCCGCTTCGCAGACAACACAGGTATTCGTTGATCGCAAGCCCAAGGATGACAAGGGCGCAGAAATTGGCCGAAACGACATTTGTTTTTGCGGCAGCGGCCTCAAGTTCAAGAAGTGCGGGCTGATTAATTCAGCTGAGCACCAGGCGAATTTGGCGAAGAAGCAATAGCACATTGTATGGTGAGGATGCGATGAATTAATTTCCTATATGGAACCAGGTTCAACTATTGTTTTACAAGTCGGCGTCAAAGCCCTTATAAAGAATAAGGAGGGTAAGTATTTACTACTACGCCGCTCTCTTCGGAAATACCCTGAAGTCATTAGCCGCTGGGATATCGTCGGTGGAAGGATCGAGCCCGGCACGCCATTACGAGATAACTTAGCCCGGGAAATGAAAGAAGAAACCGGCTTGGCTCTGATGGGTGAGCTTACGCTTATTGCTGCCCAAGATATTCTCCGGGTTCCCGGAAAGCATATCGTCCGTCTGACATATATTGCGGAAGCAGAAGGCGAGGTCTTGTTAGACGGAAACGAGCATGACAGTTTTGTTTGGCTAAGCCGGCAACAATTAGAAGAGCAAGAAGGTCTAGACGAGTACGTCAAGGAAATTCTTTATTTAATACAATTATGAAGGAAATGCCCGACACGTCGGAAACCCCTCAATTCCTGGAAAAGCGTGAGGTGCGAAGATTTATTGAGAACCGCGAAATTCGCGAAGAATCCTGGCCGCTTATTCTGAAACTGTCGGAGTTCCCCAAGGATGATATTATTTCTTTCCATAATTTTTTCACACTTAATACTGACAACAGTCTTCGTGAATTAGAACGAGGCATCGAAACGGCAAAACTAGAAAACAGGACAGAGCGGCAATCTCTCTATGAGCTTCTTCGGGATTTTCTAAAGGCATACGACTGGGATACTGCCAATAATTTAATCCGTATTTTGGAAGATATATGACATGGAAAAAGAAATCTTCGACGACGGTTCACGAGGGAAAGTATGTCAAAGTCACGCTTGATGAGGTTGAGATTCCCAATGGTGATGTACGTCGTTTTACGGTCGTGCATAAGGAGCCTGGTGTTCTCATTATTCCCTGGGACGGCGAGAACCTGACCCTCGTCGGACAGTACCGCTACCCGATCGATGCTTTTCATTGGGAGTTTCCTCAGGGACATGCCGAAGGACACGGGCTCGAGGAGGCCTGCCGTCTGGAACTAAAAGAAGAAACCGGCTTTACGGCGGGCACCGTGACGCCTTTAGGAAGTTTTTATCTGGCTGCCGGCCATCATACCCAAAAATGTCATGTTTTTTTGGCGACCGATTTAGAGCTGGTTGGCGCCGAACGCGAAGCGAGCGAAGAAGGCATGCAGACCCGTACTGTGTCATTGGCTGAGTTTGAGCAGGAGGTAGTCGAAGGAAAAATTACCGATGCGTCGACATTGGCGTCATTTGCCTTATTTACGGCGCAGGCGGATAAGAATTTCTAATTCAAATGTTTAATGTATTATGACAATAGATTCAGACCAAAAGCCAAAAGTTGGCGTCGGCATTATGATCTTCAAGGAAGGCAAGATACTGCTCGGCAAGCGTAGCGGATCGCACGGGGCTGGTGAATACGCTTTTCCCGGTGGTCATCTCGAATATATGGAGTCGTTTGAAGATTGCGTCCGACGCGAGTTGGCTGAAGAATGCGGTGTAACGGTCAAAAATATTGACTTTCAGTTCATATCGAATGTTACGCGCTATGCACCCAAGCATTATGTGCACATCGGCCTGGTCGCCGATTGGGAGTCAGGCGAGCCCGCAGTACTTGAGCCGGAGAAATGCGAGGGCTGGGACTGGCATGATCTCGACCAGCTGCCGGAGGGCCTTTTTTACATGTGCCAGCAGGCCATTAAGGCGCATTACAGCGGCAAGGCCTATTTTGATACTTCGCCAGAAGGGTAAGGTCGTGATATATTGAAAGCATGCTTATTGAGAGCGGGAACATGAATGAATTGGAAACGTTAAACCCGGACCGCGCCGGCTGGTGTGTTGGCAGCTTTATTGAAAAACAATCCATCAGGTACACGCAAAATTGCGAGGTAAAATGGACGCATCATCCAAAAGGGCTCAAAAAAAGTTCTGGCCTGGATTTAAGCCGCGATTCCCGAACTCTCGTAACGGTCATCTCGGGCAGTGTCCGGATAGATTTTGAAAATGGAAAAAGTGTAACGCTTTCTAAGCCAGGCGATTATCTCGTTTTTGGGCCAGAAGAGCACGAAACGGAAATTCTCGAGGATTGCCTGGAGATGATTGTCCGCTGGTATCCCTCTTCACATGAAACTACCTAAACAGCAAATCGCTGCTAAAAAGCAAGTTGTCGCTGTGAGTGGCGGCTTTGATCCGATTCATATCGGCCATGTCCGTCTTATCCAGGAAGCGGCCGCTTTGGGCAATGAATTAGTTGTTATTCTTAATAACGATAACTGGCTGCGATCCAAGAAGGGTTTTGTTTTCATGCCGCAGACCGAACGAAAGGAATTACTCGAGTCGGTTCGCGGGGTAACTCGCGTTGTTCTAAGTAAGCACGGCAAGAATCCCGAAGACATGAGCGTCGCGGCCGAGCTGGAGCGGATCCGTCCCGATATCTTCGCCAACGGCGGGGACAGGGGACGAAGCAATACTCCGGAAAGTCTCGTCTGCCGGAAATTAGGCATCAAACAGGCTTTTAACGTCGGCAAAGGCGGCAAGATCCAGTCCAGCTCCTGGCTAGTCGCTAAAAGCGCTTCTAAATCACCTAAAGAATAACCCTATGCGCGTTATCGGCATCTGCGGGCAGCCTTCATCCGGCAAGGATATGGCCGCCGAATATCTCGTGACGCGTGGCTTGGTCCATATCTCCAACGGCGACCGCATCCGCGAGGACATGAAAGCGGAGGACTTACCGCTCGACCGCGTTTCCATGCGCGAGTATGCCATAGCTAAGCGGCGCAGCGTCGGTGCGGCTTATCCGGTGACGGAAATCTGCCCGCTCGTGACCGGCGATACTGTTTTAACAGGTTTTCGCAATACGGCGGAGGTGAAATACGCCAAAGAATTTTTTGGTCCGGACTTTTTTCTGCTCTCGCTTGAGGCGCCCTTCGAGACGCGCTATGAGCGCGCCCGCAGCCGTAATAGGCATGGCGACAACATCACGATTGAGGCCTTTCGCGAACAGGAAGAAGCCGAGCGCAGCAATAACAGCGACGCGCACGAAGTTGATAAGGTTATCGCTTTGGCTGATGCGCATATCATCAATGCCGGGACGCCAGATGAACTGTATGTTCACCTCGAGGAGCTACTGAAAACTCTCTAGCATTTTTGCTGGTTGACGCCCCATCGGCCGCCTCATATACTTAGGGTAAGGCATGCTGCCGGAATACCGGCGGGCCATACATGGGGCATATATGTCAAACAACGCGCTATATCGTGCAAAAAAAGTTGGTGTGTTTGGAAAACTAATGGCCTTGCTATTGGTTTTTATTTTAATAATGGCCCCACTGCGCGGCCTCTTGGCTGAAGAGGGAAACGGGGGACAAGAGCAGGGGCAGGACCAAAATCAAGGCCAAGGTGACGGAAGCTCGGGCGATCAGGAGCAGCCCCCGACTGATGATCCGCAAACCCCACCTCCGTCCGGCGAACCGGAAATTGATCCAGGAGCAGAAGACGCCGCTAATCCGACGACCGAAGTTCCGCCGCAACCTAATGACAGCAAATTTTCGAACAAGCGTATTGTGCTGGCACAGACCGATGAGAGCAGCGGCGCACTATCGTATTTCTACCCGTTGACTTTTGCACCCGGACGCAATGGACTGACGCCTGATCTCAATCTTACCTATAACAGCCAGGGAGCGGCGCACGGCAGTGTCGTCGGCGATGGTTGGTCGCTCAGCATCCCGACAATCGAACGAACTAATAAAACAGGTTTCCAGCAATTGTACAGCGGTAATTTTTTCACGTCATCGCTTTCCGGAGAACTGGTGAATACGGACAGCAGCGAATGGCGTGCCCGCGTCGATAACGGCGACTTCGCAAAATATGCCTTTGATGGCACGCAATGGACGATGACGAATAAGAACGGCATGGTCTACACCTTCGGCTCCTCGCCCATGGGCCGCCAGGACGACCCAGTTGACCCTAATCGGATTTACAAATGGTTTCTTCAAGAAATCCGCGATACGAACGGGAATTTCATCCGCTACGAATATTTTAAGGATCAGGGCCAGGTCTATCCCGATACGATCCGCTATACGGGGCACGGCAGCGATACCGGCTTATTTTCCATCACGTTTTCGCGCTCGTTGAATACAGCTGCCGCTACGCAGTATTATGCCGGTTTTCCAGTAACGAGTCGCTATCGTATCATGAGTGCCAGTGGTTTTGTCGATGGTGCCCTAGCTCATCGCTATGATCTTACTTACGTAAACGGCGACAATGGCGGACGCGCGCTTTTGCATTCTATTACTGAAACCGGCTGGAGCAACGCGACCGCAACCGCTCTGCCGCCGACGACCTTCGATTACGGCCAACGCAGCGGCAATGGCTGGGGAGCGTCATCTTCGGAATGGCAGTCACCGGTTGATTTGCGTGTGGGTGTTATGATCATGGATCTCAATGGCGATGCTTTGCCAGATCTTATCCAGTCATCTCTGCGTCTGCAGCAATGGACAAAATCGGTTTATTTGAATAATGGCCATGGCGGCTGGACACAGACGACCGACTTTGAAGCGCCGGTTGTTTTCAATTTCGAATGGCCGACTTCGCCGGAAGACAACGGCGTCCGTGAAGCGGATCTTAACGGCGATGGGCGAGCCGACCTGATACAATCTTTTTCCACCATTGGACATACGGAACGAAAAGTCTATCTTAATACCGGTAGCGGTTGGGAAGATGCGACGGAAACATGGGGAAGCCAACAGATTGTCTTTGCGGATAATAGCGGACAGGATACCGAGGCGCGCATTGCTGACTTGAACGGCGACGGGCTACCTGACCTCTTCCAGATTTCCCAGCGGTATGGTGATCACGTCTATATCAATAACGGGCACGGCTGGGATGATGAATCATCGTTATGGACGATTCCGGTGCGCTTTTATGGCGGAGGCACGATCATCGGCGACGTGAATGGCGATAAGTTGCCCGATCTACTGGAAAGCCGGACCCTAGGCGGCACGCAGGAGATTATCCGAACCTATATCAATACGGGAAATAGGGGATGGGCGTTGAGCGAGGACTATGCCCCGCCGACCTGGTTCGGAGGCTATAACGGGGAATACGGCGTCCGCGGCGTTGATGTCAACGGTGATGAGCTTATGGATCTTATCCAGCGGCGCGAAAATCCGGATGTAGTCTATAACGCCTGGATCAACAACGGCCATGGCTGGACAGAAAATAATGCCTGGATTCCTCCCTTGCCGATATCATATATCAATAGCGGCTCCGACACAGCTACTCGCCTCGTAGATATCGACGGCGACGGCATGGTTGATATGTTTCGCGCTTTCGTGCAGGCGGGACACACGACGCCGACTACCTGGCTGTATAAGAACGCTCAGTCCGCGACCGATGCCGTGACGGACATTACCCTGCCAGAAGGCGGACAGACGGCCGTTACCTACCGCTCCTCCGCGACCTACGCCACCCCGGTCGGCGAAAGGCTCAATCCGAAGCTGTCGATGACGCTCTCGCTCGTTTCGCGCCTAACGCAGACGGATAATTTCGGTTATGCATTGTCTAAGGATTATGAATATGCCCTTGGTAAATATTATTTCAATACCAACCTCGACCGGCGCTTCAGTGGTTTCGGACGAGTAACGGTTACAGACGGCAACGGCAACCGCACCATCACTTCGTATCATGGCGGAACGCAGGACGAACCCGCATTCGGACAGTATCAGGACCATATCGCGAAGGCCGGTAAGCCCTATCGCAGCGAAACACGGTCGGCCGCCGGTGCTCTCTTGGCCCGGACTATCAGCGCCTGGGACCGTTATGATGCCGGCAGCGGTCGAAACATCGTAAAACTTATCCGTCAGGTCGAGCAGTCCTTCGCTCCGAACGGCATGCACAGCGACAGCGCCGAGACGTATGTTTATGATAACGCGACCGGAAATAAGACCGGCGTGCAATCCTGGGGCGAAGTGACGGGTAGTGATGACGGAACCTTTACCGATAGCGGTAGCGACGCCTACGCGACGACCATGACCTATGCGGCCAACGCGGCTGCGGGAATCTACGGACTGCCGGCCATGACGCTGACAATCGATCAGAATAACGAAAAGGTTAGTGAGTCTCGTTCCTATTATGACAATCTTTCACTCGGGCAGGTTTCCGTCGGCAATCAGACGAAACAGGAACAATGGATCGCCCATTCAGTCTATGCTACCAGCTTAAAGACATATAACGCCTATGGCCTGCCGCTGACACAGACTGATCCGCGCGGTAAGGTAACCTTGTATGTCTATGATACACCCGCGCTCTATCCGGCGAGCGTCACCAACCCTGCTAGCCAGACGACCAGCTATCTATATGACTATAATAGCGGCCAGGTGCGGCAGCTGACCGATCCGAACGGTTCGGTCTTTGTGACGGCCTACGACGGCCTCGGCCGCCCCAAGCAAGAATGGCAGCCGGACCGCTCTAATCCCGCCTCTCCGGTCTTGAAAGCTGAATATGAATATACTGATACTTCCAACGCGAAGCGGGTACGACAGCTGAGCTATCTTGATGCCGGCAATGCCGTTGAGCGCTATACGTATCTGGACGGCTTTGGCCGTCCGATCCAGGAACGCAGCGAAGCGGCAGCGTCCGGTTCGTTTAACGTACGGGATATTGCTTATACGGACGGCGACCTGCCACTTAAGGAATCGCTGCCCTACGCTTCGAGCGGAAGCGCCAGGACGGCTCCTACAACGACAAGCATCCTCTATACGGAATATGCCTACGATGCCCTTAAACGGCCCGTGGAAGCGCAAAATGCCGTCGGGACGACAACTACTGCCTATGAGGGCTGGAAAACGATAGTGAGCGACGCGGCCGCTAAAGTTAAGGACCTCTACCATGACGCCTATGGCAATCTCGTCCAGGTCGGCGAGCATGACGCGCGCGCCGTTTACACGACTACGTACGAATGGAATGGCTTGAAAAAACTGATCAAGCTCACGGACGCCGCCGGCAATATCCGCAACTTCGCGTATGACGGACTTGGCCGGGTAACGACGAGCGAAGACCTGCATGCCCCGGCTGATACGACCTTCGGTATCTGGTCGTATGCGTATGACCCGGCTGGCAATCTGAGCGAAAAAACCGACCCGTCCGGCAAGACGCTTACGTATGAATATGACGATCTTAACCGTGTTTTGTCTGAAGATTCATCGACGGAGGGCGGTATTGAGGCGGAGTACGGCTATGATAGCTGCGCGAACGGAATCGGACGCCTCTGCTCCTCGAGCAACGCGGCCGTAACGAGCGAATACGAGTATGACGCCCTTGGCGCCATCGCGAGCGAGGAACGAACGATCGACAGCGTCACTTATACGACCGCCCACACTGCCGACCGCCAGGGCAATCCATTAACGATCAGCAATCCGGATGCATCGCTCGTGCGTTATGCTTACAATTCAGCCGGCTTAACCGAGACGGTTGAACGCCGTGAAGATGGCGGGGCGGAATTCATGCCGGTTGTCAGCGCGATATATAATCCGCTCGGCCTGCCGCTTACCCTCGACTACGGCAATGGCTCGACAATGACCAATACCTATGACGCGGAGGAATTATACCGTCTGCGCCAGCGCGTAACGGTTGCAAATGGCATCACTCTCCAGGATCTCGCGTATACATACGATCCGGTCGGCAATATTACCCGCATCGTCGACGCTTCCGACACGCAAGTGGCCAAGACGACGGACTATCAGTATGATGATCTGCACCGTCTGCTCTCCGCGACGATTACTAACGCGGCCGATGAAACGCTGGACGGGCCGCTCGGGGAAAACTCCCTTCAGACTTTCGCCTACGACCCCATCGGCAACATCATCTACAAGTCGGACGTTGGCAGCTATCTCTACGAAGGGGACCAGAACGACGGCTACGCCAATCCGCATGCCGTAACCAGTATTAACGGCGAAGCCTATACCTACGACATGAACGGAAATATGAGCGAATCGCCGGATGGGAAGAGATACCACTGGGATTATAATAACCGTCTGACGTCGGTTGATACAGCTGAAGGCACGCCTCAATATCTCTATGATCCGAACGGCCAACGCGTCGTGACTATTACTCCCTCCGCAACAACCCATTTCCCCTCCGCCACGTATAGCACAGACGGCACCACTCCGGACAAGCATATCTTCCTTGGTGATACCCTCATTGCGACGGTACGGGATAGTGGCATTAACGCTGAAGCTCACTTCCTCCATACCGACCATCTCACCGGCTCGAATGTCGCTACCGACGAGTCAGCCGCCCTCGAGGAGCTTACCGACTACTACGCCTTCGGGACGATGAGGCTGGATGAGCAGACTGGGGACTTCAAGGAGGTGAGGAAGTACACGGGGCATGAGTACGACGTGGACACTAGTTTAACATATGCGAATGCGAGGTATTACGATGCGAAGATCGGAAAATTCTTAGGGCAAGATAATGTATTTCTGGAGATTGCTAATCCAGAGCAAGTAGAAGAAATGGCTAAAATGCCATATGATCAATATCTTTCTAATCCCCAAGTCTTAAATTCTTACTCATACGTTGCTAATAACCCTCTTAAATATAGGGACCAAACAGGCGACTTCTTATTTTTAGCTGTTCCTATAATAACCTCAGCTCCCGTATGGGTTCCGGCTGTAATAACTGCGGGAGCGGCTATCGGGGCAGGAGTGGCTAGCTGGAATCTGGGCGCCAGTATCGGGCATTTGATGGAAGGGAATACTCAAGCTTCAAGTCAAAGCTTAGATAAAGTTGAGTCGGCCTTACTTGGAACGGCGACTGTAGCTGGAGGAACGATAGCCGTTAATCAACTTCTTGATTCTGCTGCTAGCAAAAATACTCCTATAGGAAATAGCAATAGAAACCAGCCATATTCTGGAATACCAGATACGCAAGTTACCGCTCCAGGCAGAAGCTTTTCGGCGTCTCAGAAAGCAAAGATTTATCAAGCTAATATGCAAAAGAATGGTGGTGTTTTACGTTCTGATCTTAGTGGACAAAAATTGCAGGTACCGCAAAAAAGCATGAAAGGGGTAGTACCTTCTTCGCGTGAGGCTCAAATCGATCATATTATTCCTAAAAATCCAAAATCTCAAAGTATATTTCCTGGCACGAATAGCTATAAAAACGCCCAGGTTTTATCGCGTCGTGAGAATAGGCTAAAATCAAACTATTAATTATTTAATTTTAAATATGGATAAGTCTAAAATTTCAGACTCACTAAATGTTGCCGTTATTACAACAAGAAAAATTCTTGATGGATCCGCTTGGATTGCATATGTAAGCCATGACTCGGAGGACGGTGCGTGGCAATTTCTTAATCAAAAAAGTACAGAGCTTGATGAGAATGACGCAGCTTTGATTAGTCTAAACGAAATTATGACAATAGATTCATCGGTAGATGAGTTAATGGACTTGCCTTTAGGGTGGTGTGCATGGCGAGATGAGAAGAATACCCAATGGAATCGAAGGAAATTGAATTAAAATAGTTTGTTTTATTGCCATTAATAAGGATTGTGGTATTTCCTATATATAGAACATATAATTAAGAATATCTCAGCGGGAATCGATCAGTGTGTCTTCACGGGGCATGAGTACGACGTGGAGTCAGAAGAAATAATATGAAATTAGAATTAAAAGATATAGGATCTGGAGATACGGCCATAGCCACGGTACGAGGGACAGATAAAGATGCGGTGCCCCACAGCATCCACACAGACAATCTCACCGGCTCCAATGTCACGACCACTAGCGGAAAGTATCAATGAAATTTTTGTTGAGTATTTTAATAAACATATTGCAGGACAATTTGATAACTACATATTAATGGCTAAGCTGATTTAAAAACGGTAGTCATTACTTCATGTGATGATTGTCCATATGTCCCGTACCTGATAATTATGATCCCCACCTCAATCATGATCCATCACACCGCTGTCTCTCTGGCCAAGAATCCGGATCAGGCAGCGGCCACCGACGCGTACCATCGGAAAAAATGGAATGTGCGCGGCAGCCTCGGCTATTACGCCGGCTATCATTTCGAAATCGCCGGCAACGGGCAGGTACTGCGGTTCCGGCAGGATGGCGAAAAGGCCGTTGCCTGTTATCAGAAGGGCATGAACGACGGGCGCTGCCTGCATATCTGTCTGGATGGCGATTTTGACCATGAAACGCCCGCCCCGGAGCAGATATACGCGCTGCGCGACCTATTACGCACGCTCTGCACCACTTACCGCATTCCGCCGAAAAACATCTATTTTCACAGGGATTATGCCAAAAAGAGCTGTCCGGGAGCAAATATAGACAGGGATTTCGTCCGCTCGCTCATACACGAGAAGTAGGGGAGCAGAAGGCTGTTTCGGCTACTTTTCCCCCATTTTGCCCCTTGCTTTTTAAGGCTGTTCCTGTATAATTGCCAAATACCCTTAATATTTAATAGCTTATGTCAGACACGAGATTCTCCAATATCTTCCACCCGAAAGCTAAAGGCAAGGTCTGGTGGGGCTTCGCGCTCATCGTCGTTATCGCTCTGGCCGGTTCGCTGGTCGTCTTCGGCAACTATTATAACCAGGCCGTTGACCATTACAACCTGCCGCTGCCAAAAGTGCATGAAGTACCATTCCAGCTCGGCCTTGACCTTCTTGGCGGCTCACAGCTGACCTACGATGCGGACGTTTCCGCCATCGCAGCAGCTGACCGCGCTACGGCCGTCGAAGGTGCCCGCGACGTTATCGAACGCCGCGTCAACGTCTTCGGCGTCAGCGAACCGCTCGTACAGGTCAATAAGACCACGGACGGCAAGTACCGCATCATCGTTGAACTGGCCGGCATCAAGGACGTCGGTGAAGCAATTAAGAAAATCGGCGAAACGCCTCTTTTGGAATTCAAGGAACAGGGCGGCGAGCGCCGCAGCCTGACAGCTGTCGAGAAGAAGGATATGGAAGCCTTCAACGCTAAGGCGAAAGTCCACGGCGAAGAAGTTATCAAAAAGCTGGCCGGCGGCGAATCGTTTGAAAATTTGGCCAAGCAGTACAGCGATGACAGCGCTTCGCGCGACAAGGGCGGGGAAGTCGGCTGGGTTTCCAAGCGCGACAACTCTGATCTTGCCACAGTAGCGGCCGGCATCCCGGTCGGACAGTCCGTTAAGCAGCCCGTCCTGACTGTTGACGGTTATGAAGTCCTCAAGGTCAATGAACAAAACATTAAAGAAGTAAAAGCCGCCCATCTTCTGCTCTGCTACAAGGGCGCCGAAGGCTGTACGAGTGAGATGTCTAAAGAAGACGCCTACGCCAAGATCAAGCAGCTGAAGACTCAGGCCACGCCGAAGAATTTCGCTGACCTTGTTAAAGCCAACTCGACCGACCTGTCAAACAAGGACAAAGGCGGCGACCTCGGCTGGTTCGGCCGCGACATCATGGCCAAGCCCTTTGAAGACGCCGTTTTCACGCAGAAGATTGGCACAATCTCCTTTGTTGTTGAAACAAAGTTCGGCTACCACCTTATCTACAAGACTGACGAAAATCCGCAGTACCGCCTGAGCCACATCCTCTTGTCCACTAAGAACGAAGACGACATCCTCGGTCCGAATGACGGCTGGAAGAACACCGAATTGACCGGACGCAATCTTAAGCGCGCTACCGTGCAGTTCAGCCAGCAGGACAACAGCCCGCAGGTGAGCCTCGAATTTGACGACGCTGGTGCCAAGATGTTCGAAGAAGTCACCGGCCGTAACGTCGGTAAACCGGTCGCCATCTATCTCGACGGCTATGCCATCAGTACGCCGAACGTCAACGAAAAGATCACCGGCGGCAAGGCCGTCATCCAGGGCAGCTTTACCGTTACTGAAGCCCGTGACCTTGCCAAGCGCCTCAACGCCGGCGCTCTGCCACTGCCGATTTCGCTGGTCAACCAGCAGACCGTCGGCGCGACTCTCGGCCAGGCCTCGGTTGCCAACAGCCTCAAGGCCGGTTTCATCGGCTTGATCCTCGTTGCCCTGTTCATGATTATCTACTACCGTTTCCTTGGTGTTCTCGCTGTCTTAGCTCTGGCTATTTACGGAATTCTCTCTTTGGCCATCTTCAAGCTCTGGCCCGTCACGCTGACGCTCTCAGGTATCGCCGGTTTCATCTTGTCGGTTGGTATGGCCGTCGACGCCAACATTCTTATCTTTGAACGTCTCAAGGAAGAGTTGCGCGCCGGCAAGTCGCTGTCTAACGCAATTAGCGAAGGTTTCAGCCGCGCCTGGCCGTCGATCCGCGACAGCAACTTCACGACAATTCTCGTGACGCTTGTTCTCGTCCAGTTCTCGACGAGCGTTATTAAGGGCTTTGCCTACACGCTGCTCCTCGGCGTTCTGCTCTCGATGTTCAGTGCCATTACCATTACCCGTAACTTCCTCCGTCTCTTCAGCGAACAGTGGTTCGAGAAGCATCGCTGGCTGATCGGCTATAAGAAACAATAACCCTATGTACAATATCATCGGTAAAAAAAACCTCTGGCTGTCGATTTCCGGCGCCCTCATGGTCGTCTCGATCGTGATGCTGTCTATGTGGGGATTGAAGCTCGGCATCGATTTCACCGGCGGCAGCCTTCAGGAAGTCCGCTTCCTCCAGGACCGTCCGACCGTTCCAGAAGTTGAAGAGCGCCTGGCCGACCTTAAGCTCAACAGCTTAACCGTTCAGCCAGTTGAAGATATGGGCATGATTCTGCGCTATCAGCAGACCACCGAAGAGGTCCACCAGGCCGTCCTCAAGAAGCTCCAGACCTTTGCTCCGGCCCCAGAAAAGGGCAAGCCAGCCAGTATGGCCGTCGAAGAAATGCGCTTTGAAGCAGTTGGCCCTTCAGTCGGACAGGAGCTGCAGCGCAAGTCTATCTATGCCATTATCGCCGTCCTGATCGCCATCAGCGGCTACATCGCCTGGGCTTTCCGCAAAGTTTCCCGCCCGGTCGCGTCCTGGAAGTACGGCGCTGCGACGCTCGTCTCGCTTTTCCATGACGTTATTATCGTCCTTGGTCTCTTTGCTGCGCTTGGTCATTTTCATGGCGTCGAAGTCAATACGACCTTCATCGCGGCCGTCCTGACCGTCCTCGGTTTCAGCGTTCATGATACAATTGTCGTCTTTGACCGTATCCGAGAAAACCTGCCCCGCTCCAACGATGCTTTTGACGGCACCGTCAATGTCAGCTTGAACCAGACCGTACATCGCTCAGTCAATACCTCAGTAACTGTTATGCTCGTTCTGTTGTCCATTGTTCTCTTTGGCGGCAGTTCCATCTTCTACTTCTCGTTGGCCTTGCTCATCGGCATCCCCATGGGGGTGTACGCGGCTTTGCGCCGGGGC
>CAYVHQ010000007.1:20971-31421 GCA_964451345.1 uncultured Gammaproteobacteria bacterium | reverse complement strand
TTCTTCCGGAAAACGGCGGCCGCACCAGCCAGTCGCAGGTAGTTCTCAATATTCCAGCGACTGATCAGCCGGGACAATGGGTGCGCCGCAGCGTCGGCTTCGTGGCCAATAGCCCTAAGATCAAGCTCTTGTTCGAAGCAGCGGGCGGCGATGTCTATGTTGACGATATTAAGGCGGACATTTCGCTTAACGTCCGCTGTAGTGATCCGAACGCTGATCCGGCAAATTGTATTACGCCTTCCGCTTCTGGTCCTCAGCCCCAGTACACCGCACCGAGCTGTCGACTTTACCCGACAGAGAATTCTCTGAGCTGCGCCTATACTGATCCCAATAAGATTAAGACCCAGGGTGTTAAGGGTTACTGTTTGGAAAGTGACCCGCGCAATCCAAGCGTCTGCTTGCTCTGGTATCCGGTTGACCGCATTTCCGGCGATTCAGCGGAAGAGGGATCTGATATTGAATTTGAAAGCGGTAAAGATGTCTATTTCTGTGTGAATGCCGTAGATGAATGTTCGGCTGATGATCCAAAGAAACCCCAGATTGTCTGCACGGAGTTTGTTAAGGTTAATGCGCAATATTACTGGACAAGCCGCTTGGCAGCTGGTTCGCCGTGGCTATTACCTAATCCGACAGCCGGCTCGACCTACTTCCCGGTCGATCCGTTCTTCGCGGCGTCATCCCTATCGATTAATTTCGGTGGTAGTGCCGGACCTAACCTTACATTGCCACAGCTTAAGCCCCGCCAGGTTGATGATTTCTTTGGCTCTAAGCTAGCGGCTTCACTTGGCAACACTAAACAGGTGGTAGGAATTGATACTACTACAGGATTGCTTAATACTTTTGTGCCATATTATGCTTCGATTCAAAATAACCGCTGCCCAAGTTCAACAGTTAATCGTTTCCTTGGTTATAATAACTATACAGGTTATAATCAAAATACTGATCTCGAGTATGATAGCGTTTCGAACCCAAATGCGCATTATTTGTACATCCCGAGGTTTAATGGTGGTTCAAGGAACGAGAGTCTCGGTCCCGACAAATGGGATGTTTGTTCGCCAACCACAGCTCTATATACTGAGTTGAACGGCAGTGAAGCTAAATGCGACTATGATACAGAGAATGAGAACGAAGAAGCAGATAATAGTATTTGTCATTTCAGAGACCGTATAGCCGCTACGGCTGGAATTGATCCGGCTCAGTGCGATGTCGGTCCCGGCCATGATTTTTGCCGGGTAAGTAAGAGGAGTCAACCACAAGAGTCATATACCACATGCAAAGCTATTAAGCAGGCTGACGGCACCTGGCACGGTGAAACCTGGCATTCGGATGCTGATAGTGACATGGAGTCGCTCTGTATCTTTACTTGTTATAACAGTATCGACTCGGTCAAGATTGCCAAGCAGGACAAGCCGCTCGATATTATCCGCCGCCTCTTCCCGCAGGCCGACAACTGGAAAACTTTCACGTGGACGCCGAGTAGCACGGGTAATGCTGGTCAATATGTAGCTGGAAATGTGCCGAGCAACCCTAATTATCCATCTGTTACCAGTAACAGCATGCCTAAGTGTGGACCGCCTGCCGGACAGCCGACTGGCTTGCCGACTCGCCCGGACGTCGGTGCTGGTGCCAATAATAATCTTGATTATTGCTACATCCCGCCGATAGTGAGCGACTTGAGGGTTAATGGGCATGCGGCCGGCACAGCTGCTCAGCCGTATTACGAGTACGTCAACAATGCTGCCTATGTCACGTTCTCGTATGCGTCCAAGACTGACAAAGAACAAACGCCGTTGCGCAGGATTGATTTTGATTTCGGTTATTACGAATCTCTGAATGTGCGAATGGCCCTCCCTCTGGGCGGTCCGACGAGCAGCTTCGCCGATATTACCCGTTCGCAGACGCATCGTTACGAGTATGAGACCATAAAAAGGGTTCCACAGAACGACTCTAGCTACTTAAGACCTGCTACTGATCCGCTCTGTCTCAGCTCCACCTTTGGTTGCTATGTTCTGACCCCGAAGATAACGATTACTGATAACTGGGAGAAATACGGAGTGGGGAATGGCGACGGTTCTATTAAGATAGTAGTCCGGCCGCTCTACTAGAACTTGACCAAATCTATTTTTTGTGATATAATTAGAAAATAGGGAGATCTTTAAAATTTTAAAACACATTAAATAAGGGAGTAAAAAATGAAAAAAGTCATATTTTGGCTTATTTTAGCTTTTTTTGCAGTGAATTCACCTGCGCAGCAGTTCCAGGTACTGGTCGATTCCTCGACCCGTTATCTGCAAGATATAACCTTTAGTGACAATACCAACGGCTATGCTTCCTGCTCAGCCGGTTACTGGAAAACCGTGAATGGTGGCCAAAATTGGCAGGCGGTTTCGACAGCTATGCCCGGCTTCTATTACAAACTTGATTTTCCATCACCTGGCGTGATGGTAACAAGCGGTGAAAATGGACGCATCGGACGAAGCACTAACAACGGCCTAAATTGGAATTTTCAACAGCATGGTGCGGTTGAACTTACCGGTTTAGATTTTAGTAATGCCTTAACTGGTTATTCAGTTGGCATGGGTTCGACGGTTCTGAAAACAACAAACGGGGGACTTAACTGGAATGGCCAATCTATTCCTCCGACAAACGCGTATTTATCAGACGTGTTATGCTACGGCGATAACGTTTTCATGACTGCCACAGGACCTGCTACAAATCTTTTAAAGAGTACGAATGCTGGCCTTACTTGGTTTGATGCGAAGGTTGGTGAAGGAACACAAGGTGCTTTCGACATCAGTAATAACGGCAACAAATTTTACATGGTAGGTCGTGAAGATAATGGCGGTTGGCATCCGGTGGTTTTCATAAGTACGAATGGAGGCACTAGTTGGGATAAGAAATCGTTCAGCTTTCCTGGAACGTTGACTAAGATAGCAGTCTCGCCGAGCAATCCGCTCAACGCGATGGCGATCGGTCAGTATTTGGACGATCCGCAATATGGCAATGGTCCATTGATTCTTAGAACGACTGACGGAGGACTAAATTGGACGGTTCTGCACTGGGGAAACACTTCAACCATCGTAAATGGGGTTGAGGCAACTGATTCCGAATATTTTCTGGTCGGAAGCGGCTTTATTATAAAGTCCGCTCAGGTAGTTTCTGTCAATCAGATTTCGACGATTGTTGAAGGCTACTCGCTGAAGCAAAATTTTCCTAATCCGTTTAATCCCAGTACTACCATACGGTTCTCCGTAGCGCGTAATACTAGAGTAAGTCTGAGTATCTGGGACGCCTCCGGTCGCCACATCGCTGAATTGGCAGATAATGAGTCAGTCAGCGCCGGCAGCTATGAGTACGTTTTTGATGCTAAAGGACTAGCCAGCGGCGTCTATTTCTATACCCTGAAAACCGACGGTTTTACGGATACAAAAAAGATGCTCTTAGCAAAATAAATATGAATTTGACGTCCAGGCTCTGCCTGTCCGTTCCGCCCTTCTCTGTCTAGTATGGAGAAGGGTTTTTTGTATCTTGGCGATGCTAAAAGCCTTGGTATCCGGCGGGGCGATGTGGTATAATAAAAGCGTTCTCAGAGCCAGACTTTTTTATGCCCGCAACTGCCGCGACCGAAGTCTTAACGAAGGGTTCCCGGGTCCCGGCGGGGAAGGAGGCCCAGGTTAAAGCTGAGTTTAACCAGGTAATGATGAACGAACGCTCGCGTTCGGTTGTCAATGCTCAGGGCGGTTTGGATGAAGAGTCAAATCTTTCATCCACGAGCGTCGGACCGGATGGTTCCTTGAATGCCCCGGCCGAGAGTCAGACGGATAATGCCTTCGCCTTGGATTACGATGATGAGGCTGACGAGCAGGCTGCCGCCGAGGAAGAAGAGGACGAAGCGCTTAGTCAGGCCCGTATTGCCGATACGTATCGTCAAGCCCAGCAGGTCGCCCGTCAGGCTAAGGCCGGCGTAAAGGAAGCCGCTTCTGAGGCGGCGGAAGTTGCCACTAACATGGCGACCGGAAAGCTTTTGCAGCAGTACTGGATCAACATGCCGGAAACGTTCGGCCTGACGATTATTCTCATTGACATCCATATCTTTCTTTGGCTCGTGCTTGGCAAAAAATATTTCTGCCCGCTCGGTTCCGAGTGGAGCATCGGTGGCGGGAAGAATATCGGTATCGGCGCGGCCGGTGCGCGGCCGGCGTTCCTCGGAGCAGCCGAGGGCGAAGCGGCTATCCTGGAATGGATTATTGTCCTTATTTTAAATCTTATTTTGCTGGCGGTTATTCTGTTTGACATTGTCATGTACGGCATGGCGATTTATTCCGTTGTGCATCCGCTGGAAACATTTTGGAAAACTCTCAATTTCATTATCCCTTAGTATGAGAAAAAACCGGTTTGCTTATCTCTTCTCCCTATGCGCGCTGGTGGCGGTCGGTTTGCTCGTGTCATCGCCGGCGCACGCCATCGACTGGTCAGAGGCCGTGTCGCAGTTTCTCGGCAATGCCGTTGCGGCGATAGTCTGGGTGCTCGGTAAAGTGCTCGTCATCATGATCTACCTGATCGTCTGGGTGGCGCAGTACAACGGCTTCATTAAGTCGAGCGCGGTGAGCGAGGGCTGGATTATCGTCCGGGACATCTGCAACATGTTCTTTATTGTCATACTTCTCATTATCGCTTTTGGGACGGTTCTTAATCAGGAAAAATATTCCTGGAAGCACCTGCTGCCGAAGGTCCTCATTGCCGCCGTTCTCATTAACTTTTCCAAACTAATCTGTGGTATTCTGATTGACTTCGCCCAGGTCGTCATGTTGAGCTTCGTTAACGGCTTCCGCGATATCGCTGGCGGAAACTTTGCCAACATGGCCGGTATTCAGTCGCTGCTGGGCATCAACAACGATAAGGTCGACATCACGCCCCTCTCCCTGGCCGGCACCTATGTCCTGGCCCTCTTGTACGTCATTGTGGCGCTCATTGTCATGATTGTCATCCTCTTTATCCTTATTATGCGTATTGTCATGATCTGGATTTTAGTGGTTCTCTCGCCGCTGGCCTATTTCCTGCATGCCGTTCCGGGCAAGGGCGAGACCTATGCCGGTAAGTGGTGGGAGCAGTTTACGAGCTATCTTATCAGCGGACCGCTTCTGGCCTTCTTTATCTGGCTTTCGTTTGTGGCCGTTAAGCCGACGTCTGATGCGGGCAACATCCTCATGCAAGATCCGCACATTGCCAATGGCACAACGGAAAATGAAATTAAGTTTACCGGCGAAATCAGCCGGGTGGGAAGTAGTCCTTATGTTGGCCTCTCTGACGCAGGCAAGCCGGAAGGCATGCTTAAGTTTATTATTTCCATCGGCTTGTTTATCGGCGGCATGATGATTACGTCGCAGCTTAGCGGCATGGCCGGTACTATTGCCGGAACCGGTATGAGCAAGCTAAAGGACGGCGTCAAGGGACTGAAGAAGTTCGGTGCCAACCGGGCAAAGATTACCGGTAAATTTGCCGCCCAAAATGCCCTGCGCGGCGTGGGGGCCGGTACGCGCAGCATTGGTGACAAGATTAACAAGCGCACCGGCGGTAAATACGGCGAATCGCTTCAGAAGAGCGGTGCGTTCCTTAATTCCTGGGGCGCTGACATAAAAAAGACGCGCAAAGAAGCTAAGGAAAAGAAGCGCAAGGAAACGCTAGAAGCCCTGGGCATGAAAGAAGGAACGGCGGATAAGTTGAAGGACGCGGCCAACACGAATCTAGGACGTGCATTTAAGGGCGGTGCAACCGCGCTGGCAGGAGCCGCCGCGGCGCTGGTTAATCCCCTTGGTGGACTGACCATCGCGCTGGCTGGTGCTGGTCATATCGCTACTGCGCTTGGTACGAACTGGGCGGGACGCGAGGCTAAGGACGCTATCGTCGCCTCGCAGCGCGAAAAGAACATGTCGCAGGCGGACGCTTCGATGGCGGCGATTGAGGAGCGAAAAGAACAAGAGGTTAATGACCGTTTGGGTGAGGATCCGGCCGCGGCTATGGAGCGCGTCATCGATTCCTTGAAACAGGGGCGTGATAATAGCTTTAACAGCATTGATACTCAAGCAGGGGCAGCAGTCCGCGTTGCGCGTGCTAATGGTGGCACGCAGGCGGAGATTGATGCCATCTATGCCAAGGCCGAAGCAGATAAGCGCAAACTCAACATGGATGTCGAGCTGGAAATTTCCCAGACCCGCGAGAATTTCCAGGATCGTATCAACGCCTTTGCCGGCGACCAGATGCGCATCCGGGCGGAGGTGGACGCTATTTATGAGCCGCAGCTTGAGGAGATTCGCGCCTTTAAGGATGAAAATCGCCGCGCTATCGAACGTGACTCAGGCGTTAAGGATATGGAAAAGGCGCGCGATGCTGAACTTAAGGAAAATGAATCAGATCGGAATGATGAATATAAGAATGTTAAGGCGGAATTCTCCCAGGCGCCGAAGCATATCCGCGAAGCTAAGCTTGATGCGGTCAATACCAAGTATGCCGAGTTGGCCGGCGCTATTAAGGATAAGCACAGCGCGGCGATCGACGGATATAAGGAATCGTTCGGCCATATCGGCGACACGACGCTTACAGGCTTGCATAGCATGGGTGGCTCGATGGCCGACGGCGCAGTCAAGTATCAGCCTAACCGTCTGACGATTGAAGGCGCGAAGCTGCTCTCTAAGGAACTAAAAGAAGCTAAGGACTTTGTTCGCCAGCTCAGCGATCCGGATGTCAAATTTAGCGAAATGGGGGCTGGTGAATGGGCTTCGGGCAAAGGCATCGACTCCAGCCATAAGAAGAAGTATAAGATTCTCGCTTCTGGCACGGCTGAAGCCAAGCAGGCTCTTGCGAACCTCAAACGTGATCTTGCCGAGCTTAAGTCAATGACCAAAGATGATTTCGATAAGGATGAGAAAGGCAAGAAGCTTAAAGATAAAGTCGAGAAGCTCAAGAAGGGTATTGCCTACTATATCAAGGATGAACACGATGGTGCGGCGGCCAAGGTGGCCTTCAAAGATGTTATTGAAGAACTGGAGCAGATTGACACCGGCCATAAGAACGGTAAGAAGCTCGAGAAGTGGGGACCAAAAGAAAGCAAAGAGGAGCATTCTCACACTCCTAAGCCTGCTTCGGGTGGCGGAGGCGGAGGACATACTTCTGGCCATTAATACAATATTATGCTGGACCTAGAACAAGCTATCCAAAAATTTGATACCGGTGTGCCTCGAGAACTGCAATGCGAATTCAGCTCGGATGACTTTATGTCAGCCTTGAATTCCGCGGCGGATCGTTTCGGTCTCGACCTCGTGCCGCTGGCTATCATGGTGGCGGTTGGTGAAGTGCCGTACGACGATCTCGCACCGTATCTGACTGATGATTTGGACGTTCCGGCTGAACGGGCGGGGGATATGGCAGCTGAACTGCGCGAGAAAGTATTTCAGCCGGCGATTGACCGTCTGCGTTTTCTGGATACGAATCCAAATAAAGCGATGACGCTTGAGCAGCAGAAGGCTTTTGCCGAACGACTTTTCATGACAGGACTAGTGGCCGAGCTGCGGCATGATCCCTTTATTATCGGTTCGGTTAATGCCCGCCTCTTCTTTATCCTGGCCCGTGAGCTGGCCTTTGCCGCCGTGTTGGAGCGAGCGCTCTATGTCAACGAAGAAAATATTGGTGCAGCGCCGTTGTTACTGGAAGGGACGAGCGTGCCGCCCAGCGTCAGCAACTGGATTAAGGATTATCTGGGTCAGTATGGCAGTCAGGCGATGGACAGCGTGAATCAGACAAATTTTATTATCAATTCGCCGAATGCCAAGCGCCTGCCCGCCGCCGACCGACAACTTCTCGCCCGAGTTATCAAAACATACATCAATGTCAAATTCTTCCCCGACAGCATGCCGAGCGATGATGGCAGTGGTTGGGAGATATTGCCGGGTGGTGATACTCCGAGCGGACCGGCTGGCAATGCCCGCGTGACGGTTTCGGCGGTCGATAGGCCATCTACTCCATCCCCTGAAGTGAAGACCCCTATTCGCGCAGAAATGCCAGTAACTCGTCGGCCTGTGCCAGTGCCAGTGCCGGCACCCGCATCTGCACCCGCACCTGCCTCCCGTCCCGTTGTCTCTGAGCCTCGTACGCCAGCACCCGCCGCCGAAATCGCGCCGGAGTCGGATGAGCTGCTCAGTTTGAAAAACATGCTGCTCCAGTACCCAGCCGGCAGTCTCGAGCGTTCGGCCATTGAAGAAGAAATCCGTAAATTGCAAAAGAGCTAAGCCGCTATGATCTCATACCTCGTCGCTTTCAACTCATTGCCAAAAAACATTAAGGACAAAATCAATGCCCCGACGGTGATGGCGCGCGTCAGCGAGCTGGGCGGGCAGTATGGCGTCAACCTCGCCTCGACGGTCATGCGCGTCATGGGCGGTGAAATCAAGCTGGAAAATCTCGGCGCTTTTCTCATAAATGATTTGGGATTGTCGGCTGAGGCGGCCCGCGCCCTCGAACAGCAATTGCGACGCAGTGTCTTTTCGGAAGTGCTTGATTTTTTACTCGGAGCCGGCCGGGGACCTAAACTGGTTTTTTCCGAAGCCGATGAGCGTGACGCCCGGCAGGCCAAGCCATTGGCAGCGGCTGATTTTGATGCGGCGGTTGATGCGTCAGTCGGTACTATTTTGGAACAAAGCCGTCTTAATTTTTCCGACCCGCTCGGCAGTGGACGCTTTCGTCAGGTCATTAAGACCTATTTGCGTGGCAGTCGCGACAGGCTGGCTACTTTCGAGTCGCTTATTAAGCCGGCGGAATTAGGCGGCGTGGCCCTCAGCCGCGATACGGCTGAGCGGATTTTGATCATCGCTGGAAATTTCTTACCGCGTGCTACTGCTCCGGCTGTCGCGCCTGCTGTTAAACTGCCGGTCCCGGAAGATACGGCCTTGCCCCGCAGCGCTGAATATACTCTGGAGGCATCGTTGCTGAGCCAGGGGAAGAGCGTTAAGCCGGCAACACCGGAAAGTATATTTGCGCCGAGCGCTCCCGCCGCGCCAGTCCCACTAGATGTTTCGCATGAAATTATGCCCCCGCCGCCCGCGCTTGTTCGGGCGGAGCGCAGTGTCCCGGAGAAGCCGGCGATTTTTCAGCGTAAGGGCGCGGTGCGTCGCAGCCCAGCTGCCCTGTCGGCGGTGGCGGCAGCTACGTCTGTTGCAGCCGCTACTTCTTCGCTGTCTTCCGCGGCAATCGCTTCAGTCGTGGCCGGTTCGGCGGCAGCTGCGGTGCCGGTTCCGCCAGCGCCCCGCAACACCCCGCGCACTGCCATAAAAGAAATTATTGAACGACCGCCCCTCGACAAACAGCGCTTGCGGGCGATGACGGCGCCGGCTGTCGATAATACGCTCAAGTCGCCCTCCGGCAAAGTGCGCATGGATGATATTCGACACACGCCGCGGGCCGAAAGCCCGATCGATGAGCTCAAAGAATTTACGCTCACTAACTTCCGCCGCCTTGATCCTGATCCGCTGAAAGCAATTGCCAAGTTGCGGCAGACGATGGAGGATTTGGGCCGCGAGGAATATGCCCGAAAAATTGAGGCAATTGTGGCTTGGCAGCAAAGCCCGCTTAATCGCCTTTATCTGCTGGTTTGTCGCCGCAGCCTCGATGAAAATATGGCTATCAGCGCGATTCTGGAGCGCGAGCAGCGCAAGGAGCCGGCTTTCTTGCGGGCGGACGAGTTGGCAGCGATTATTTCCCTAAACCGCAGTCTCAAATTTTAAGCATGCAACAGTTCACCGTTCCACAATTTATTGATGTTGAAGATAAAATTATCGGACCGATAACCGTCCGCCAGTTTATTATTATGCTCGTCGGCGTATTGCTTATCGCCGCCTGTTTCAAGCTTTTCGATTTCACGCTTTTCCTTTTGTTGGCTATTTTAATCTTTGCTATTAGCTGCACCTTTGCCTTCGTTAAGATAAACGGCGCGCCTTTTCATTATTTTTCGCTCAACCTCGTCCAGACCCTCAAGAAACCTCGCTTACGCGTCTGGCGCAAAGATGATACACTAGTAAATGCGCTGGAGATTGAGAATCCGGCTCCGGTGGTCGCGTCTGTCGCGCGTCATCATTATTCTGCCTCTCGCTTGAATGAGCTTTCCCTTATCGTCGATACGCAGGGATCATATCAGGGAGAAGGCGATGAATCAGTCGTCATGAGCCGTCGCAAAGACGGTTATGCCGATTTTTCCTGATATATGGCTACTTCGACGCCTTCGCGGCCTTCCACTCTCCGTTATCTCGATATTGCCGGTATCCGCCAGGATACTGTCATTATGAAAGACGCCACGCTGCGGTCTGTCATTATGGTTTCGAGCATCAATTTCGCGCTGAAAAATGAAGACGAACAGAATGCCATCATTTCCGCCTACGTCAGTTTCCTTAATAACATTAATTTT
>CAYVHQ010000007.1:0-20961 GCA_964451345.1 uncultured Gammaproteobacteria bacterium | reverse complement strand
TTGCAGATTGTCATTCAGTCGCGCGAGCTCAATATCGAAGGCTACCTCGCCAGTCTGAAACAAAAAGAAAAGGAGCAGACCAACGATTTGCTCAAGATGCAGATTACCGAGTACATCGGCTATATCAAGGAGCTTATTTCGCTTTCCAAGATCATGAATAAGCGTTTTTATGTGATTGTTCCGTATAGCCCGGTGTCGGACAAGAAAAAGGGCTTCTTTTCCCGTCTGACCGAAACATTTAGCCCTACCTCGCTTATCCGCATGAAGGAAGATAATTTTAGCAAGCTGCGCGAGGAGCTCAGCCGCCGCGTTGAATCGGTTATCGGCGGTCTCGATTCCCTCGGGCTCAATACGATTGAGCTCGATACGCAGTCGTTGATCGAGCTGTACTATAACACCTATAACCCGGTAACGTCTGTTAATGAAAAGATGGCGCCGACCGAGTCATTGCGCCTGGAAGATAAATAATATGGTGAAGCTTTCCGACATTTTCAAGAAAAAAACTGCTCCGGCTCCCGACAACGAGGAGGCGGCGGAGCCGGCTGCTTCAACCGTGCCACTACCTCCCCTGGAGCGCTATGATGATGAAGCGCGGGCAGCCGAAGAGGCAGTGACTGACGAAAAAACGCTGCGCCGCGGCCTTATTTCCATTACTGAGCTGATTGCCCCGGACAGTTTCGAAGTAACGCCTCATTACCTTAAGCTCGGTTCGCAGTTTCTGCGGACAATCTTCGTGGTTTCATATCCGCGCTATATTAGCGTCGGCTGGTTTGCGCCGATTATCAACCTGAACACCACCTTTGATATTGCCATGTATTTTTATCCGGTGAAGAGCGGCATTATCCTCAAGCAGCTTAAGAAGAAGGTCGGCGCGCTGGAAGCGCAGATTATTGCTGATACGGAGAAGGGCTCGCCGCGCGATCCGATTCGCGAGACCGCCGTCCAGGATATTGAATCGTTGCGCGACAGCCTTACCCAGGGAACTGAAAAGTTCTTCCAGTTTGCTTTGTACGTCACGATGTATAGCGACACGCTGGAAGAGCTCGACCGCACCTCTGACACGATTGAAGATATTTTTGGTTCACGCCTCGTCTATTCTAAGCGGGTGTACTATCAGTCCGAGCAAGGTTTTAATTCGACGCTGCCACTCAATAACGACGAACTCTACATCGCCTTCAACATGAATTCGTCGCCGGTCGCCTCAAGTTTCCCCTTCGTCTCAAGCGAACTGACGAGCGACAATGGCATCCTCTACGGCATTAACCGCCATAACAACAGCCTTATTCTCTTCGACCGTTTCAGCTTACAGAACGCTAACAGCGTCGTTTTCGCCACTTCCGGCGCCGGCAAGAGCTATGCTATCAAGCTGGAAATCTTGCGCAGTCTGATGATGGGCACGGATATTATTGTCATTGACCCGGAGTACGAATATAAGCACCTGGCCGAGGCGGTCGGTGGCACGTATATTAACATTTCGCTGGCCAGCCAGAGCAAGATCAACCCATTTGATCTGCCGAAAGCGATTGGTGACCAGACTAAGATAGAAGACATTATCCGCTCGGCAGTCATTACTCTCAAGGGCCTGATTCGTCTCATGATCGGCAATCTGAATTATGAAGAAGACTCGATTGTCGACCGGGCGCTCCTCGAGACGTATGCCCGCAAAGACATTACCCCCGATGCCGATCTCGCCACGATTGAGCCGCCGATTATGGCCGACTTCCAGGCTATTCTTGAAGGCATGGAAGGCGGTACTGACTTGGCGACTCGTCTAAAAAAGTATACCGAAGGTACTTTTGCCGGGCTGTTTAACAGTCCGACGAATGTTGAGATGCAAAATCAGTTAGTCTGTTTCTCGGTACGCGATCTTGAAGACGAACTCCGGCCGATGGCCATTTACACCGTCGTTAACTATATCTGGAACGTCGTTCGCAGCCAGGTGCGCAAACGCGTGCTGGTTATCGACGAAGCCTGGTGGCTCATGCAGCATGAAGACAGTGCTAAGTTCATCTTCGCGCTCGTTAAGCGCTGCCGTAAGTATTATCTGGGCGTAACGACCATTACCCAGGACGTCAACGACTTCTTGCGCAGCCCCTACGGCCAGGCGATTGTTACCAACTCTTCGTTACAGATTTTACTTAAGCAGTCGCCGGCAGCCATTGATCTTATTCAAAAGACCTTTATCCTGACGGAAAGCGAGAAATATTTGCTGCTTGAATGCGGCGTCGGCGAAGGCATTTTCTTTGCCGGTAATAAGCACGCCGCTATCAAGGTAGTCGCTTCTTATATTGAAGACCAGTTGATAACCTCTGATCCGAAGCAATTATTGGAAATCGAACAGGCTAAAAAAGACGCCGAAGCGCTGGCGGCCGCCCCGGCTTAATATTTTATTACGCATATGAATATCAATAAAAAAGCTCTTGCACTCATCATCGGCGGCTTAGCCGTTATCGCGTTCATTATTTACTTCGTTTTCATATACGATTATAACAAGACGCCGGCGCCGACTGATTCGCAAACGGCCCAGCCGCAAGCCACAGTTGAGCCGATTGTGACGGAGAGCCCGAAACCGGCCTCGTCGGTGACGCCGGCCACCAAGGCCGAGTTGGGCCGCGAAGATGTCCGCCGTCTGGCAATATCGTTTACGGAGCGCTATGGCTCATCCTCGAATCAGTCCGAGTTTAATAATCTTTCAGATTTAGAAGTCTTCATGACACCGGCGATGATTGAGCGGACGCGCGCCTACGTAAGCGGCGAGCTGGCCAAGCCGGCTGACCTGCGGACGTATACCGGCATTACTACGCACGGCGTAGTGGCGGAGGTCGCGCTGACTGAAGGCGCTGATACGGCGTCGGCCGCCGTGAAAACCAAACGCCAGGAAACGACTGCCGACGGCAAGAGTAAGGGATATGAGCAAACGTTAACTCTCGGTCTGAAAAAGATTGACGGAAGCTGGAAAGTTGATAGCGCTGTCTGGTCCAAATAGCCAATCTTTTCTCTTAACAATCTTTAAAACCCTCCCTAGGAGGGTTTTATGTTTTCTATCGCTGAAAGAGCGGGGCAATTGGGCAGCTTTTTGCTCGATTGTCTCTTTCCGAAAGAATGTCTGTCGTGCGGCTGGGAAGGCGGCTATCTCTGTGACGAATGTCGGTTTTCTTGCCGTCCGGCGTACCGTCTTCGCTGTTTTGGCTGTCAGGCTAGCGGCGAGGCGACGGCGACGGGTCGACTCTGTTTGAACTGTCAGCCACGCTTTGCGTTTGATGGCATAATTATCGCGGCTGATTATGAGCAAGAGCTGGTGGCTCGGCTTATTCGCGCCTGCAAATATCGTTTTGTGGCAGAAATCTCGGCAGAGCTTGCTGAATGGCTGATGCGCTGCGTGGAGAAATTTTTAGTAGCAGACAGAAACGATTCGCTTCTCAGTCGGCGTTTTTTTCAGGCGGTGGTGACGGCTGTGCCCCTGAGCGGTCGGCGCCGAAGATGGCGCGGATTTAATCAGTCTGAATTGATTGCCAGACGTCTGGCTGATTTTGCGGGACTGAAATATGAAGGCGATCTTTTACGTCGGCGTCAGCGGCGGGCTCAGGCAACATTGCGCGAAGCAGAAAGGCACGTGAATCTGAAAAACGCCTTTTGGACGAGCGGGAACGTTCCGCCACTAGTTATCTTGGTTGATGATGTCGTGACGACGGGATCTACTCTTCAGGAATGCGCCCGGGTGCTGCGGGCGGCCGGAGCCGAAGAAATATGGTGTCTGGTGGTGGCTAAGGGATGAGATATATCTGTTTCCCCTTTGATTTTCGTGAAGCAATGAGGCCTTCGGCGCTCAGGCGCTCGAGATTATCAATAAGTTTCGGCAGTTCGATATCAAGCGCCGCTGCAATCGTGGCAGCGGTTTGTTTCGGGTAGGAGAGCAGGTAACGTAAAATCTTCGAGCGTTGTTCGCGGTTAGAGCCTTTAAAGGGGGACTGTGCGGTGAAATGGCGGCTGCGGCGGGAAGGGTTGGGTACGGTTTTTTTAAGCCAGGCCCCGTAGTCCATGAGGGCGTAATACCATTCGCGGGGATTTTTCGTATCCACCGCCCGGCTGATTAACGGCAGTAGCTCGCGATCATGCACCGAATCGGCTTCAGGGAAAAATTCATTGATAAACACCGATCTGATATTGGTTTCAATGACGGTTACCGGCTCGTTCCAGGCGAAGGCGAGAATATCGCCGGCTGTCGCCGGCCCGACACCCGGCAGGCTGAGCAGGGCCTCGTAACTGCGGGGAACTTTTCCTTTGAATTGTGTTACGATGGCTTCCGCGCTCTTTTTAAGGGCTAGCCCGCGCCGATTATAGCCCAGTCCCTGCCATTCGCGCAGGACGCTGGTGACGGACGCGACGGCCAGTTTCTGGACCGTTGGAAAGCGTTTCAGAAAACTCTCGTATTTTGCGACGACGCGCGGTGCTTGCGTCTGCTGTAGCATGATTTCGGACACGAGGATGCGGTATGGATCACGCGTTTCCCGCCACGGAAAACGCCGCTTATGGCGGCGGTAATAATTCCAGACACGGGTCTGGAAATGTGCAAGCGAGGAGGGCATGGATGTTAGAGCTTGAGCAAGCGACCGAGAAATTCAGAGAGCGGCTCGTCGGTTCGTTCCAGGTCTTCGGGAATATACTTAATGAGCTGTTCACGAACGACGAGGGGATTGGTGTCGGCTAGTGCCACCGAGAGACGATGGCGGATTGTTGACTTGAAGATAAAGTAAATGCGCTTGATGCTGTCGTTCGGCTTATAAATGACGGCAAAGTGCTTAATGGAATCGTAGTCATAAAAACTGCTGCCGACGAGAACACCTTCGGTAGTAATGATAACTGGTATGTGTTGCGGATGGCGAGCGTCGCTAACGATTACGGCGAGGCTGCCGATAACGATAATGAGGGCAAAGAGGAAGTTGGCGTAAATAAGTGCCTGAACGACGAGGCCAATGCCGATAATCGCATAGAGGAGATACCACCAATGACCGCGGTCGTGCTTGTGGTATTCAGGGATTTCCCAGCGGATGATTTCTAGTCCGAATTCGGTGCTTGGCTCCGCTTCGGTGGCAGGAGCGTCGTTTTGGTAGTTTTCGGCCATAAGATTGACAGTATGTGGCTAGTCTTGTATCTTTAGTATATCATAGAAAAGGAAATTCTGGGAATCCTGGGATAGCTCAATTACCCATGGAATGCCCTTTTTTATTGTAAGGGGAGGGATGCCAGAGTGGTTGAATGGAACAGTCTTGAAAACTGTCAGCCGTGAAAGCGGCTCGCGAGTTCGAATCTCGCTCCCTCCGCATATGGATATCTTCGAGTGAAGCTCGAGGAGATCCATATGATGAAGAAGAGCGAGATGAGAACTGACAGTTCGTTCTGTCGAGGATAGCGAGGACGAGCAAGGCATTTGATCTTCCGAGCGGCGCAGACAGCCTAGGCCGCCGTAGGCGGGCTAGCATCTCGCTCCCTCCGCATCCCAACGTAATAATGGAGAGATGCCTGAGTGGTTGAAAGGGGCACCCTGCTAAGGTGTTATCTGCAGAAATGTGGATCGAGGGTTCGAATCCCTCTCTCTCCGCACATATTAAAAAGACGGCCGCTGGCCGTCTTTTTAATATGCATGGAAAGAGGGATGAGAACCTTTAGGTTTGGGTTATCGAGGACGGCGCAGCCGGGCTACCATCCCTCTCTGGAACTTCGAATATACATTCGGAAGTGCCGCAAGGGCGATTTTGAATAAAAAAAAGTTCGAGTCCACGAGGGGCTCGAACGTATAGAATTAAAATTGACCGAACTGGTCGGCATTGTGAAAATGATCCATTAAACTGACTATAGCTTCAACTTCATTAGTAACTTTCTCGTTTGGAAAAAGCGTTTGCTGTAGTTTTACTACATTACTCTCCAGCATACACTTGATTAATATGTCGCTTTTACCTTGCATTTTTTCCATCAAAGGCTTACTGAATTGAATATATCGGGGATTTGGAACAGTATATGTAAGGCCGATACTCTTAGCGAAAGTATAAGCAAGAAATTCGCAAGCGGCCTCATCTATGATAGAGAAGGTAACATCTTTGTTGTTTTTTCGGATTAGCATTACTAAGCCTTGAACACCGATTAGTTCTGCACCGTCCTTTAGGATATAGCTTTTTGTAAAATATCGAGGTTGCACCGTGAGCAAGTGCCCGCATTCATGGATTATGTTTGATTCAGTAAATTCTTGGCATATATGCATGGTGTCATTCCTGGTGTTAATTAACACTTTTTCATCAGGAGCTAATGATTGGTTAGTGCAAACTTCTCCACCGTTTTGGATAACTATCTTATTCGTGTCAAGTTTAATCTGATGAAAATTAAAATATTTTTTAATAGTTTCCATGATGGATTTTTTTCGTGAGCTATCTAGCACTACGGCATTATTTTTAGGTACTGTTTTCAGTCCGCTGGTGTTAACCTCCCATTTTTTTTCAGCGCAGCCTGAACAGAAAATGAGGAAGCAGAAAGCAATTGACCATGAGATTTTTTTCATTCTATATAATTTGATTTAGATTAATAGTGAAAACCATTATGCAGTAACGATTTTGACTATTAACCTAAGCAAATATCTGTAAACGTGCGATGTGCTATACTGACACCTTTTTATTAAAATGTCAACAATATCCGGCGTAGATAATATTCAGCGCTGAAAATGCTATACTTACCGTATCCGCCTTTAGGGACGGCCTTTCTTATGTATCTAGCAATCATCATCATTATTGTCGCTGCGGTCATCTTCTGGTCCACCCAAGAGGCTAAGTTCGGGCAACATTCTTCCGGTGCTCGCCTGGCCCGCCTAAAGCGTTCGCCGCACTACCGAAAAGGCGCATTTCACAATCTAAGTGAAACCTCGGTCATGACGGCCGGTGCCGGTTATTATGCTGTCTTAAAAGAATATTTTCTGGCCGAGAATAAGCCGCATCGTCCGCTGCCGGCCATAAAAACCGACTTGCATGCCCTTGACCCCGCTCGCAACCTTCTTATATGGTTCGGACATTCTTCATATTATCTCCAGCTCGATGGCAAGCGCATTCTGGTCGATCCTGTATTCAGTAAGGCGGCCGCGCCCGTGCCTTTCGTCAACCGCGCGTTCCAGGGCACAAGTCTTTATAAAGTTTCTGATTTGCCGGAAATCGATATTATGTTTATTTCCCATGATCATTGGGACCATCTCGATTATCCGACTATTAAACGCCTGCGCGGAAAGGTGCAAAAAATAATCATGCCGCTTGGCGTCGGCGCCCATTTTGAACGCTGGGGATTTTCGGAAGAGACGCTCATCGAACTTGATTGGTATGAATCATTGGAACCATCTACCGGCTTCTCCATCACCTCGTTGCCGGCCCGCCATTTTTCCGGTCGCGCCTTTCGCAACAACCGCTCACTCTGGGCTTCTTTTGCCGTGCGCACGCCTTCATTCAATATCTTCATAGGGGGCGACAGCGGCTATGATACCCATTTCTCTGACATCGGTCGCCGCTTCGGTCCCTTTGATGTGGCTATTTTGGAAAACGGCCAATATCATGCCAACTGGCGGCATATACACATGAATCCCGAAGAAGTATTAATCGCCGCCCGAGAGCTGGGTGCCAATCGCTTACTGCCGGTGCATTCCGGACGTTTCGCCTTATCAAGTCACGCCTGGAATGAACCCCTCCGCAAGCTGACTGAATTAAATAAGGCGGTCGGCCTGAACATCATGACGCCAATCATCGGCGAGATTGTTGATTTGGGTGACGCGCAGCAGGCCTTCAGGCACTGGTGGACGGAAATTGACTAAAAAAATACAGCCGAATCAGAATGATTCGACTGTTACACATTAAAATGCCAGATGGAGGACTAAGACTCCAGCGGTAAGGCAACATTCAGCGCAGCTGAGTGTTTCTGGCATGTAGGGCCTGGTCATTGTTTGACCTGGTGGAGCGAGCGGATTCGAACCGCTGACCTCTAAAGCTCAATCGCCGGCGCGTACCAGGATTTCCTTTTAGCGCTCTGAGCCACTAAAGCTACGCTCCGATTTTTATACAAAGAGCAAAGTGGATTGGGCAGGGATTGAACCTGCGACCCCCTGACGTTCAAGGTCAAGTGCTCTGACATGGTCTTGTCCCGGCGCTGAACTGCCGATCCGATTGACGTCGAATGAATCGTCGTTGTCGTGACACGACCCTGAGCTACCAATCCGTATAAGAACTATGAAGATTCTATAGCACATTTCCCCACCTGTCAAGCCTGTCGGCCGGGCGAGAAAAAGTGTATACTATAGCTATATCATTCATAATCTGACTCTATGAAATACTTTTTCGCATCAGTAACAGCCGTAGCTGTTTTGTGCGGCAGTCTGGGCGTTCATCCGTTGCCGGCGCGGGCCGATGACCCGATAACCATTACCAGTCCGGGAAGTGGCGACTCGTTCCTGCAGGGTGAGACGATGCATATTCGCTGGAATCAGTCAGGCATCAGCTCGCTGATGATTGGCTACAAGAAAGACGATGGTAATCCGAATGGCGGCATGAATATTTATGGAGCCAACGTCGACCCGACGGCGACGAGCGGCAGCTACGATTGGACCATTCCGGTCAACCCTTTTCTGGTCGGCGATAATTACAAGATACATATCTATACCTATCGCCCCGGCAGCAACGAGCCTTTTGAGGCGGTGAGCAGCGGCGTATTCTCCATCCGCGAAAAAACCTTTGCGCCGGTCGCCGTCAGTCTCGCCTCTACGACCCCTGACGGGGGAGAGATGCCGCATAACGGCCAGTACAAGAATATTGCCCGCTTTGCCGTTACAAATCCGTCCAGTAACCCGCCGATTAATTTCTATGTGTACGAATGTAATATCGTTGCGACGGTTAATTCCCGACTGGCTGATTACATGAATCTGCGCGTCAAGGACAATGACACTGAAATTTTTACTGACGTTCATACCTCGACCTGTGACGCCGCCGGCCACCGCGTCGATGTCGCTCCGGGCGAGACGCGCAACATTGTCATTGATGTCAGTATCGATAGCGCCTACCCGACCGACTTGAAGTCCAACTTCGCCGCGGAGCTTAAATCCCTGACGGTCTTTACTAATGAGTCGCAGCACATTTCCCCGATTTTCGCGCCGATTCGGGCTAAGACGTTCAAGGTTAACGGCGGCGTTTCCTCAACGACACCGACGCCAAACCCGACCGCCACGTTTCCGGTTATTGATGTTTTGACTCCCTTCGGCGAGGAGAACTGGCAGGCTGGTGAAAGCCGCACAATTCGCTGGACAGCCAGTAATCTGCCGTCGGCCGCTTCCGGACAGGTGGAGATCGCCTATGTTGATATAGGTAATCGGCCGGTTGGCGCTACCATTCGCTCTACTAACAGTGGATCGATGCAGGTGACTATTCCGACGCTCCCGGCTGGCAACTATAAAATCCGCGTTAAACCGGCCTGTGATAACGGTTTGCCCTGCACGTTATTCCAGGTAAGTCGTGGTACCTTTAAGATTGCCGGTTCAGTCGTTAATTCCGGATTGGGTCAAAATGGCCAGACGGTCTCGCCTGGCGCAACGCTCAATCTGCCGGACACAGCTATCTACAAGCGGCTGAAGGGCAAGATTCTGCTTAAGACGCAGGATAGCGGACGAGCGTATTATATTCATCCCGGCACGCGCAAGGCCTATTCCCTCGGCCGGGCCGATGAAGCGCTGGCTGCCTTCCGGCAGGCGGGAGTCGGTATCTCTAACGCTAACCTCAAGCGCATCCCGCTCGGCCTGCGCGCCAACGCGACGGCGGTGGACCAGGATGCAGATGGCTTGCCAGATGCTCTCGAAGAAGCGCTTGGACTTAACAAGGCGTCATCTGACAGCGATGGCGACGGTTATACTGACCGTGTCGAGACGCTCGGCGGATATGACGGCCGCGGCTCAGGTAAGCTGCCGATTGATGAGCGTTTTGCCCGCGCGCAGACCGGCCGCATCTTGTTGCAAGTTGAAGGACGCGGCGAGGCCTGGTATGTTAATCCGGCTGACGGAAAGCGCTATTTCCTCGGCAGTCCGGCCGATGCGGTTAACGTTATTAAGGGCCTGGCGACCGGCATCTCTAACCGCGATTTCGACGCTTTGGACTAGGGTAGTGACAAGCTCAAAAAAGCATGATATAGTCTGTTTGTTGCCTGCCGCCACGGCGGGCTGATGCTCTCGTCGTTCAATGGATAGGACATGAGATTGCGGATCTTAAAATGTAGGTTCGATTCCTACCGAGAGCACATTTGACCCCCTCTATGGAGCTATCCACTCCGATAACAGCGCTGAAAAGAGTGGGAGCGGCCACAGCTAAAAGCTTCGCTTCGCTCGGAATCATGACGATTGCCGATCTTTTGTCGTATTTTCCTTTTCGCTATGAGGATTTTCGCAGCGCCGTCGCCCTTAAAGACATCCAGCCCGGCGAGACGGTGACAATTACGGCGACGATTGAATTGATTCAGAACAAGCGCAGCCCGCGCCGTCGCATGAATATTACTGAAGCGCTCGTTAACGACGGGACGGAGTCGTTGCGCGTTATCTGGTTCAACCAGCCGTTTCTCACCCGCACGCTTAAGCCGGGTGATCTGATTTCGCTGGCCGGACGCATCGGCGAGGATTATGGCGGGCCGATCATGAATTCGCCGAGTTATGAAAAGATGACGGCGGCCGGCGCGATTCATACCAAGGGTCTCGTCCCGGTTTATCATCTGACAGCCGATCTGACGCAGAAGGCCTTTCGTTCAGTTATGGCGCAGGCCGTACCCTTCGCTGCTCAGCTGCCGGATTGGGTTCCGTCCGCCACCCTGACACAATACAAGCTTATGCCGTTCGGGCAAGCGGTCGGGCTCATTCATTTTCCGAAAGACGAAAACGGCTTAGCGGCCGCCAAGCGCCGTCTCGGCTTTAACGAACTATTTCTTTTGCAGCTGCGCGCCCAGCGCCAGCGTCGCGAATTCCTCCGGCTCAAGGCAACGCCTCTCGCGTTCGATGAAGCGGCCGTCAAGCGCTTCGTGACTGCCTTGCCCTTTGACCTGACGGCTGACCAGAAAAAAGCCTCTTGGGAAATCATTCAGGATCTGGGTAAGACAACGCCGATGTTGCGTCTCTTGCAGGGCGATGTCGGTTCGGGCAAGACTGTTGTCGCCGCCATGGCTCTGTTGACGGCAGCTCGTTCCGGCGCGCAGGCGGCCTTCATGGTCCCGACGGAAATTCTCGCCTTCCAGCATTTTGAAACGTTAACCCAGAAGCTGTTTGCCAGCGAGCCCTGGCGCATCGCTTTGCTGACCGGTTCGTACAGCTTGCTGCGCGACGAAGCCGGCATTAGCGCCCTGTCTAAAAAAGAACTACAGGCCCATATTGCGGCCGGCCGCGTCGACATCATCCTCGGCACGCATGCCCTTATTCAGGAAAAGGCCGGCTTTGCCAATCTCGCTTTGGCCGTTATCGACGAGCAGCATCGCTTCGGCGTTGAACAGCGCGGACTTTTAAGCGCCAAGGCAGGGGAGGGTCGCGGCGTGCATCTTCTGTCTATGACAGCGACGCCGATTCCGCGCAGCCTGGCCCTCGGCTTGTATGGTGATCTGGATATTTCACTTATCCGGCAGATGCCGGTTGGCCGCAAAAAAATAAGTACCCGCTTTGTACCGGAAAATGAACGGGCGGAAGCCTATGCGGCTATCGCCGCTGAGCTCGACGCCGGACGTCAGGCATTTATCGTCTGTCCGCTGATTGATCCTTCCGACAAGCTCGGTGCCAAGTCAGTTGCCGCTGAACACAAGCGCCTGCAGGGATCGGTTTTTAAAAATTATTCGCTCGGCCTCCTGCATGGCCGTCTTAAATCTGCTGACCGTGAACAGGTCATGAAAGATTTTGCCGCCGGCCAGACGCAACTGCTGGTTAGCACCTCGGTCATTGAAAGCGGTGTCGATATTCCCAACGCAACGGTTATGATGATTGAGGATGCCGACCGTTTCGGCCTGGCGCAGCTCCATCAGTATCGCGGGCGCGTCGGGCGAGGGGATCATCAGTCCTATTGCTATCTGATGAGCGGCGTGGATGATGGCGCACAGGCCAAGGCCCGTCTCGAGTCGCTCGTCGCTTCCGATAGCGGCTTTGAGTTGGCGGCGGCCGATCTGAAATTCCGCGGACCGGGCGAGGTGTACGGTTTGGCCCAGAAGGGCTTCCCGGAATTAAAGATGGCGAACTTCTATGATGTTGAGTTAATAAAAGTTGCCCGTGAGGCGGCGGCGAAAATTATCGAACGCGATCCCGAGCTGGCTGATTTTGCTGAAATACGAAAACAGATAGGGGAGGGGGAGGCGACGGCACATCTGGAATAGATTTTTAATCAATATATCTTCATTTCTTTAAAAATCCGCTAATTTTAGCGGAATTTATGCTATTTACGGCGTCGCTATTGACATTTAGGTTAAAACGTGATATAATGGAATATTCGGGTAGGACTGCATCTAGGCAGAAATAACCGAACACACTTTGAAAATTAAATATTAGAAAAATAAAATTACGCTTCAGGAGGAAGCATTAAAATGGCTAATCAACCAAACCCAAACCAAGGCGGACAGCAGCAAGCTGCCCCGCCGCCCCCACCACCAGCTTTACCTATACTCGACGTCAAAGTTATTGACCAACAGTATTTGTCTGATAGGTATCAGGCAACATTCGAAGCAACAGTAACACTAAACGGTGTTGGGGTTCCCGGTAAAATTGTAAGACTATCGGAAAGAGGTATAACGCATCAATCTGGTCCAACAGGGACCTTCGGTACGTATACGCTTTTTTACGAAGCCCCTCTGGCGCCAACGCCAACAACTCATCCGATTGAGGTTTCCGTAGGAAATCTTAGATGGTCAGCTACAATTTCTTTAGCTGCGGCTGAAAAGCCTGACGTTGTTAGCGAAGATCCGGAAAGGGTCGTCGTCAACGGTTTTATTATCGACGAGGCAGGTCTTGTCAACGTCGATATACGAGTTGTTAAAGGCAAGGGACGCGCCGCGTCTGCTGTGCCGGTGATGGTTGTTTTTCCTGACCTGCAGTTGCAGTATGAAAGAACAACTGATTCACGTGGTCATTGCAAATTCCAATGTCCTCATCTAATTGAACCGGGCGACGAAAACCTGATAATTATATCGGTTGACGGAATTGAAAAAGCCTGCGAAATACGAATTGCTAATCATGTCAGGCCGATTATTCTATCAGCCGCGCAGATTGAAAGTTTGGCACGTCGCAGACCATCGTACTGGGTATTTGGTATTCCAGGATGGTTAACACTACCTGCTTTACTCATAGCGGTCGTTAAGCTATTCAGCACCACTCCCGCTCAGGACCACGCTGCCACCCAACAGTCCAATGATATTATGTGGATATTTGTGGCGACAATGTGTTTAGTGTCGTATGTCATCTACTGGTTTGATAAACGCGCATTTAAGTCAAGAATACGACTTGTATCGTTTTATCGCCAAAGCCGCTTCGAAAGAAGCCGTCGCGTCCGTGAAACATCAAGCGACCCGTGGATGGAACATATGAAGGAAACAATGAACCAGGTCTTTGGCAAAAAGAACCACGGCCCAACCGTTACAGTGCATACACCGCCGGCAAGTACCGGAGGCGCACCAGCAGCAACGGCTTCCGCCGATCATGGGTCAGCCCTGATGACGCAAATCGTTATCGAGTTCTTTACAAAAGGAGCTTGGGAGATGGTTGAGTCATGGTATCGAAAAATTAAAAAATAAAATTCTAAAACAAAATTGAGAAATTAATGGAAAATACAACACAACCCGGAACTGAAAAACAGTCCGTCAAATTGTTTGCCAAGGTAATGTCAAAGGCAGAAGGCCTTTACATGAAAGTTACTGAGGTAGCAATCTTTATAGGTTCTACAGCAAAATTTTTGTGTGGAGCGTTTTTCACCTTAGTGGCAACAGTGGCGTTCTTGACACTTGTCAGTCATATGAATCCTGACATTGAGGTTAAGACAATATATAAAATTATTCTTCTGTTGGTTTTTCTGGCAATTCCATTTAAAACTAAGTTCAAAAAATGGGGTTGGACCTTGGTCATACTGGCATTCTTTACAGTTGGCTTCACGTATTACCATGGAGCTAACTCGTCAGCTAAGACCTGGTTTCCAGCGTTCAGTAATGTGTGGTCGCGTTGGACTCGCAGTACCGGAGCAGGACTGGAGGAAGCAGGTTATGACAAGCTCGCTTCCAACGAGAAGAAAATTACTCAGCATACGCAGGACAGTCTTGATTCCTTGAACCCGCAGGATATCGTTAAAAGATACGGCGAGGTCGTAAAAGAGGAATTTGATTTCAAGACAGGCATCGATTCGATTGATAAGAAATACAAGTATCCTAAGGAAACTTCGGAGAAAATCGAATCGAAAAATGAAATGAAGCAGGTGGTGTATGTGTATGAGGAAAAAAATACACCGCCGTCTCACGTGAAGGACTTTTCAAAGAAATCTGGATTTTATCAGTTCTTTGGAACGAAAGATTATATATGTACGGGAATCTGGCTGCGTCCGGGGGACTCGTTCTATATCACTGATCTTCAGGGCAAAGTAATGCGGAAAGATCTGTCAATGGATTACATGAACGTAATTTCAGGCAGACAGTATGACTTCTGCGGCAATGAAGCTAAAGAACTAATCTTTAAGCCGAATTCGCAGACTGGTAGTTTTCAAGCCTATAAAATCGAAAGATAAAAAAAATAAGTAAGAATTACGAGTTAGGGCGGAGAAATATCTCCGCCTTTTTTTATTGTGTACAAAAAGGGCTTTATGGTATAATGGGGCATATAACCATATGAAAAAATTTCTTCACCTATTTAGTGCTCTCGCCATCGTCCTGTCTCTGGCCATGGCCTTTGCTCCAGCTTCGTATGCTCAGGACAATTTAAAGGATGAGGCTACCTCAAAAGAGTCCAGCAAAAAAGTTTGCCCCGCCAACACTACCTGTCTCGACAACCCCCTTGGCGAAGGTGTTAATACGCCCCAGCAAGTTATCAAAAACGTCCTCACGGGCGTCCTGGGCATCGTCGGCTCGCTGGCACTGCTTATGTTTGTCTATGGCGGCTTTACCTTGATGCTGGCCGGCGGTAACGCCGAGAACGTCAAGAAGGGTCGCGATATCCTTATGTGGGCGGCAATCGGACTGGTGGTTATCTTTACTTCCTACGCCATGGTCGACTTCGTCATCACGACGATCAGAAAATGAGCGGGTGGCTTGATTTTTTCCAGACACTCTTGTACCATACTAACGCCCGCACCCATAGCTCAGTTGGTAGAGCAGCGCCCTTTTAAGGCGATGGTCACAGGTTCGAGCCCTGTTGGGTGCACACTATGAATAAAAAAATGCCTTCGTTTTACAACGAGGGCATTTCGTTACGCGCCATTTATATTAGGCGGCGGAACGGGTTCTTGAGATAAAAACCCCATATAAAAATTAACAGAAGGGCGAAGCCAATGACCATCCGCGAATCGACGAGGAATAAGCCGAGGCTGGAAAGCCAATAATAGACATAGAGCAGCACTCCGGTGATAATCGTGTATATCACGGATTCATAGAGACTGACGGCTTGGTAATCTTCATCACGCGAATTTCTGCTATAGATGTAAAACGTTGCTACCAGAGCGAGCAGGGATACAATTCCAAAAAATGCGACGAGGCGCGCTGGTACCGGAAAAGTATGCTCGAGCGAACTCCAGAAAACTGCGGCATGATAAGAAAAACTGAGTGTGAGGGCGGCGCATGTGATAATGCCCCATTTGAATTTATTAAGCAGGACCTTCATGTGGCCTCCTTTATTTTTGAAAGATTTTTAATTAACGTATTCTAGCTCCATATTATCCCCGGATTCCGTAAATTGTCAACCGGTTGATTTTTACAGGGTTTTCCGTTATCCTGCAAGGGAGCCGGCCGCCTTAGCTCAGCTGGTAGAGCAACGGTTTTGTAAACCGTCGGTCCTGGGTTCGAATCCCTGAGGCGGCTCATTGTATGACTCTTACTCTCTATAACACGCTTTCACGTTCCAAAGAGGAATTCAAGCCGATCGGTACTCCCGTCGGCCTCTATACCTGTGGCCCGACCGTGTATCATTACGCGCATATCGGCAATCTGCGGACTTACCTGTTCGAAGATTTTCTGAAGCGCGTTCTGTTGTATAACGGCTTTGCTGTGAAGCACGTCATGAATGTCACCGATGTCGGCCACTTGGTCGGCGACGGCGATATGGGCGAGGATAAAATGGCGACCGGTGCGGCCCGTGAAGGTAAGACGGCCTGGGAAATTGCCGATTTGTATCTGGCCGCTTTTAAGGCTGATCTGGAGCGTCTACACATACTGCCGCCGGAAACCTATTGCAAGGCCACGGATCATATTGCTGAACAGATTGCTCTCATTAAGACGCTTGAAGAAAAAGGCTTTACGTATGTTACGTCAGATGGCGTGTATTTCCATACGGCTAAGTTTCCGGAATACAACAAGCTGAGCCATCTGAAACTCGATGAGCTTAAGGAAGGGGCGCGTATCGAGCGCAACGACGAGAAAAAGAATCCGACCGATTTCGCGCTCTGGAAATTTTCCAAGGCCGGTGAAAAGCGCCAGATGGAATGGGAAGCGCCCTGGGGAAAAGGATTCCCCGGCTGGCATATTGAATGCTCGGCCATGAGCCTCGAGTTCCTCTCTGGCCATCTCGATATCCATTGTGGAGCGGTCGATCATATCAATATTCATCACACCAACGAAATTGCCCAGAGTGAGGCGGCCACCGGCCGGAAGTTTTTCAATTATTGGCTGCATGGCGCATTTCTTAATATCGGCGAGAATGAGAAGATGTCCAAGAGCAGCGGCAATCTCCTGACGCTTGAGTATGTGGTCGACGAAGAAAAAGTTGCGCCTCTGGCTTTCCGCTACGCCTGTCTGCTGACGCATTATCGCAAACCAATGAGTTATAAAACGGGCATGCTCGGTCAGGCCGCTGCCGCTCTGGAGAATGTCCGCAAGGCGGTCGGCGCACTGACTGACGAAAGCGGCGAGATTGATGCTGATAGTGAAAGACAATTCCGGGAAGCGATTAATGACGATTTAAACATGCCACAGGCGATTGCGGTTTTTCAGGCGGTGTTAAAAGGCGATTTGCCTGCTGCCGTTAAAGTAGCGACGCTTAAGCGCTTTGATGAAGTGTTGGGTCTTGGCCTGGAGTTTGGTGGCGGGAAAGGGGAGGCTGAAGTGTTACCGACTGATATCAAGGATTTAATCGCTCAACGCGAAACGGCCCGCGCCGCTAAGGATTGGGCTGCCTCGGACGCCTTGCGCGGCGACATAGAGGCGCAGGGCTATAGCGTCGAAGATAAGCCGGAGGGGATGAGCGTGCGACGCGTCTAAGCGTCGGACAGCGCTACGATTTAGGATAAAAAAAGGCAGCCGGTCCTAATATGGGACTGGCTGCTTGTTGGTTATACGGGAGCGAATATTTTTTCAAAAAGAAGAACTACGTTTTCAAAAGCGGTCTCGGCTTCTGCTATTTGAGATGAATTGCTATTCTCACATTCGCTCGTGAGCGCAAAGAGGGCCTGAGCGGAATGCATTATGTCTGCGTCACCGTGCTTTTGCGTATATTCTAAATTTTCGTAGCCTTCGTCGCTGGCTATGATCTGCATCCATGGTATGAATACTCTGGAGAGTTCTTCCATCATATAGATGACAAGACAGGCAGCGATTCCTTCTTTGTGGGGAATTCCGCGAGCCAGAACGGTCATAATATTGTGCATGATCGGCACGAGCGCGTCATATTCCTTCGCGTCGTACGATACGCCGAATTGTTTCATGAAAAGATACAGCATGTATTGGTGATTTTCCTTGAGCTCTAGCCCAATATTATCAGCTATAGCATACTCGGCCGCCGGATGGGAGACAGAATTCTGCATGTAGCTGCAGAGCGGAATGGAGTGGGGATGAATGATGCTGAAGTAACGGGTCAGGGCGCGGAGGCGCTGCTCTTTAGTATGTAGTCCATCCAAGAGCAGTTGCAGCTTTTTCTTTTCTTCTTCAATACGCTCGGTAATATGAGAAATCGATGTTTCCATGGTAGGTATCCTTTATTTAGTTTTAAAAATACTGATTAATACACTAAAGTATCATTTTTGTTTGAAAGTGTCAATAAATGGGTGTTTTTTGGGGTCGCTAGGAGGTCGGGAAGGGGAATATTGACCAATTTCTGCATCTATTGACATTTATTTTTATATGTGCTATAATACTATAGCTCTTTTATATATCGAACCAAGGAAGGCGGGATTCCCCGATAATGGCTAGGCGCTTAGTTGAACTGAACATACAGAGACCTCAGTTGCTAAGACCCCATGTTAGAAGGCATGGAAAATCGGCATAAAGCCGATCTGAGACCATTATTATGGAGAATATAATCGGCAAGTGGTATTTCTACTCGCTCATTATTACCTGCACTGATTATTACAGAGAGGACTCGGTATCCGAGGTTCGCGACGTAATATTCATCCCTGGCAATGGTTCGATTGCGAAGCATCTTCTGAAGGAGGTAAAGTCGAAGACTTTTACCTTTGAGCAGAGGGGGCTGCCGCAGTATAGCACCTGTGCTATACGCGAGCTGTCGCTCCTCTTGCCGGACGGTCAGGTGATCACGGGTTTCAAACCGCGATCAATCTCCGCCTTCTTCAGTAGTGGGGACGAGTAATATCGTTCCGGCTCCGGCAGATCATGAATTCAGATCTGCCGTTTTTTTATACCTGACAGAACGCGGCGCGACCGCTAATTGCTGAAAATACGGAAATTTAGTATAATTCAAGCATCATTCAGCTAGCCGAATTAGCTATTTTTTTACTATGCCCGAAGATATAAAAGTGCGAGGTCCGGAAATGCCTGCTAGCCCCCAGGAAGGCGTCAGCGTCGAAATGCCAGCTACCCCAGAAAGCGAGCCGCGCGCCGCTGAGCGACCTGTTTCTGAAAAAGTTGAAACTCCTATTGCCGAACCAACTCCGGCGGCCGCTGCTCCGGTTTCGGCAGTCGTCACGGCTAATGCCGCCCGGGTGGCTGAGATTGAACGTATCCTGGAAGAAGATCTCTCTGAGCTCTATTTTAAGTTGCCCGAAGACAAAAAGCTTGAGTTCCGCCAGACCGGCGAGTCAACTGCCCGGCAGATTGATGTCTTGCTTTCCGCTGCCAGCGTCAAGGTAAAAAAGATTGTCGAGCTCATTCGCCGCTGGCTATCGATCATTCCCGGAATTAATAAATTTTTTCTTGAGCAGGAAGCAAAGATTAAGGCTGATCATCTTCTTAAAATGAATAATCGCCGTTAGGCAAAGGCCGCCGCTTGACCTATTCCTCTTCTATGGACTTCGGACAAACTGATCTTAACTCTGATATCGGCACTCCATTGGCACCAACCCTGCCAGCAGTAGAAACGACCATCAATGGCTGGTATGTCGTATTGGGCGCGGTCATTCTTCTGGCGGTGGCCGCTCTTTTCATACTCCGGCGCATCTTTTTATCCCGGACGGTAGCGCGCCATACGGTTTATTTGGTGAAGCTGCCTAAAGAACGGCCGGACGAGGGTAATAGCGCCATGACGGTTCAGCAATTGCGTGAAGAAATCGCCAAGGGCGAGGGTCTTTTTACAGCCATCGGCGGTCTTAAGGCACAGCACGGCCTTAAACCTTGGTTGCGCGGCCGCGATGATCATTTCGGTTTTGAAATCGTCGCCCACAACAAAGTTATCGCTTTTTATGTCACCGCCCCGGCCGAACATGGTCCCTATCTCGAACACCAGCTCAGTGCGGTTTATCCGGAGGCGGTTATCGAGGAAGTGAAAGATTATAATATTTTTACGCCGCAGGGACATATTGAAACGGCGACGGTCCGTACTAAAGACGGCAATATCCTACCTCTTAAGACGTATCTCAAGGACGACGCTGATCCGCTCAATTCGATTATTAACGCCATGTCTAAGGTTGGCGAAGGCGAAGGTCTGGCCGTTCAGTTTATCCTGCGCAGCGCTCCGGCGCATTGGCATAGCCAGGTGCGTCATATTGTCCATAAGGCTAAAGAAACCGGTTCTCTGCGCGAGGCGCTCGGTTCGGGCGGAGCGGCCAAGGCGCTGGCTATCGCCGGCGATATCGGCAAGAGTTTTCAGTCCAAGCCAACCGCGCCAGAACCGAATCAGGCGCAGAAGAAAATGACGGCGCGCGAGGAAGAGGCGCTCAAGGGCATCGAAGAAAAAAGCGCCAAGGCCGGACTAGAAGTTAACCTTCGTTTGGTCGCCAGCGCGCCGATGCAGGCTGCCGCCCGGACGATGATTAGTCAGCTCGGCGCCAGCTTCAGCCAGTATAATTTTTATGAATACGGTAACAGTCTGGCAATTTCGCATACGAGCCGCCGCGCGTCGGTGGTCAGCGATTTTATTTTCCGCCGTTTCCGTCCGCAGGATGCCTTTATTCTCAATACAGAGGAAATGGCCAGCCTTTACCACTTACCATTGAAGAACGCTGAGACGCCGAATATTCTCTGGTTGTCTGCCCGACAGGCGGCGGCGCCGGTCAATCTGCCGACCGAAGGTTTGCTCCTTGGTGCCAACGTCTTTCGTGGCGTTGAGCATCCGGTTAAGATTAAGGGACCGGATCGTCTGCGCCATACCTATGTTATCGGTAAATCCGGTGTCGGTAAGTCGTACTTACTGGCTAACATGGCCATTCAGGACGTTATCGACGGTCACGGCCTTTGTTTGATTGATCCGCACGGCGATCTCATCGACGATGTACTCAAGCGCGTACCGCCGGAGCGGGCCGACGATGTTATCATTTTCACGCCTTCGGATATCGAGACGGACTCTTTCAAAAACATGCGGGCCCAGAT
>CAYVHQ010000006.1:0-36175 GCA_964451345.1 uncultured Gammaproteobacteria bacterium | reverse complement strand
AGATACTATTTCATCTCCCTCACCGGGATGCTTTTCACCTTTCCCTCACGGTACTTGTTCACTATCGATCTCAAGAAGTATTTAGTCTTGGGTCATAGTCGACCCGGCTTCCTACGGGATTTCACGAGTCCCGCAGTACTTAAGAATATGTTATCATAACGCGCGAATTATTTTCGCTTACCGGGCTATCACCGTCTCTGGCCGAGCTTTCCAGCTCGTTCAACTAATAAAACGCGACATTACCTTACTGCATTGAGTTGTAAGCATAACCATCTTGCAACACCGCTTAGACATATGGGCTCAATCCCTTCTGTACACACTTTTTCACAAAAGTGAAATCACGCGTACGTAGTCTTAACGGTTTAGACTGCTCCCCTTTCGCTCGCCACTACTCGGGGAATCGCAATCTCTTATCTAAATCGGCGAAAGGCCGCCAACCTAGATAAAAGATCAAATTGTTCTCTTTTCCTCCGGCTACTAAGATGTTTCAGTTCACCGGGTAATCGTCTCACGTGCCTATGTGTTCAGCGCGCGGACATCCTGTCTTCAACAGGATAGGTTTCCCCATTCGGAAATCCTCGGGTCAAAGGTTGCTTGCCACCTTACCGAGGCTTATCGCAGGCTGCTACGTCCTTCATCGTCTTCTTGAGTCAAGGCATCCACCATATACCCTTACGAGATTTTCCCACAGTTCTATTTTCAAGAAATGTGGTTAATCATTTTTTCAGTACTTACAGACTGACAAAATTACATTAATACAATTATTTGAGTTTTCTATCCATATTCGATTGTTAATGTAACTGCAGTCCGTACCCCGGGGAACAAAAAAACCGCTTTTCAGCGGCCTAGGAAATAGCGAAGCTATTTAGTAGCCACCGATAGGGTTTACGATGTTTCCGTGATACTTCATAACAGTGTTTCCATTATACAGGATTAAAAAATAGTGTCAAGGGCTCTAAAGTGACTATTTAAGAGCGTGTAAAGCCTATATTCAGGCCTATTTTCATTAAATTGACAAAAGTGCTAAAATTTGCTATCATACTAGTATCAGAATATTGTCAGAAAATTAAAAAAATTATAAATCATGAAAAAAGCCCTATTTATTTTAGGCCTAGCGCTCTTTTTGGGACTAGCCTTAAAAGATACCTCAGCCCAGCAATGGGTTCCCTACCTTTTGCCAGACGGTTCACCCGTTCTTCGGCTAAAAAGCCACGGAAACCATGTCGCCGCTCTTGGTATGAGAGGGCTTTGGTTCAGTGGAAATAACGGAGATACATGGGCAAAAATCCCAACTCCGTTTACTGATGATGGGTATTCGGGAGTTGATTTCGATCAATTCGGAAATATCTTTATCACAGCCAATCATTTTAATAATTGGCAGGTCATGAAAACGTCTGATTACGGCGCAACATGGCAAACCATAGATAACATGAATCAAGGTTACGTCATGGACATCTGTCTCGCCAACAATGGCTGGATAATTGCTGTCGGCGGATACGGAACGAGCACCACCGGATACGACGCTTTCGTCCGCGGCTCCACCGATCAGGGAATGACCTGGCGAGCCGCTCGTCTGAATGGCAGCTGCTTGCTTCAAGCATGCCCGAATCCTTTATCTAACCTGCCTTACAGCAGAGGCGACGAAGGGTTATGGGATCTTGATTCAAATGATTTCTTCCCGGCCGCAGATCTGGTTTCCAGTTCATGTGCTTTCAGCCGCAACGGTGAAATAACCGTCATCGGCCGCAAAGCAACTGCTCCGCACGACAAGCGCATCTTTACGAGCGTGAACGGCGGACTGAACTGGTCAAATACAGATATCGGTTACGGTGATGAGGGTAGATTCAATGATGTCGCCTACACAGATGATGGCACAGCCCTCGTCGTTGGCGACGATATTGGTCCACAGGGTCGATATGGAACGGTTCTTATGAAGAAGAACAATACTTGGGAAAGCATTTTCCCGCCGACCACGATGACATTCTTCAATGCCATCACCACAAATGATACATACATATTCATCGGGACGCAGGACGGGAAGATTCTAAGAGCAAGCAAGAACATCACAAGTGTTCAAAACTTCAGCTCCGTGGTTTCAGACTTCGTCTTAAACCAAAATTATCCCAACCCCTTCAATCCCGCAACAAAAATAAGCTTTAGTATTCCGCGCGCATCATTTGTCAGCCTAAAGATTTATGATATGGCTGGAAAAATGATTGCAACCTTACTAAGCGAAAATAAATTAGCTGGAAACTATACAGCTGACTTCAATGCAGCGAATCTTTCCAGTGGAACATATTTTTATACTCTGCAAGCCGATGGCTTCTTGGAGACTAAAAAAATGCTTCTAGTAAAGTAATATGATTCTTAAACCCGGTCTGTTATACACAACCGGGTTTTTTTGTACAAAAAAAACCTCTCCTTCCGGAGAGGTTTTTCATTAACTTAGCGTGAAAAGTATTTACCGAAGTCTTCGTCGTCTTCAGTAGCTTTTTTTCCCTCCTTCGCAGCAACAGCTTTCTTAGCCGGTTTGGCAATTATTTGCTCTTCGGGTTCAGCTTTCGGTTCTTGAACGGGTGGGCCATCTTCATTATCAAAGGCTTCGTCCGCTGCCGTCTCTTCCATAAACTCCGGATCTTCAACCGGCTCGGAAACCTTTCCCTTGTCCTCGTCAAAGGCGCTATCAGTATCCTCCTCGTCCGCTAAACCGCCTTCATCATCCTCACCGTCTTCACTCTCGTCAGCTTCCTCGCTGTCATCGCCACCTAGATAACTATCCGGCGCGACGGCCGTCTCGCGGTCATGTAAGCGGGCACCGGCGATACTATCCTCGACGAGAGCTTCATACTGCTCTCTGGTTACCATGATTTCACGCGGCTTGGCGCCGTTCGAAGGCCCGATAACGCCAGCTTCCTCGAGCAGATCCAACAGACGTGCCGCTCGAGCGTACCCAACCGACAAGCGGCGTTGCAAGAAAGAAGCGGAAGCTTTTCCAGAATTAATAATCAGTTCCTTGGCTTCGCCCAACAGCTCATCATCGTCATCCGATCCGCCGTCGATACCAACACCAGCCATCCCCTTAACCTTCTGACGCTCGACAATTTCCGGCAGATAGTTCGGCATGCCGCTCTTTTCTTTAATATATGAAACGATGCGCTTAATTTCCTGGTCAGTAATGAGAGCACCCTGGATGCGCTTCGGCTTTGAGAGCGCGACGCTCGAGAAGAGCATGTCACCGCGGCCGAGCAGTTTTTCGGCACCGAGCGAATCGAGAATCGTCCGCGAGTCGATACCGGAGGCAACCGAGAAGGCAATACGAGCCGGCATATTGGCCTTAATCGTACCGGTAATAACATTGACGCTCGGACGCTGCGTCGCCAAGACGAGATGGATACCGACGGCGCGGGCCATCTGCGCCAGTCGGACAATACCTGTTTCCATATCCTTCGCCGCCACAACCATCAAGTCGGCCAATTCGTCGATGATAAAGATAATATACGGCATCTTCTCCTTGGCATTCTGGTTATAGCCTTCAATATCGCGCTTGCCAACTTTCGATAAGGTCTCGAAGCGGCGGTCCATTTCATTGAGACACCATTTCAGCGCATTGATCGTCTTAGAGACTTCAGTAATAACCGGCGTAAGCAGGTGTGGTAATCCGTTATAAACCGTCAGCTCGACGCGCTTGGGGTCGACCATAATAAACTTCAGGTCATCGGGGTTATTCTGGTAGAGCAAGCTGACAATTAACGTATTAAGCATAACGGACTTTCCTGAACCAGTCGCACCGGCGACAAGCAAGTGAGGCATCTTGGCAATGGTATCGAGCCAAACTTTGCCGGCAACGTCCTTGCCGAGGGCGATCATAAGATTATTGCTGCGGCGCTTGAAGTCTTCGGCTTCCAATACCTCGCGCAGCGGAACAATCGCGACAGAATGGTTTGGTACCTCGATGCCGACGAGCGATTTACCGGGAATTGGCGCTTCGATGCGGACCGGATGGGCGGCCAAGGCCATGGACAGGTCATTATTAAGGGTCGTAATGCGCGAAAGCTTGATGCCTTCCTCTGGTTTAAGCGTGTACTGAGTAACCGTCGGGCCAACGCTTACCTCGCCCATCTCCACCGGAATATTAAACTTCTCTAAGGTAGACTTAATGATCATCAAATTGCCTTTAATGTCACCGGAAGTCGGCTTAGTAGTGCGGCTATTAAGCAGCTCAAGCGGCAAGTCGATTTTAATATTGGTCGGCTTCCAGCCCATCTCTTCCTTGACGGGCTTGCTGGCCTTGCCGGGCTTATTACCGGCCTCACGCTTATCTTTCAAGGCGCTTAGGCTGAAGCTGTCATCAATCTCGGCTTCCGGTTCGTCTTCCACTGCTTCTTCTTTGGCATCATATTGTTTGGCCAAGGCACTTTCCTTTGGCTTGCCCTCCCGATTCATGAAAAAAGCAAAAGGCTGCGCCAGCAAACGGGCCGGCCAGGTTCCCTTGCGAAAGAGTGTCGACAAATTCGCATTGAACATAAGCATGAGGCCGATAACAAACAAAGCCAACACCAGAACAAGTCCCGGCCAAAAACCTACCAACTTAATGACAATTGCCGCTAAGGACCAGCCGATATAGCCGCCGCCGCTGCCGGTCTCAAGGGCCAGATCCCACTCACTTACTTTAATACACAGCTGAAACAATGCCTCAAACGACCAGAGGAAAATAAACATACCGACATACGTCAGTCCGCCAATCTGGTACTTTTCTTTGTTATGAAGCTGCCAGCCGGCTAAAATCAGCAGGGCCGGAATGACCCAGTTTCCCCAACCCGCCAAAAGATCCATTCCCCGGGCAATCGAAGGCCCGATGCCGCCAGCCAAATCAAGCAAACTTAGGAAGCCGATGACGCCTAGCGCCATAAGTAATACAACCCAAATGCTTCGTTTTACGTCCGGATTCATATCGAGGCGCGGAATGGAAATATAATCGAGCGGATTTTTCTGCTTTTTGCGGCGAGCCATTTTGATAATTTATCAGTAATAATAAGCATAATCAGTATAACATACCGCCTAATAAAAAACAGGCTGGATATATCCAGCCTGATGAAAAGAAAAGACCCTAGCTATAAAGAAAATAATGTAGTTGCCGCTTAGCGAGCTCTTTTTTCACATCGCCGAGCGTTAACCGCCACCATCTGTCAGGCATAGTTGAATCCTTGATCTTTAGAATCTTTGTTAAGACAAAAAACAATTTTTCGACGTCTTTTTGAGTAAAATGCAAATCGGACTGTAAACAACTGTTGTTATTGAAAACAGTCGGAACTTTTTTCTCAGGGAAACGCCCGATATACAAGGAGCTCAAAAAATCAGCCACAAGCACATCAATATCGGCATTGCGAGTGATATCTCTGGCATGATAGTGATGCTGAGATTGCTTCTCAATGAACAAAGCGGTTAATGAGCCTTGAAAGTTGGGATTTGAGAATTCATTTTGCTCCCAACCATACAGCGCTTCATGGATACAACGTATTTCGTCCGGAGAGCAGTTTGCCGCCCACTGAGCGTGATATAACATGAATACCTCCTTTAATTTTGCTAGCACCATTTTAAAGTATACCTAGATTAAACATAATCAGAAGAGATAAGTCAAATAACTACTATTCCTCGGTAAATTATGGTATAATATAAGTACAAAGGTCGAGTGTAATTTTTTAAATATATCAATATTCTATGAAGAACCTGCACTCTCTGACTTTCATCCTCTTGGTTATCGGTGGTCTTAACTGGCTGCTCGTTGGCCTCTTTAACTGGGACATCAGCCAGCTGCTTGGCGGCATGGATTCCTGGATTTCTCGTTTGATCTACATCTTGGTCGGTCTTTCAGCAATCTATGAAATCGCCATGCACAAAGCGATGTGTAAGAACTGCGATAACAAGACGGCTAAAGTTGCTTAACTTGTTTTCCAAAACGAAAAAACAGCCCTATAGAGGGCTGTTTTTTTAGTATTGACTTTACTGAAAACCAGCGTTATCATCTAGAGAATCCTTAAAAACACTGCCATGAAAGAAAACAAAAGCCGTCAATCAGCTCCCAATCTGTATGAATCAAAAACTCGCGACCAAGCCCATAAGCAAAACTGCTCTAATGAACGCGATCCTAAATCCGCTCCCGATGCTCCGCATACCATCGATGAGCGCCATGATCACGGAACCATGATTAAGGTAGTAAACATAAGAAAAAATAAGCCGCCTCTGCGGCTCCGCGAGTAATCATTGCTTCACCGCTGGGTGAAGCTTTTTTTATTTAGTAAAAATCCGGGTGCGCTTCCACGAAATCCCAGACGTCCTTCGCGACGTTGCGATAGCCCTCAACCGGGTCATGATGAAGATTTATAAAAGGAACGCCATTGCATTCGATAATGCCCCACTTTTGCATATCTGGGTCGCCGGCAATATCGGCAATGATAAAGTCAAAACCAATCATCGGATCATTAATGGCCGCCGCCGCCTTTTCAAGAATCGCCATTGTTTTAGGATGGATCAGATGCGTTTCCTCAGCGCTATGCCCGCCATACGATACGCCAATCTTTTCCGACAGATCAATTGTCCGGCCAGCCGGCAATATGTCATCAAGGCGCAAATTATTCCGCCCAAGAAACTGTTCCGTCTGTCCAGTCAGCTTTACCGGACTAACCTTCTCGTGACGAGCGGCATCTTTGAGGGCGGCCAATTCGCGAATCGTATGAATGCCGTCTCCGGTCACGCGTGGCGGATCGCCACGCAGAATGCCGCTCAGCTTACCGCCAATCATTGTCGCTCGATAAACGCTACCGGTCAGATGTTCTTCCAGTACGACCCAGTAGCAAAGCTGCTTAGCGATGCGAAAAGATTTCTTAAGCTGACGCTCATTGTAAATAAACGTTGTCGTATGGCGGCCGCGTGAGCCAAGGCGAGGCTTGATAATAACCGGTTTTTCTAGCCGCCTAAATGCCGTCAGCAGAGGTCCAAAATGAGAAAAGGAACCGCCAATCGAAACCGGAATTCCAGCGGCGGACAGCACAGCCTTCACTCTCGCCTTATCGTCCATCCACCATTCGGCCGTCTCGGGCATATAGGGCGGACGGGGTAATCCACTGAAATAGATGGGGCGGTTTTTTATAAAAATTCGATATGTGTCATTCTCCCGGCCAAGAAAAAGAACGCTTTCCATGCGAAGGCCGCGACGACCCGCTTCCTCCCACAAAACTTCGGCCCGCGAACTAGTCGCTGCTGAAGGAGCCGAGCGATACGTCACCATATGCGCTTTTTCCATCAACAGAAATAGCGGCCAGAATAGGCGTCCGACGTATTTGAAAAAAAGCTTACCCAGCTGATTGCCAAAGGTAAAGCGGTTGAGTGGCGTCATGAAAACGGTCGAGGATTCATTAAACCAGGTCGGAAAGTGAGGCACAGGATTATTTCCGCAGTAGGGACAAGAGGCCATAGGGTTAGCGCCGGGCGGCGATAGTAATTATCTTTTTGAAATGCTTTTCCTCGACAGGCATGACGGATAAGCGATTACCGCGCCGGCAGAGAAGCATGTCACCTAGTTCAGCGTCACGCTTAATTTCTTCTAAGGTGATTGGCTGCGAAAATTTTTTCTTAAAACGAAGATCTACGCAATACCAGCGAGGCGCTTGTCGGGAAACAGACGGGTCATAATGCTCATCCTCAGCCTGGAATTGGGTTTCATCGACATGGGAAAAACTGGACACTTCCGCTAGTCCGTAAATGCCTGTCGGCACTCCACTGGAGTGATAAAAAATCACAGCATCGCCGGGACGCATATCATCGCGCATAAAATTGCGCGCCTGATAATTTCGTACTCCGGACCAGGAGGTTTGCTTATCCTTTTCAAGATCGTCAATCGAATAGCAATCGCCTTCGCTTTTTACCAGCCAGTACTTTTTCATAATACCGTAGGATTAGAATCCAGGGAAATAATCAGTCTTGATTCTCGACTGGTGAACGCCAGCCTCCATCAGCAGCTTTTCATAATTTTCCACCATGGCATTAGGTCCGGACAAATAGTATGTCCGTTCAGCGAAGTCAGGCACGGTTTTTCGCAACAGCTCCTGGGTCAGGTAACCGTCTGTATTAGTAGCTAGATAGAGCGTTTTCCAGCCCCTCGCCTCGGCGCTGGCAAATATGTCTCTATAGACAAAAGATGAGTCATTCAGGCATGAATATATTAATTGCACATCCCGGTCTTCTCCTGCATCAATCAAATACTTGGCCATGCTGCGAAAAGGGGTTATGCCGATACCGCCGGCAATAAAAACCAGTTTTTCGCGCGGGTCATCAGGAAGAGTAAAATCGCCCGACAATGATCCGGCCCACAGCGGATCACCCGCCTTAAGCGACAGCAACTCTTTCTTGAAGCGGCTGCCATTAGGGACAATGCGGACACCCAGGCGCAGCTCTTTTTCAGTGGGCGACGAGGCAATCGTAAAGAAACGACGGTTACCACGCGAATCCAAAAAAAAGCGGGGCAAGGTCCATTCGAGATACTGCCCTGCTCGAAAAACGACGGGCCGAGGACTTGAAAAAATAAATTCGTAGACATCATCAGACAAACGAGCGCTCGAAAGAAAAGAAAGCTTGAGCTTGTATTTCGAGCTGACCGCAAAGGCGAAAAGATTGCCAATAACGAGAGCTAATTCCGGCGTAGAAAAGATGGGTCCAAAGGAAAATTGCGCCCCAAAGAACAAACCAACAATAACGCCATATAGTATCTGCAAACGTCGGGTCGGAGGCAGGGTAAGAGGCTCGGTCAGCATGATTGTACCGAGAAAAACCAGCGGATAAGAGCCAAAAGCTAAGATAAGTATGCGATCCAAAGACAGTCCGTTATGAAAGCCAAAAAATGAGAGACTGACCAAGGCCGCGGCACCAAAAGCCAAGAGCAAGGGAAAACGACGAATCTTGCGCACAATCAAAAGACCTACAACAAGCGAAACCGGCAAGAGCGCCGGCGTGCCAATCCACCATATGCCCATACCTGAGCCGGCTAAGCCCGCCACCACAAGAGCGATTGCCGCCGGGTTGAAAATATGTTTCTCGCGGAAGGTGACGACGTGCTTAATGAGCATGGCCAAGGCGGCAACCAATACAATTGTCTTCGCCTCCTGCCAGCTAACAGGCGGGGCCATGATTAAAAAAAGAATCAGCGCCGTAATATCAGCTGACTCGATGTTAACCGCACGGCCAGCTAACTTGGCCAGAAGAAAGTTTGTCGTAAAGCATACCGTCAAGAGAAGGGCGCCGGAATAGAACAAAGCCAAGGGAGAAAAAGGCAGAAGGCCAAACATGGCCAGTATAAAAGCCGACAGAGCCATCAGCCCCAAACCATACAAAGCCAAGCGGTACATAGTAATGGAGTTCAGAAAGCGATCAACGAAGTTCATACAAAAAGCTTAGCGGGAAAGGCAGCGGATTTTTCAACCCTGTTGTCTTCCCGAATAATAATATATTCAAACGAGAAACTTTCTAACTCCGACGGTTCCATGAAGAATAAAGCAGTCGCCATCATATCTGCCAGAAGCGTCGAATCTGCCAAAGTCCAGAGCGCCTTGATATGGCGGGGCGAACTAAGCGTAAAAGGGCTGATAATATGATGAAACTGCCTCCAGACGCGTCGATTACCCGCTGATCCACAGAGACTTCGGTTAGCCAGCGAGGCAATACCTACAGCTTCTTGGGTATTATCAGGATTCTCTAAACCAACCGCAAAAGACAGACCAGACTGGTCTCTATGAATTATATCCCCGCCCGCATTAATAATAAAGGATTCTAGTCCGGCAGCACCTAATAAATCCGCGACAATATCGATAAGGTAACCCTTGCCTCCGGCCCCAAAATCTAACAATACTGGTTTTTTAACCAGCAGATTTGGGTAAGCATATTCCAGAACTTCATCCCAGGCCGGCGGCTGAGAAAGCTTTTTTGTTTCGAGGGAATATATCGCGTCATATCCGGCATCGGCAAGGACCTGGCCAATCAGCGGAGTAACCGCTCCGCGACTGAGACGATACAGTTTCTCATACAAATCGAACATCGGTTTGGCATCAGTCGGCAGCAAGTAATTCCCCGTCTGTTGCGACATCTCGCTTATCAGCGAATCCGCCCGAAAACGGGAATAATTCTTATCAAAAACTGCTATCCGCTCATGAACTAATCGCTCGATATTCTGCCGCATAGATGCCGAAAGGCCATCGGGCAAGGAGATTATCCAATGCGTACCGATGGCCTCGAAGGCAAATGGCTCTGGACTCCAGGCCATATGTATTATTACGACTTTGCCTGAGCCTGGATTTTTGCGACAGCGTCGTTGAAACCCATCGGGGTCAGGGAAGAACCGGAAACCGCGCCGAGTTTAAGGTCGGCGATTGGCTGTCCGACAACAAGCGTCTTATAGCCTGCGGCGAACTGTCCCTGGAAACGGGCCGACATCGGGCGAGGAGAATGTGCCTCAAACGTCGAATCAGTCACCATCCCATCTTTCAGGGTAAGGGAAACCTTAACGTCTTCGGCGCCACCTGGCGAAACATAGTTTCCAACAGCCGAGTACGTGCCGTCCTTATATGCAGAAGTAGTGGTCGTAACAGCTGGCGTCGGGGTCGGAGTGGCAGTTGAAGGGGTTGCCGCAGGCGTAACCGGCGTCATGGCTTCGTTAGCCGAAGGTGTCTGAGTGGCGACATTGCCGCTATTAGTAACAGCCGTCTGTTTCATGCCGCGGTTAGCCATTGCATACACAAGAATGCCGACTGGAATAGCAGCAATCACGATCCACATAACAAGCTTTTGTTTGGGACTCATAGGAGTAGTACTGGTCGTAGGAGCGGACGGCGTATTCTGTTCTTCCATATATGATAAAAATATAATAAAAAAGGCTGTTACATTATACCGCCGGTTAAACCGTAAGGCAAGCTTGACTGCAACAGAGCCGTACTATTAATACATCGAATATTCAATTTTATTTCATGCGTCATCGAAACAGCAGCAAATGCTCTGAAAACCTAGCCTTGCTACCTTCTTTCCTAATATTAAAACAAAAACAGCCCAGGGATGGGCTGTTACGAGTCAGCAAAAGATCCTATCAATACATTACGGACGCGGCATTGGCGGAGTAACGGACGCCTGGATGCGCTTTAGATTGGTAAAAAGCAGGTAGCCAAATATCAAGAACCACGGCGAGACAAAGATGAAGGAAAGGGCCGTTCCAACAATGCGGCGTAATTCCGTATTGATAGGAAGGATGGTAATAATAAGACTGATGAGAATCAATGGAACAGCGGAAGTCAGTCCGCCACAAATCCAACGCCACAAAACAGCGTTAGCCCGACCGACAACTAAACGCCGGCTCGCCTTCATCGCCTTCATTTCTCCCAGTCCATCCACAATGACGACGTAGTTAGAAAAACCAAACCATAAGGCGAATAATATACCAGGTACGATGAAAGCAATTGTTCCAACTGCCACAATCAGTCCGACAATAATACCGACGAGAAGCATCATGCCAATCTTTCCCTTACTGCTCATATAGGCATGCGCCACCGTTGGAGCCTGTTCCGGAAAAGCCAAGGCCTGAATCAGCGCCCCCTGAACAAAAAGTCCAAGAACAAAGGTGACGAGCTTCATGACATTCATAAGTTCAGGCGAAGAATCGGGAGTAAAATGGGTGGCGTTTAAAATTCCCAAATTGATCACAAAAATAATAAGCCCCATTACGGCAGCAATGCCGGTCACTAAGGCAAACTTTTGCTTGTAGAGCGTCCAGGACTGCGTTACGAGCTGCCAGCCCGAAGGTAATCCCTCAACCTTTTCAATCGCTCCGATATTTTCCATTAAGGGCATATATGTAAAATAATAGTATAAGGAACCCTACTCGAGAGCTGCTAATTTTTTCTTAGCCTCGAGCAACTCTGCCAGTAAAGCAGTTAAGCGTTTTGATTCTTCTTCAGTCAGCTCGCTATCGTGTGACAGGCGGGCAAAACGATTAAGGAAGAAATGGTAGAGGTCGTTAAAATGGCGCTCGGCTTCAACCGCCTGGTTCCGGGCTTCATCGCGCAACAGAAGTGGGCCGAAAAGCGCAGAAGTATCACCACTGACAATCGCCGGCCAAGAAAGATCATACGAACTGTCGCGAAGACGTCCAGCCATACAATTAATACTCCGCTTCAATGCTTAAATAGCTGTCTTTGCCGATGATAACATGGTCGACAAGGGGGATGCCGACAATCTTGCCAGCGGCGATGACATGATTAGTAATATCAATATCCGCCTGGCTCGGGGTGACTATGCCGGAGGGGTGGTTGTGCGCCAGAATCAAAGCGGCGGCACCATACTCGATTGCCGGCTTAAATACCTCGCGCGGATGGATGAGGTTTGAATTGATCGTACCGATGGAAATTACTTCATCATGGATCAGGCGATGGTGCGTATTGAGATACAGGCCGCGCAAATGCTCTTTAGGCAAATGACGCAATTCGCTCAAATATTCATACACATCGCGGGCCGTTCGGATAACTGCCTGGCCGTGTTCGCGGCGGTCGTAAAAACGCCGGCCAAGTTCGGCCGAAGCGACAATCTGCATGGCTTTAACGAGAGGAATATTCAATTCCTTGGCCATGGCAGCCGGCTTGGCCTGGTCCGATAATATCCGCTCGCCGTAATCTTTAACGATCCGCGATGCCATGGACATGAGATCTTCTTTTTTAGTCCCCGTCCCAAGCAAGATAGCGGTTAATTCTGCAACAGATAGAGCCCCAGGACCATACTTAAGGAGACGCTCGCGCGGCTTTTCCTCATCCGGCATATCATTAATACGCAGGACATATTCCTTGCCGACGGCCAGGACGGCCTCGGCCGATTGCTCATCAAGCAGGAGTTCTTTTCTTTCCAATAAATAAGAGACAGGCATATGCAGGCAGTATAGCATGTCGGCGATTAAGAGAAAACGCCGAACTCTGCTAACTATTCTTAGCCAATATTCAATTAAAAAAGCCCAAGTGATTCCACCGGGGCTTTGGACTGATTGTTAAAACTACTTTGTGGTCGAGTATCTAACCTTAGCTAAACCGATTAAGGAAAGGGTTTTGATGTAGACCCAGCCCATGTCGAACTCATACCATTTTCTTGAGAACTTCGGCGATGCCGGATTAGCATGGTGATTATTATGTAGCTCTTCACCAGCTATCAATATACCAACCGGAATAATGTTAGTCGAATGGTCTGCAACGTCAGTGTTTCGATAATTAAAAAGATTCTTTATAGTGAATATGCCGAATCCATGGCCCAAGCCGTTAACAGTATGACCAATAACGATCATCCAGAGAACTTGTCCGAGCCAGACTATTGGCCCGAAAATGAAACCGAATAGGAGAATATTTATGCCCATCAGGATATAGATTCCCCATGATCGGTATTTCATATACACATTGTTTTCCAACCAATCATCCGGACAGCCCTTGCCGAACTTTTCAACCATCTCTTTATCCGCGACGGCTTTTCTATAATGAAAAACTCCGCCAAAGATGATTGACCAAAAGCCTTTCTGCACCGGTGAATGCGGATCTTCCTCTTCATCCGGAAAAGCGTGATGTTTTCTGTGACAAGCTACCCATTCTTTCGTGCTCATGCCTGTTGCCAGCCAGAGCCAAGTCCTCATCAGAAAGTTAATCGGGGCCTTGAAAATAACTCCTTTGTGAGTTATTGCCCGATGTAAATATAACGAAGAACTAATGCTTGTAAAATGCCCGGTAACAAGGATATAAATGAGGGCAAGCCACCCAGAATCCCAAAGATTAAATAACATGATATTTTTGTTTTATTTTGAAAAAATCGTGATGAATTGAGAAGGTACTACCAATACCTTAAGCATCCCATATCCCGTCCCAAAGTACAACTATACTGGCAGATGTGCCTATTTTTGGTATAATTAAAAGAATATACGCTATATGCGCCTACTCGTGATTGAAGACGATATCGATCAAGCCGCCGCCCTGGCCGCTTGCCTTCGCGCAGCCAATTTCGCAGTCAACACTGCTTCTGATGCGAAGCGTGGACAGGCCCTGCTACAAAATAATTGCTACGACCTTCTCATCCTTGATTATTCCCTGCCTGACAAAGACGGACTGTCCGTATGCCGTGAATTACGAGCGGACGGATACATACTTCCCATTCTTATCCTTTCCATCCGTTCCGAAATATCAGATAAAACTGAGCTGCTGAATAATGGCGCTGACGACTATATGTCAAAACCATGCGCCACCGAAGAATTACTGGCGCGCATCGCCGCTTTGCTGCGCCGTCCCCCGCCCGCAGTCCATCAGAGCATCTTTCTTTCCGGAGTGGAAATTGATTTGTCGCAAAGAGTTGCTCGCTTCCAGTCCCGCGATTTGCCGCTCACTCGCCATGAATTCGGGCTGTTGGAATTACTTGGCCGCCAACAGGGCATGACCCTTTCCCGAGACATGATCCTTGATCATGTTTGGGAAACCGGTACTGATATCTTTTCAAAGACCATTGAAACACATATCCATACCCTTCGCCGAAAATTAGCGACTGCCGGCTGTCCCCGCCTAATTCGTACCGTATCCGGCCTCGGCTATGTCATCGACCGTACTACTTCCTAAAAATTGTGACTTTATTTTTTCTTAAACTCATAGTGCTATGATGGCGCCAAGTCCTAGGGGTCGAATAGGACACTTTTTCATACCTCGATTTTCCATATGCCGCACATCATAGAGATAGTCCTCAATAATGCCGCCTGCCGATCCGTACCAACTCTCGTCGAAGAAGTAATCAAAGAGCTGCCCCTCGAACCGTGGCTCAACGAAGAGCATTAAGAATCCTCTGCCCCAGAATGAGAATTATCAAAAACGCCGATATGACTGAAGAAGACAGCATGCTAACCGAGCGCTCACGTATTTTCTTGCTAATCCTATATATCATCAGCGGCTTTCTAGCCTGTCTCCTTATTTTAGTTGCCTACCAAACAATTCACTTCGGCAATAACTATAAGGGAATCGACTGGTTGGTTATCGCTGGTATGATAACCGGCTGCCTAATCCTCATAGCCGCTGTCCGAAACGGTTTTGTCAAATCTTCGGCGGGGATCTTTTTGATTATCTATTTTCTGGGAAACGCTTACGGTAGCTATCACTGGGGTGCTAGTATGCCGAGCGGTCTTCTGAGTTACGCCCTCTTCATCACAATCGCCGGAGTTATCCTCGGCCGTCGCGTGGCACTAATTGCGGCTGGCTTAAGTGCCAGCAGTATTATCTGGAATGGCTTACGCGAGTACGCTCAAGGCTCGCTGCCACTCTGGAAGACTAAAACAGTGACGGTCGAGGATCTCATCGCGTATACAGTTATGCTCGCCTTAGCAACTTTCTTTTCCTGGCTCTTTACCCGTTCAATGGAACAGTCTCTGGAGCGGGCCCTTTCCTCCGAAGAGGCCTTAAAAATCGAACGTGATAATCTTGAAGACATGGTCAGTGAGCGGACGCGGGCCTGGAAAGACGCCGAATTGCAACGCAGCGCCGAGCTGGGCCGCTTTATTGAATTCGGCAAACTATCTGCCGGACTTTTTCACGACCTTATTAATCCTCTCTCCGCTGTTTCACTTTCCTTTCACGAGCTTGAACGCAAAAACGTTTCTTTACCTGCCCGTGAGCAGACCAGAGAAACAATCGATCGAGCGGTGCGCAGTGCAAGGCGCATCGAAGAGCAGATTGGCCGCCTGCGCAAGCATATGAAAATGAAAAGCACATCTCAAATCTTTAACGCGGGAGCGGAATTGCGCGATCTCTGCGACGTTATGCAGTATCAGGCTCGCGAACGTTTAATTGATCTAGAGGGAGATATGCCGGAGGCAATATACCTAGAAGGCGATCCAATCAAATTCTACCAGGCCTGTGCCAACCTTGTTATAAATAGCTTTGAGGCCTTTGACGATGTTGCTGATGAACGAAAGCGCCGTGTCACTATTCGCTGTTGGGAAAACGATACTGTTCTTCGACTTGAAATCACTGATAACGGCAGCGGCATGAGCGACGATAAACAGACTAGAATCTTTGAACCTTTCTTTACCACCAAGCCATCCGGTCTTGGACTTGGTTTAGCGATGGTTAAGGATATTATAGAAGAGCACTTTAAGGGAAGAATCGAATGCCGCAGTTCACTCGGCACCGGTACGACCTTCAGCTTGTCGTTGCCAGTGAGCCGGCCACCGACCCATGAGCAATAAAATAAATCTTGCAATTCAAAAAGGCTTGTCATTTTTAGCTAAAAGTTTTCCATATGCCAATGAATTGTCACCGCGCGCCACAGCCAGTAAAGATTCCAGTCAACCCTTCTTTCCAATTCCCTTAATCCTAACTTGCTTGGACTGTTTAAAAAACGAAACACATGATTCTTGGCCGGCCACCCAATTGTCTGCGATGCTGGTGATAAATAAAGCCGCTAACAAGGACGGCACCTTCAACTATCACACACCTACTCACGGGGGACAACAGAAGATATATCCTGACGACCTCGATGACACAGCTTTGGCCTACGCCGCCCAGCAACTGTATGCCCCCGAAGGACTGAGCGGACAGCAGCTGGCTTGTTTTGCACAATCACTGATACGCGCGGAAACCGCCGTAGGCGGTCCGTACAATACCTGGTTGACTGATTGGCACAGCGACGGGTGTTGGGCGGATATAGATCCGGTGGTCAATGCCAATATTGCATTTGCTTTATCTCTTCAGGGCGTCCATATGCCCGGTCTTGATACATATTTTAATGAGTATCTAAGAGCAGAGCATCTAACTTCTCGCTACTATCAATCCCCACTGACTATCCTTTATTTCATCAGCCGCGCCTTTGGCGGAGCTGAGCAAAAGCGAGGAGTGAAAATAATACATTCTCTTCAGAAAAATGGAGTATGGAGCTCACCACAGGCGTCAGCCCTCGCTGTTTGTTCCCTATTGCGCTGGGGAAAACCTCAAAATCTAGAGAGTACGATAGAATATTTGCTCGCGACGCAAACCGAAGGTTTCTGGGACGCAGAGAAGCTTTTTATCGAATCAGGAGCTGCCGAAAAACAGACCTACTACGGCAGCCGAGCCGTCACTACCGCCTTCTGTCTTGAGGCACTGACTCTCTATAGGGAACATCTGAATACCAGGAATATCTCGAAGCAACAAAATAATGATTCTAGTCTTTTTGAGGAAATTATCAAAAAGAATAACGGAGAGTGCTATACGATTAGCCCGTCGTTTGGAAATCGAATGGCCCAAGAATCAGCTCGACTTCTGACCCATCCCTTCTGGCGTGAAACAGTGCTGTGGTCCAAGCGGACAGCAACGGCTTTGAAAAACGACAATTGTCTACCAAGAGCGGAACTGTGTAACTTCGGCGTCGCCCAGCTTTCCGGTTTAATCGGCTATGGCTTAATCGACCGCATTATTGACCAGCAAGCCCCCGTCAGCGACTTGCCATTTGCACTTTTTGCTACAAGACGCTGCGCCGCCCTCTATGCACAGCTCTGGCCCGGGGCGAGCGAAAATATATTATCCGGAATTGAACTAACACTCGAAGCCGAAGCCCATTCCACCCTACCGACTAACGTGGCGGGCAAGTCACTCGGTTGTGCTCTGCCCGCCCTAGCAGTCTTTAATCGCTATAGTGAGCAAAATAATAGTCTTACATATTTCAAAGATTATTTTCTAAAACTTCTCGAGGCCCGCCAGTGGAATGATGATGCCCATGATTACCTGGAAGATATAGCCGCCCATCGACTAACACCCGTCATACAATTACTGGAGAATCTATATGCGCACAATAGTCTCCATACAACAGATACTCTCACCTCGCTCCCTGTGAAGCAGTTACAACTTTTTATCTGGAACAAGGCTTTTCCGGAAATCTGTCGTATTATCGACGACTGTCTCGTTAATGCAGGCATCTGCTTAGACAGTACAAAACTACCCGATCCATCCTATTTTCAAAGTCTACTCCGGAAGCAAAAAATGGCGCTTGATAACGCTCGAAAAAAACAAGCGCTAAATCTGTCTTTCTTGGAAGCGATGAATGCAATGTCCCTCTCTTGCAAAACGTCGACGAGGCAAGAATAGTCGTGTATGCCAAAAACGAAATGAAGAAAATCAAAAAGCCGGACACATCCGGCTTTTTTAAATTTCTGAAAGTGGTAGCTACACGCCGCGTGACTTTTTCTTGCGAGCGGCGGGTGCTGGTTTGCCTGAACGAGAAGCGGCCATGCCTTCATCTTTAGCATATAGCCAGTGGCGCTTTTCGATATACACCAGCCGCCACCAAGTATGTCCTATCATGAAGCCGCCGGCCGCCCCGAGCAATAAAATTGCCAAAAGTACGTAGGGCGGAATATACGTCTCGGTATTGAAGTAGCTATAGGCATACGGTATCAGGCCCTGTGCGAGAGCGTTATTAATAACATATGTTTCGCTCAGTGACGTCACGCCGACGCCGACTAGAATTCCGAGTAGAGCGACGAGCGCGATATAGAGATTTCTTTTCATACGAGAAGATAAATATTCGTACAACCATTATACCACTCTGCCCAGCGGGAAGCTAGCTACTTGTCTCGTCGCCGAGACGAAACAGTTGACATATACCCCAGGGGGGTATATGCTGGAGCTATATGAAACATAATCATCACAATCTCATTAAACGTTTGCGCATCATTGAAGGCCAAATTCGCGGCCTGCAGGAGATGATCGAGAAAGACACCTACTGCATCGACGTTATTACACAAACCTCAGCCGTTAAGCGCGCCTTGTCCGGCGTCGAAGACGCTCTTATGGAAGAGCATCTCAGCAGCTGTGTAATTGACCAGATCAAGAAAGGCAAGGAAAAGAAAGCTAAAGAAGAGATCTTAACGGTCTACCGACTGAAACGTAAATAATATTTATTAACTTTTAACTGTATGAAAAAAATATTGCTCCCGTTCGCCGTTTCACTCATGATTGTCTCTGCTGTTATCGGACTAGCAGTGGGATATTTCCTTACACCGGAATACCGACTCGGCATGTATGATAAAAATATCATGACACTTGGCCAAGCCGACCGCTGGATCGACCAGCGTTACCTTAACGCTATGATTGCTCATCATCGCGGCGCTATGCTTCTAGCCGAACAGGCCAAAAAAGAAAGCCAGCGTCCAGAGATACAGGAACTCTCGGCCAAGATTCTTGCTGACGAGCCGGGAGCTATCGCTGAGCTTTATACGTGGAAAAAAGCCTGGTATAACGATTCCCGGCCAGTTAAGGATCCGGCCCGCATCAACCTCGGCAGCGCCGGCGATACTTTTGATCTGCGTTTCTTAAATGCCCTCATCGCCCATCATGAAGCAGGGCTCTTAATGACCAAGGAAATCAAGCTCAAATCAAACCGGCCAGAAGTCCTTGATAACGCCAACGCTGTCGACACGTTCCTCACGACAACCCTGAAGATATTCAAAGACTGGCGCAGCGACTGGTACAAACTCTAAACCACTACCATGGAAAAAAAACAATTCAAGGTAAACGGCATGCATTGCGCTAGTTGCGCAACAATTATCGGTCAGCGTCTAGCTAAGCTACCTGGCATTCATGCCGCTAACGTCAACTATGCAACCGAGAAAGCCTCGATCGAATACGATGCGAGTCGGGTTTCGCTAACTGATATGAACGCCGAAACCAGTAAACTCGGCTACAGCCTTATTGATCAATCAACCGCAGCGCAGGCAACCCCACAAGTCGCCTCTCAAGAAACAGACGAGCTGATTAATCTTAAAGACAAAGCTCTTTTCGCCTTGCCGGTAGCTCTGCTCATCTTTTTTCTCATGATGTGGGATATTGCCGGCCGAGCCATCCCAAGTATCCCAAATCTGCCACTGCCGATGGAACTCTTTAATATCATCGGCCTACTTCTCTCCAGCGTCATGCTCTTCTGGATTGGCCAGCCCTTCCTGAAAGGCGTGGTTAATTTTCTACGCTTCCGCGTCGCTAATATGGATACGCTCATCGGCCTCGGCACACTTGTCGCCTATGTGTATAGCCTAGCCATCACTCTCCTGCCACAGCTCAAAACCGTTTTCAATCTGCCTGACTATACCTATTTCGATGTCACCATTGTCGTTATCGGTTTCGTCGTCTTTGGCAAATACCTCGAGGCTCGCTCCAAGAACCGGACGGGCGAAGCTATTAAAAAGCTGCTTGGCCTACAGGCCAAATCCGCTCTACTTTGGCGCGATGGACAGGAGGTTGAAGTAGCCATCAGCGAAGTTGCCATCGGCGATACAGTGATTGTCAAACCAGGCGCTAAAATTCCAGTAGACGGAAAAATTAGCGAAGGTAACTCAAGTATCGACGAATCGATGGTCAGCGGCGAGGCCATGCCGGTCGACAAAGGGCCAGGAGATCTTGTTATAGGAGCAACTCTTAATAAACAAGGCTCATTCCGTTTCGTCGCAACTAAGATTGGGAATGATACCTTTCTCTCTCAGATTATCCACTTCGTCGAAGAAGCACAGGGCTCTAAAGCGCCGATTCAGGCCATGGCCGACAAGATCTCAAGCGTTTTTGTACCAACCGTCCTCGGAATCGCCCTACTCAGTCTAATAGTCTGGCTGACTCTCGGTACAGCGGCCATCGGCTTTTCGACGGCGCTCTCCTATGGCATCCTGTCTTTCGTCGGCGTCCTCGTTATCGCCTGCCCCTGCGCCCTCGGTCTAGCCACGCCAACGGCCATTATTGTCGCGGTCGGCAAGGGCGCCAGTTACGGCATTCTGATTCGTAACGCCGAAGCCTTGGAAAAATTAAATAGCATCGATACGGTCGTTTTCGACAAGACCGGTACGGTTACCAGTGGACAGCCGCGCCTCAGTGACATTGTCTCACTTAGTCCCGATTGGTCTGAGACACGTATCGTGCAATATGCCGCTAGCTTAGAAAGTTTTTCCGAGCATCCGTTAGCTAGTGCGATTATAAGCGGTGCCACTGAGCGAAAGATTGAGTTACTAAAAGCTGATGATTTTCAAAGCCAGTCCGGTATCGGCGTCAGCGGTCGCATCAGTGATCAGGTTGTCGCCGTACGCAAGCCGGCCGAAGCAGACAATCGACTGAACAACCAAATTTCGCCCCTGCAAGCTCAGGGCAAAACCGTAGTCATTCTAACAGTTGATAATCAGCCGACTGGACTATTGGCCTTAAGTGATACGATCAAGTCGACCGCTGCCCAGGCGATTACCGCTCTACGCGCTCGACATATCGACGTAGTTATGCTGACCGGCGATAATCGAGCCGCCGCTGATTACATTGCCGCCCAAGCCGGAATCACTAACGTCATTGCCGAAGTGTTACCACAGGAAAAAGCCGGTAAGATTAAAGAGTTGCAGGCGCAGGGTAAAAAAGTCGCCATGGCCGGCGATGGTATTAATGACGCACCGGCGCTGGTCCAGGCCGACGTCGGCATCGCCATGGCCACCGGCACTGACATCGCTATCGAATCCGCCGGCATTACTCTTCTTCATGGCGATATTGCTAAGCTAGCCCAGGCCTTCACGCTTTCCCGTGCAGCAATTCGGACCATCAAACAAAACCTCTTCTGGGCGTTCATTTACAACATCGTCGGCATTCCGATCGCCGCCGGCCTGCTCTATCCACTCTGGGGAATTACTTTGAATCCGGTTTTCGCTGGTCTCGCCATGGCAGTAAGCAGCGTCTCGGTCATTAGCAATTCATTACGACTTAAAACCAAAAAACTATAGTATGGACAAGAAAACCTATACCTTCCAGGTCAAAGGCATGCACTGCGCCGCTTGTGTTTTGCTAACTGAAGAGGAGCTCCTGAAACAGCCGGGCGTAACCCAAGCCAAAACCAATCTCAGCGCTGAGACTGTTGAGATCTGCGGAGAGTTCGGCGATAGGCCGGCAACGGATATAGCCGCCGACTTATCAAAACCACTGGCGACGCATGGCTACTCGCTTTCTAGTTCTATAAACATCGAGACTGCGGAAAAAACCAAGTATAGGGATTTTAAAATTGCCCTCCCGGTCGCGCTGGCTTTTATCGCGCTCTTCGTCCTCCTGCAGAAGCTCGGTATTGTTAATCTAATTACGGCCGACCGGGTCAGCTACGGCAGCGCCTTCGGCATCGGCATCGTCGCCTCGCTCTCGAGCTGTATGGCCATGGTCGGCGGACTACTCTTATCGATGTCAGCCACCTTCACCCGCGGCGGCCAGCGAACCAAACCGCAAATTCTGTTTCATGTCGGCCGCATTATCGCTTTCTTTGTTCTGGGCGGAGTGATCGGTGCCATCGGCTCTTCGTTTAGCCTTGGCCAAAACGGACTTTTTGGTCTCAGTCTCATCATCGGCGCTGTCATGATCATACTCGGACTCAATCTGCTTGATATCTTTCCCTGGACCAAACGGCTCTTACCCACCATGCCTAAGTTCATCGCCCGCCGCGCGCTAAAAGCAACGGAACTAAATCATACATTGACGCCCGCCCTGGTCGGTATCGCCACCTTCTTCCTGCCCTGCGGCTTCACGCAATCGATGCAGCTCTACGCTCTGACAACCGGCAGCTTCCTAACCGGCGGGCTAACTATGTTAGCTTTTGCACTTGGCACCTTGCCAGTCCTCGGTCTCATCAGCTTCGGCTCTTTCCGCATCGGGCAAGGTGCCAAAGCTGGTATTTTCTTCAAAGCTGCCGGGATTATCGTCATGCTGTTTGGCCTCTTGAATATTCTCAATAGTCTGGCGGTCCTCGGCGTCTTGCCACCGCTGCTCAATATCTAGTATACTGACTATATGAAAAAAAATACCTCTATCCTGGTTGGCGTTGGCGCCGTTGTCCTAATTGCCATTGTTACTATGGCCAGCCGTCCAAGTAATCCTAAAGTAACGAAATACGACGTCGGCCAAGCTGCCGCTACCAATGTCAGCATGGCTAATGGCGAACAGATTGTTGAAATCAGCGCCAAGGGCGGTTATTCACCGCGGGCGACAGTTGCCAAAGCCGGGGTCCCAACAATTATTAGAGTAAAGACAAACGCCACGTTTGATTGCTCATCATCGCTCCGTATTCCTGCTATAAACTACAGCCAGGTATTGCCCGCCACCGGAACCACAGACATTACCCTACCGGCCCAAGCCGCCGGCTCAACCCTTAAGGCCTTGTGCAGTATGGGAATGTACAACTTCTCAATCAACTTCAATAGTTAGAATCCTCTAATGACAAAAGACGAGCCTGGCTCGTCTTTTTTGTTTGTCCGTAGTAAGTTTTTCAGGCAGCGCAGGCTGCGGCAAAAGCCTTAAAGAGCGGCAAGAAATCGCCGCCGCCCCGCGTTTCCGGATGAGACTGGATTCCAAAGGCAAACCAATCGCGGTCGCACGCTTCAATCGCTTCAATGATACCGGCCGGAGAATGCGCCACCGCCTGCAAACTATCCGGCAACCGGGAAATGGCCTGATGATGATTACAAGGGGCCTGCGCCTGAATTCGTCCCAGAATTGTCGCCAGGCGCGATGACGCATCAAGAGAAACTATGACGTCAGGCTTATCAAGCGTATCTTCGTAGGCATGAATAGTCGAAGCATGAACTTCGTCCGGCGCCGCCGACCCGATTTCCTGAATCAGCTCTCCGCCCAAAGCAACCGCCAACATTTGACTGCCACGACAAATACCAATAAACGGTTTTTTGTCAGCCGCTGCTCGCCGTACGAGCGCCGCCTCAAGCGTATCGCGTTGCGGATCAAAGGGCGCTTCAGCTCCGGCCATAGACCGGCCATATATGCCGGGCTCAATATCACTTCCACCTGTTAAAAAAATACCGGAGGCCAAACCGTAGAGCTTTTCAAAATCTTCCAGAGACAGGGATGACGGGATGCCAAAAGGGACGGTATTAACCGATTGAAGTAAATCAATATATGTCTTGCGCAGAATATATGTTTGCCCAAGAGGTTTTGCTGAAGGCGGCAAGGCCAGAACGGTTAATATGTATGGTTTCATAAAAAGCTTACGTCTTAGGTCTTTATTGTAGCGTTTTGCCGTAAATTTTCATAATCCCCGCCCACTTCCTCATCAGCTTGACAATATATAATAATATGCTAATATATTTATATGTCAGATCTCTGCGAATCAATTCAGCGTTTCGGGAAAGGCATCGGCAATAATTGTCGCTACCGTCTCGTGCAAATTCTTACGGCCGGTCCCCGGACCGTTTCACAGCTGGTCGAGGAACTCGGCCAGACTCAACCCGCCGTCTCGCAGCACCTCAAGGTCCTTAAGGAATACGGGCTGGTGAGCGATGAGCGCTGTGGGCAGGAAGTGGTGTACTCTCTCAACACCGTTCATATCCTCAGCCTTCTCAAAAATCTAACCGAAGCCGTGACGAAAAATAACGCGGACGTCCGCACAATTACTCATTAACTACTCATATGGATTACGCCAATCTCCCGGCCGCCGAAATCATCGACCGCACCGCCGCCGCGCTAACGGCAAATCATTTTAATAGTATCGTTGTCCAAGACAAGGCAGCCGCCTTGGAAAAAATAAAAGAACTTATTCCGGCTGACGCTTCCGTTAACAATGGCGCTTCCGTTACCTTAACGGAAATCGGCTATATCGACTACCTTAAAGCCGGCCAGCACGGCTGGAAGAATCTTCATGCCGACATATTGGCAGAAAGCGATCCGGCCAAACAAGCGCATTTACGCCAGCAGTCGCTCCATTCCGATTTCTATCTCGGCAGCGTCCATGCCCTCAGCGAAGACGGCCAGCTGGTCATCGCCTCCAATACCGGCAGTCAGTTGCCGCATTTAGCTTTTACCTCTCCTAATCTTATTCTCGTCGTCGGCGCGCAGAAAATTATGCCGACCCTGACTGACGCGCTGCGCCGTTTAGAAGAATATGTCGTGCCTCTGGAAGATATTCGAGCGCTCGAAGCATACAAGTCACACACCACCCATGCCAAAACGCTCATCCTGCATAAGGAGAATCCACATCTCGGACGAAAGGTGACAATACTGCTGGTCAACGAAAAACTCGGCTACTAAGCGCCGACCTTACCTGTTCAAAAAGACTGCACAAAGCAGTCTTTTTGAATTACCTGAAAAAAAGTTTATCTTAGATTATCTTATGGCGATTGATTCGCCATACCGCAACGCCAATCACTCCGAGCAAGGCGCCGCCGAGCACATCGCTCGGGTAATGGGCACCGAAATACAGACGCGTCACGCCGATAGCTGCGGCCAGCAGAAAGGCGACGATTCTGCGTGACCAGCGCCGCTCGAGGAAGAAAAACAGCGTTGCCAAAGAAAAAGCCAGGGCAGTTTCAGCCGAGGGAAAAGCCGGCGACCAATAGACATGCTGAAGATACTCAACCTGCAAGACTTCGGCTGGCCGCGGCCGATTAATGACAAATTTTAAAAGATTAGCGGTTAGCCAGGGTAACAAAATAATACCGCTCCCTTTAACAAAACGTCGCTGGCTGCCGATATGGCGCAGAATAAAAATCACCAACACCAGAAAAGCGCCATAGCGAAGACCCATCGCTCCCCAGATATACGGCAAGTCGTGAGGTAAACGATTGATTAAAAAGAAGATGTGTTCATCCATACTCTCAAAGCTTAGGCGGTTTCCATTATTTTTAAAATCAAGCCGAGGGCTACCTCTACTACCTGCTCTTTCTGCTCCGAGCGATTGGCTGCCTCTAATTCAAGATGCCGGACGAGACTCTGGGATGTTTTGCAAACGGCAATGTCTATAGAGGCGGGACTATCCGGAAACAAGCGGCCGGTGATACCAATAGCGATATCAGCCTTGACCGAGAAGCGTTGGCCAGCTTCGGCCATAGCCCGAGCCATTTCCGGCGAGTACACGCCATATGAAGCAAAGATATTTTCCGGCACGCCGCAGGCCGCTTTCGCTTCATCAGAGTACGTTACGAAAGCATCTTTTAGAACATCACTGGCTCCGGCTATGTCCGTCAAACAGCTGGCCAACGCTCCGCCCGTACATGATTCTACGGTCGTAATATACAATCCGGCAGATCGAAGACGCTCTATAACCTGGGCGGCCAACTCAGACACATTTCGTGAGTATTCCATACACATTCACAATCATTACCAGCTTCCGCCGCCACCGCCGCCGAAACCACCGCCGGATGAGCCGCCGCTAAAACCGCTGCCGGACGGAGCTGATTGCGCCGCCATCGATAATTGACGAGAAAAACCATCCAAGCCATTAGCCAACAGGGCGACATTAAGTGGTCCGCTACCGATGTACCATTGATTGGCGGAAGGCGGGAGTTGCATATCGCGCATGGCGTCGGCCAGTTTACGCGTTACGCCAAAAACCATCGCATAGGGCAGGACGTCCATGAAGGTATTCTCATTTTCAAAAAATGGCTGGCGGTATTTTTCAGTGCCGCTGACAAAAAGCCGGTAGCCGGCGCAACGGCGATATATTTCACGTCCATAGGCCGTCCGTTTGGGCATGGCAAAAGAAAAGAAGAAGGCAGCCACCGTCACCACGCCTCCGCCCACTAATGCGCCGAGAATAACCGAGCTGAGACGAACATGAGACAACAGCGCTTCACCACCTTGTGTAATGAAAATAAAACCGACAATGCCCAAAGCCACGAGCAGCAAAAAACTATTTCGAAGATAGCGCCCTCGGACTTTTCCTGGATTTTCGACAAACAGCTTTTTTTCTTCGGCCGCCGCATACAGCAGATCTTTCACTTCCTCCAGGGCGGAATGGAACTTTTGGCGCAGAGTTGAAATCAAAACGCTTTCATTGAAACTAAACAAACGGCTGAGCAACACCCGCTCAAAGGCCTGTAACCCTTCGTCCGGCTTAGCTGTTCGGGTCAACAAGTAATCGCTCTTGCCGAATAATCCGCTGCCGGTAGTCTCGGTGATTGTCAGATAGCCGCGTACGGCCAAATCGACAATACTAGCGCTGACATCGAGCATATCGGCCCGCTCGTCCATTAACACGCCAATTTCACCGGGACGCAATCCGGCCGGCGCTTCATATTCAGCACCGATAGGCTCGCTGCCGCCAAAGAGCGGGCGAATTGTTTCACGCTGTTCAGGGTCGTTCAAACTCTTGCGTACATAATATTCATCGCGCCCCTTCCGCCACCAGATTCGCGACAGACCACTGAGACCGATAATCAATATCGCCGCGGCCGCCCCGAACAACCAACCCCATTCTAAGGGGAGAGGTTGAGCGGTTTGTGGATGAAGAATCGGGACGGTTCCTGTCGGAAAGGCGGCCACAATCGTCATGCCTTCTCCTGCCTGAAGCGGACGACTGCTTGAATAAGTTATCGAGCCATCCGCGCCTGGAGTTGCCTGACAATTTTCCGTTGAACCGCTCAGGCCGACATAACAAAGAGAACGAGTAAACGCTGATCCGGCCAGCGTAACATGGGCTGAAATAGATCCCACGGGCACTTCCCAGCCATTGCCATTCACATTCCAATAGAGCTCGTCGTAATTAGAAAAGCTGCTTAATACGCCCGTGGCTAGATAGGATATTGCGTAACGATGGTTTCCGGAAACAAGCGTTGCGGCATCACCAATCCGAATCCGCAGGCTATTTCCGGAAGTTATCAGAGTGAATGGGGCCCGGCTACCACTTTCTGTTACTGCTACATCCTCAATCGTCGTCACCAGCTCAGACCCGTCGCTGGACCGATAAACTACCGGCAGATCCCGGTAAATGCCATGCAGGGGCTGATGAAACTCAACGGCAATTTCTTCGGTTACGGCTACGCGTCCATCCGGGCGAATTTCAATCTGACTATTAAAAGAGTCAATTGCAAAACCCGCCTCAGCACGGCTGCTGAGAGGAGCTAGGAAAAAAAGAAATAAAAAACCGACAATAAGGCTACGTTTCATGATTATATAGTAGTCCTATCGCCGGTCTTTATCAATGGGGCGGATTTATTGCGGGCCGTATTTTTTACGGGCATCTTCTGGGTCGTTAAAACGGGCAAAATGCTGTTCGGCCTGGTCCTTATGCGCCTTAAAACCCGGTTTGCTCTCGTGCATGATCCCGCACCAGTATTTTTCGGTACGGCTGCCAATTTCCTTAAGATATAAAAGAAGGCCGTTAGCGTACCCGCAATACATGCAACCGAGCTTTTCAATACCGCTCAGATACTGTAGTTTAGCGCGGTCGAAGATACGTATATAATCGGAACGCTTCACTTTTTCTAAACCATAGAGTGGGAAACAGATGTAATGATATATAGATAACAAGATATCCAGAATAATAAAACCGATCAGCGGCAGCCAGATAAACGGCGTCGAGATAATATGTCCAAGAAAACGGTCATTTTGATGTTTGCGATATTCCATGCGAAATGTTTAGGGACTAGATAAAGGAAATAAGCAGGGCGACAGCAAAAATTGCCATCACTGCAAAAGCAATCCAGAGGCCAGCCCGCGACCAGATGCCGCTTTTATAATCACCCATGACATCGGAACGCGAAGACACGCGGGCGATGAGATAGATAAGCGGTACGGCAGCGATACCATTAAACACAGCCGTGAAGACCAATGCCTTAATAGGGTCAAAGCCGATAAAGTTAAACAGCAGACCCGCCAGCGTGCCGAAAATAATAACGAAATAAAAGTTGCGCGATTGCTTAAACTTTCGATAGAGCCCTTCCCGCCAGCTGAACGTTTCCGCCAGAGCATAGGCCGAGGAACCGGCCAGGACGGGAATGCTCTGCAAACCGATACCGATGACGCCAATTGAGAAGATCAGCTTGGCGAGGAACCCGGCGTTCGGGAAGGTATGGACGAGCGGCTCAAGAGCACGGGCCGCGTCTGCCGCCGTATTAATCGTCGTGATGCCGGCCGAGTTGAGGACGACTGCGCCGACGACGATAATGAACCAGGCCGTCACGTTAGAAAACAGCATGCCGATGACCGTATCAATCCGCAAGCGCTTCAGATAGGCGCGGCTTAGCTTTGGAATACCCCCTTTGGCAGGTAAACGATGAGCGGCAATTTCATCTTCAACGACATTACTCGTCTGCCAAAAAAAGAGGTATGGTGAAATCGTCGTTCCAAAAATAGCAACGATGATATAGAGGAATGATCCATTCAGCTCAACCTGCGGAACGAGAGTCGCCTTGAGAACCTGGAGCCAGGGAACATTAATCAGGAAAGCGGTAGCGAAGTAGGCAAATAAGGCGATGGCCAGCCATTTAAGCACTTTGATATACAGCCGGTAGGGCACAAACACTTCGAGCAGGATCATTAAAATGGCAAAACCAATTGCCAGAACCGGGAAAGGCAGGGCCGGGATAAGCAATTCAGCGCTCGCCGCCATCGCGCCGATGTCTGAACCGATGTTGAGCGTATTAGCGCAGACAACGAGCAGAACAACCGGATAAAGAATCTTCTTAGAATAGCGTTCCCGGATAATGGCCGCCAGACCCTTACCGGTAACTGCGCCGATGCGCATGCAGGCTTCCTGGACGGCGGTCATCAGCGGATAGGTAAAGAGCATCGTCCAGGGCAACTGAAAACCAAACTGTGCGCCGGCCTGCGAATAGGTGGCAATGCCGGACGGGTCGTCATCGGCTGCGCCGGTAACGATACCGGGACCAAGGATATTCAAGAAGCGCCCGATTTTCTTCGGTCGCTTTTTTTTGCTGTTAGCCGCCATCCCCTCCGCTCCAGCGATTACTTCGTCAGGAAATTGAACCATGCTTAAAGTTTAGAAGAAAAGACCCGGACTGTCCATGGCATCTACACGAACAAGAGCCAGATACCGACGAGCATCACGGCGATAGCTGTTAGTTTCTGCAGAACGGTGCGTCGGCTGATATCTTCCTGGCCGAACTTCGGCAGAAAAAGCGTCAAGATAACTCCGTATATAAAAACGATCAGCGGCTGGAAACCGTTCACCACCCAGACGAGCGCCAAAGGCGCGAGCAGGCTGGCAAAATTGGCCGCGAGTTTGGCGCCGATATTGAGAAACTCTGCCACCATATTAACTCCGAGGATACGCGCTTTGCCCCGGCGGATGGTAGCGATAAACTGACGGCGGTATAACGGGATACAGGTGAAAAGCAGTAAACCAAAAAAGGCGCCGCCGATATATTCCCAGAAGGCCGTCCCCCAGAAATTTTCATCGAGTGCGACCCATTTAAAAATCAGTGCATTAAAAGCGATCATGACCGACGATAGGATCATAAGCCAGAAAGGCTTCGCCTTAAAAGCGATCCGACGAGACAAATCAAGTGAGATTGCAATCGCTGCTACGATAATCAAAGCTGAACCCCAAAGCTGGCGTCCGGCCAGCTGCTCGCCCAGGAATACCCAGGCCAACACATACCCGAAGACCGGAATGAGCTGGAAGAGGGTTGAGGTCCAGGAAGCTTCTTCATTCTCGAGAGCATACAGATAGGGAATAAAAGCAGCGACAAGCAGGGCTCCATTGGCCGCGATGATTAACGCATTACCGACCCCAAGAGAAAGAGCGGAGTGATTACAGGCCAGAATGATCAGTGAGATGATTAGGCCGCTCGCGCTCGTAAACATAACAAGCGAACCCACGCCTCTTCCGCTGAAATAGCGGCTGATAATGTATTTATCGACGTGATTGACGAGTGCCCAGAGCAGCGGACCCATTAAGGCGATGAGGAACCAGTTCATAACTAATGTTGGTTAATATTTCTTATATAATCGTACCATACCGGCTGCATAGGGAGCCACCGCATCACTTGACAAAAATAATATAATAGTTTATAATGAGAAAAACTTAAAAATCCCATATAGAATGAAAATAGAAGAGACGGTCAAAAAAACCTTTCTGACCAAAGTCGGAGAAAAAGAAATCCGTTTTAAAGTGCTAAAAATAAAAGCCTTTCCGGCGGATAAGGTAAAAAATATCTATAAACACATCCTGCAACTGTCGCAGAGTCAGCTCGTCGGCATCCCGGTACGCACCGGCTGTCTGCCTAACCTGACAGCAGAAGACGGCGTCGCGCAGCTCACGTCGATCGAAATCGACGGACAGGTTATCAACAAATCAGGGCTGGCCATTTGTACAGCACTCGGCATCGCCGCCGGCGAGATACCGCGAACCGCGACTCTCTGTGCGGCAGCTTAAGTAATATCATTTTACGACTCGGAAATCCGGGTCGTTTTTTATATCCCGGCATGATAAAATAAGGGCATATGGGGAAATACGAACAGACAGCTTTTGAAGCGCCAAACGATACCAGCACAGCGCTAAACGACTCAGCGGAAACCAAAACCGACAGCAGAGATGATCGGCCGCAGCCAGGAGAGAGGACCAATGACGGTTTGGCAAAAGAATTAGGGCTCAGCCGCTCTTTAATTCGTGCTATTGCTGATGAATACCGAGAAGAGTATCCGCAATATTTTAAAGAGCTCCCCTACTCAAAAGACCGGGTTTATGTGTATTTCTCCCAAGAACTCGTCGATCTCATTACTGAAAGAACTAAATCATTAAGAGAAATTCCTGTCATCCAGCCCGGGGAAAAGACTCCCGGAACTATCGCCACCGAGCTGGGGATCGACCCAAGACGCATCAAAGAATTTGCCGAGCCATACAGACTGACGCATTCGGAATATTTTTTACTAAGACGAACTTCTGCTTCGCAAACGAACCTATGCTACAGTCCAAAGCTGGTCAGTATTGTCGAGGAAAAATTTTCTCAACTACGCAATGCCCTGCCAGCTCGGAAAGGCGAAATTACTCCAGAAGATTTAGCTGAAGAAATCGGCATCGATAGCCGAAGCCTGATGGTAATCGCCGAGTCCTACCGGCCTGCCCACCCAAAGGCTTTCATAGTGCGCCGCTACGCGGGTGCTAAGATTGCCATGCATTATAAGCCTGCGCTTGCAGAGATTCTTAGAAAAAGAGCGAAAGGGATAACCGTACTGAGAAAGAATTCCGTAGAGGGGAAGACGCTTGATCAGGTAGCCTCCCTTCTTGGAAAGCCCCTGGCATTAGTGGAACAAGCCATCAATGAATTCCGCGACAGTAATCCCGAGTATTTCATGCTCCAACAGAACAAAAAAGGAAGTATCATCGAACGTTTTTCCAAAAATTTCATCGGCTTAATTGAAGAAAAAATCAACGAAATCGAAAATATTTCCGAGCCGCAGGAGGGGGAACGATCTATCGGTGAACTATCGCGCGACTTGGGCATGAGCGTTAACTCTATCGCGGCGATTGCTAAGCAGCATAAGTTGACCCATCCCCAAGGGATGGTAATGCGGCGATCTCCAGTTTCCGGCATTGCCCAAGAATATTATACGAATGAGCTCATAACCCGCATCGCCCAAGAAGCAAAAAAATGGAAGGAAATTCCCTACGCCACTCCGGACGAACGGACGCCAGCGCAGTTAGTAGAAGAATTGAAGGCATCACCGACAATGATCAAAAAAACAGCAAAACGATTCTTAGAGGAGAATCCAGATAATGCCTATAAAAGACGTAACGCTTCGGGAAAAATCGCCCGATTTTATTCTAAAAATTTAGTCGATTTCCTCCGCACCGCCATCTCTCCTTCAGTCGAGATTCCGACGGCCGCTCAAGATGAGATCACTACCAAGGCATTAGCAAAAAAACTTGGGATCAATTTCTATGCTTTAAAAAGAGTGACCGATAAGGTTCGACAGTCAAAAAAATATCAAAACGAGGTCAGCCTGAAAAAGAATGCCAAGGGGAATACTACCGAATATTTTTCTACGAAATTTGTTAAAGGAGTACGAGACGAGTTGCGTGATCAAAAAGAAGCCCTCGAGAACGAAAAAACCCCCTACGCGCTCGCCCGCCAGTTCCAGGTTACGACCCATCAGGTAAAACTGTTAGCCGAACCGTACCGTACCTCGAATGACGAATGGTTTTTCACGAAGACTGCTCCGGACAATAGGGAAGTGGAGTGTTATAAGCTTCCTCTGGTTAAGATTCTAGAAAAACTCCTAACGGAACATATAGCCTCCCAAGAGAAAGATAAGAATCTCGAAAGGCTAACAAGCGACTTTGAAGACCTCATCCAAGAAATCGCCGATGGTGACGGAGAGCGCGCTAAGAAGATCGGAGATATCATCCGCCTCCTGCCCGGCAACGCTCATGACATCATCCTTAAGTACCACCCCGAATACCGCAGCCTCAAGGTCGGCTATGTTAATAAAATTATCGCCGATTACCTCGGCGACTTCATGCTGGCGCAAAAAGACTGGCGCTCGGAGGATATCGGAAACTTCAAGGAAGTCACCGGCATCGAGAATATCCACGAGGCCATTCTTTTCAACCTCAAGAATTCCTGCCTGACCTTTGCCAATGCCCTGCGCCGCAACGAAGCCGACCTTTCCGAAGAGCAGTTGATCGAGCGCTACTTCCAGGAAGAGGTGATGACCAAGTTATTGGAAAGCGGCATTCCCGAACTGGAGCAAGCCGTCCGGGAGCTGCGCGAATACTTCAACGAAGTCCTGGCTCTGCGCTACCGTAAGCCCGACAATATCGTAGCAAGCATGAAGCCCGGCCGTCTCTTTCCGGATATAAACCAGCTCGTTAACATCAAGGAAATTCGCGACAACAAGCGCATGCTCATCGCCGACGAGATGGGACTCGGCAAGAGCGCTTCGGCCATCCTCAGCAAGGAATTCCTCGGCCTGCGCTGCGCCCTCATTATCGTACCGAGCAATGTCTGCGACATCTGGGCTTCCTATCTCTCCGACAAAAAAGACCCGGACGGCAAGCAAATCGGTTATTTCCAAAAGGGATTAGCGCCGAAAGTCCTGATGATTAACTCCTTCGAGGATACCCAACGCCTCCAAAACGAAGTCTTTGACTACGTTATCGTCTCTCAGGAACGCATGGCCGGTTCGCGCTATGTCAACATCCTCTCCGAAGTCGATTTTGATATGATGATCGTCGATGAAATTCATAAGCTCAAGAACATCGAATCAGGCTCGCGTTCGATGGGCCTCCTCGCTCTGGCCGAGAATATCAAAGGTGATGACAAATATCTCGCCCTCCTCTCCGGCACGCCGGCGCCTAACACCGTCCTTGACTTCGCTATCACCCTCAAGCTGCTCTATCCGGAACGGTATAAGGATTTCACGAACCAGGAAATGACGACGCGCATTCTTTACGGCGACCTCATCAAACTGCGCACCGAGCTGCTCATGCGCATGCAAATGAAAGATATTGCTTCGAGCATCGAGCTGCCGCAACTGACCGAAGAGGACATAGAGATTGATCTCTCGCTCGAAGAACGCGAGATTTACGAAATCCTGCTCGAAGAAGACGAGCTGACCGCCTCGCAAAAGATTATCCTCTTCCGCCAGTTCCTCCTTAACCCGGAACTGCTCAAAATCGAAGCGGATTTCGCCGGCTCGAAGGTCAAGGCTCTGCGCGAAACGCTGGCCGAAGACCTTAAAACAAAGAACAAGGTCGTCGTCTTCGTCAATGGCTATATCGAAGGTGTCATCCGCGGCGATAATAACATTATCCGCAAACTCGGCCTGCCGGCAGACGTCCACATCGAGACGATTCATGGCGGCACAAGCCGCGAGGAACGCCGCCGCATTGAAAAGGAATTCAATACGAGCGACGGCAAGATGGTCGTCTTCGTCAGCGGGCAAACGGCCGACGTCGGTATCGACCTGTCCGGCGGCGATGAAACGATTTTTTACAACGAACCCTGGAGCATGTACGAGAAGCGCCAGCAACGCGCCCGCGTCTATCGCGAAGGCCTGAAGCTACCGCTCGCCTCGAAAACCCTCGTCGCCCGCAACACCATCGAAGAAGGCATCCGCCGCTATATCCTGGCGAAAGAAAAGGCCATCCAGAAACTATTGCGCGGTATCGGCAATACCGAAGCGGAAAAGCGACTGCTAAGTAATGACGCCAAGCACCATAAGGAGAATGTCGAAACTAATGTCGAGCTCTCAAAACAATACCTGAGCGACTGGGAAAAACTTCTCGTTCATTTCGGCCAGGGCTTCCAGGCCGGCGCCAAACGCTTCGAACAGGAACTGGGCCGCATGGGCAAGGAATATGCTGACCTCTACCAGAAACTCGGCCGCCTCACGTATCAAGGCAACAACGCCCGCGTCAGCGCTACTATGATCGCGACGATGATTGAGGACAAAGGGCAACCGCTCGAGGACCTGCGCATCCTCGATATCGCTTCCGGACCGGAAATGCTCAAGGAAGCGGCGGCCGGAAAACTGCGCGACCGCATTTTCAGTCTCGATATCAACGCCGAGCATTTTGTCAGCTCACCGGAAAAGCGCAAGACAATCACCGGCAGCTACCTCGACCTGCCGGCGCGCAACGGCTCGATTGATTACTGTAATCTCGGTTTCGCCTACCACCAGACAAGCAAAATCAAATATCATAAGAAGAATTACGAACGACTACAGGTCCTCGCCGAGATGAACCGCGTCCTTAAGCCCGGCGGCCGCGCCGTCATCAGCATGCTGCACAACGTCAAGCTGCCAAACCATGAGGCCTGGCAGAAGCTCGTCGCCAAGCTCGGCTTCCGGGTTGTGGACGAGTACAGCGGCGAAGCATCCGGCGAACGGCATTACCGCGCCGACTTCTTCACCCTGGAAAAGATCCGCGACATCGAAGGCTATGCCGACGGGGGCGGACGCAATGATGCCGCTATTCCAAAAAACATCGAAGCCCTCGGCGACCGTCTCGGCCGGGAAATCCTGCGCGGCCTAGAAATGAAGAAAATCGCCAACGGCGGACGCCTCAAAGACCAGCGCCGCATGATTCGTACGGTCAGCCTCGGCAACCGCAACCTCGCTGTCCGCTTCAATGAAGCCGACACATCGCTGCTCACCATCGAACAGCGCTCGATTGAAGAAGGCGAGGCCCTCAAGGAACGCTTCGGCGGCATCGCCGATATCCCGCTCGAAGAGATCAAACGCATCGGCTTCGAGCGCAAGCTGGAAACACCCGGCTACTTCCTGCTCTATAAGATCATCCCTAACGGCGGCGCCGTCATCATCCGCGGGGATTATAAAAGAAAATACACCAAATAAGCCCTCATTTTAAACCTTTGACTAAAGCATGTAAATATGCTATAGTTTCGTATTACGTTCTT
>CAYVHQ010000005.1:36772-39582 GCA_964451345.1 uncultured Gammaproteobacteria bacterium | reverse complement strand
ATCCCAATAAACCGGCAGGCGCAATTTCTTGACGCCAAGTTCGTCGAGCATGGCGGTATAATTCTGTTTCCAGTCCAGGCCAAGCGACTGGCTTTGTTTTTTGGAAAAGGTAATGCCGTATTCAATCTCTTCCGGCTTATAAATTGTTGTCCAGCTCAGAATAAAGCAAAGCCAGAGGAAGGTCAGGAGGGCAATTCCGAGATAGGTGAAGAAGCGTGGGGCGGTCATGGGCAGCGTTAAAAGGGATTAGGTGTTCGTCATCCGAGGGATAACGACATTAGAGATGAAGCTGACGATGGCGTAGGAGCAGAGGATGATAAGAAGGCCGATGATGGCATTGCGAATCTGTTTAACGGCTTCTTTTACTTTCTCGTCATTGCCGGCGGCGGTCATATACTTAAAGCCGGCGAGCATCAGAAGAATGACAAAGATGATGCCGAGAAAACCGAGGAAGATGCGAATGATGCGCGCTACCATTTTTCCGAGACTAACGGTCGGGGAGCCTTGGGCGCCATAGGCAGTTCGGCCAACATCGTCGAGTCCGCCACGGCCGACCTGGGCGCTCCAGTTAACGGCGGCGCGGGCCGGGACGGCCGGGAGAGCGCAGGCGAGTAAGAGACAAAAAGCGAGGGCGGCGGCGCGTAATCGATGTACGGTCATACAAAGGTAATATGATATAATAGATATTACCAATTATAGTAAGATTCGCCCTAAAAGTCCATCTATGGCCCTCGCTGGAAAAGTCGCCGCCAATACCCTCATTCAAGTGGTCACCAAGGTCGCCAGCACCGCTCTTAGCCTGGTTTCAATGGCTTTAGTTACGCGCTATCTGGGTCGATATGGTTTCGGACAGTTCACGACGGCTATTACCTTCGTGACGTTTTTTAGCATCGCCGCTGACCTGGGCTTGACGCTGGTGACGACGCAGCTTATTAGCCGTCCGGGTGCCGACCAATCGGCCGTCATGAGCAATCTCTTCTCCTTTCGGCTTGTCACCGGTATTGGTATTATCGCTTTGGCTCCGCTGGCGGTCCTGTTTTTCCCCTATGAACCGATAGTTAAGCAGGGTGTCGGCATTGCGGCATTAGCCTTTCTGTTTGTTATCTTATCGCAAGTCTTTGTCAGTCTTTTTCAGCGCGAACTCAAGACCGACCGGATTGCCGTGGCGGAGGTTGGCAGCCGGATGCTCATGGTTGCCATGACCTATTTAGCCGTTCGTAACGACTGGGGAGTGAGCGGCGTTCTCTGGGCGATGACGGCCGCCAATGCCCTTAGTTTTTCCCTGCATTATCTGTTTGCCCTGCGCTTTGTCACGCTGCGTTGGACGTTTGACCCAAAACAGTGGCGGGATATTCTGGTCCGCTCTTGGCCCTTAATTGTGACAATCGTCATGAATCTTGTGTATCTCAAAACCGATACGCTCCTACTCTCTCTTCTTAAGAATCAGTCAGAAGTGGGATTATATGGAGCGGCCTATCGGGTGGTTGATGTTCTCATTACCATTCCTTTCATGATTGGCGGTACGGTATTGCCGATATTGACGGCTAGGTGGCTGTCCGGTAATCGTGAAGAGTACCGTCGTGTCTGGCAGCGCGTCTTTGACGCATCGGCTATTCTGGCCTGGCCGCTCGTGGCCGGCGGGTTTGTCATGGCCCGGCCTATTATGGTTCTTATTTCCGGTGAAGATTTCGCGGCCTCGGGCAGCATTCTTAAAGTTCTTATCTTTGCGGTTGGCTCGGTTTTCTTCAGCGCGTTTTTCAGCTATACGATGATTAGCTTTGACCAGCAGCGTAAGTTGATACCGGCCTATATTATTACGGCCGTTGTATCGGTCATCTTGTATTTGATTCTTATCCCGCGCTTTTCGTATTACGGCGCGGCGGCCGTGACTATTTTTAGCGAATTGCTGATTGGATGTCTGTCGCTGCGCGTCATCTGGCGTGAGTTCCGCTTGCGCATCAGTCTCAAGGTTTTTGGAAAATCTCTGCTGGCGGCGGCGGCCATGGCGGCTTTGCTTATCAGGCTTAATCTGCCAGACTCAAACATCTGGCAGCTGCTAGGTGGCGTGTCGCTTGGCGCGGCGGCCTATGCTATTATCCTGTATATGCTCAAGGGATTGTCACGAGCTGAACTAAAAGAGCTTATTCGCCGCTAATTTATTTATGAAGAAGATTCTCCTATTCAGTACAGTAACGAGCGATAAGCCGATTCTGGCGCGAGCGTTGGCGGAGTTATCGGGACATGGCTTTTATTTTTCCATTAAGGCCAAAACTGGCTTTATGGTACCAGGCGGTGCGGAGTATAGCCGTCCCTGGCTGCCGGGCGGCGGACTAGCCTTTGGTTTGCTGTGGCCATTTTGGTATGGACTGTATTTTTTTAGCCTACTTGGACGAACGTTCTTTGCGCGGCCGGATGTTCTGGTCTGCCTTTCCTGGCCCGAGCAAATTATCCTCTCGCCCTTGGCGGCATTGTTTGGCTGGCGCGTGATTTGGTTCCGTATTCCGGGAACAATTCAGGAACCGCGCGGCTGGTTGCTGAGAAAACTGCATGCATCGGCTGCTAAAAAAGCGGAGATCGTCGTTTTTAACGAAGAGATAAAGGATAAGCTGATATTCAATAAAACCTGCCGAACGGCTTATGCGCTGCGCCCGGCGCTAGGACCGCAGGATGCGCCGCACCAGCAGGATATGTTTCAGTCGATGGTCGGACGTCGCGAGCATCGCTTTGTGATTGGCACCGTCATCGAGAGTTTGGATCGCCAATTGATCGAGCGCCTTCTGTCGGCGCTGACAATCGCTCTGACTGTTTCG
>CAYVHQ010000005.1:23662-36762 GCA_964451345.1 uncultured Gammaproteobacteria bacterium | reverse complement strand
GCCTTGGTTATTGTCGGCGAAGGGGAGCAGCGCAAGCCGCTGCAATGGCTTATCCGCAAAATGAATCTGTCGAGCCATGTCTGGTTGGCTGGTACTGATATTGCGCCCGCCCGTTGGCTAGAGCATGTTGATGTCTATGCCATGCCACATGACCGGCCGGGATTGGAAGAAATTTCTCATGCTATCGTTGCCATGAATTACGGTTTGCCAGTGTTGGCCTCTGACAAGGCAGACTTGGGAGATATTATTACGGCTAAGTTTGGCGCGCTGGTTGATATGGGCGATGCGGAAACAGTCGCTCGGCAGTTCCGTCGTTTGGAGCAGGCGGGGGATTTGCGCAAGACGCTCGGCGCGGAAGCGAAGCGAGCAGCGGAGGAATTGACGTTTGAGAGGTTTGTGGGGGATCTTAAAATGATACTTGATGGAAATGCCTAGATAGCATGATTAAAAGGCAGGCTGGCTGTAAAAAAAGGCTAGCCCTAGCTAAATATCATAAAAGCCGTTACAATGCCCATACCTCCCGCTTAAGGGACGCCTCGCAAGACAGGATTATGAAAAAAAAGCCCCTTATTGTACCAGAAACAGCCATCGGCCAGCGTTTTGACGTCTGGCTGTCGACCGAGCTGGGCGAAACTCGCAGCCAGCTGCAGAAGAGCATCAAGAACGGCGCTATCACGCTTGATGGCAAGAAAGTCTCGCCGCATTATAGTCTCAAGGGCGGCGAAACGGTTGTTATGGGCGAAGCGCTGGTTACTGAGAAGACGGCCGATGAGGCTTTGCTACCCGCCAAAGAGTTGAAGGAAATTCCAGAGATTAAAATCGTCAGCGAAACGCCGGAGTATGTCGTGATCGAAAAGCCCTCCGGATTGGTCATGCATCCGGCAACTGGCGTGATCGGCATTACGCTGGTTGACTGGCTCCTGAAAAAATATCCGAAGATTAAGAAAGTGGGTGACGACCCGGCGCGCCCGGGCATTGTGCATCGTCTCGACCGCGAAGTGAGCGGTCTGGTCGTTATTGCCAAGACCCAGCCAGCTTTTGATGACCTCAAAGAGCAGTTCATGGACCGGCGGGTGCGCAAATGCTACCACACCCTCGTGCATGGTGTTATCGCCAAGGACGCCGGCGACATCAATTTTCGTATCGAACGTTCGGCGCAGGGCTTTAAGATGGCCGCCAAGCCGGAGAACCAGCCGGGCTTGAACGCCGCCACCGAATTCGAAGTCGAGAAGCGCTTTGTCAACTACACGTATCTGAAAGTCGAGATCAAGACCGGCCGCACGCACCAGATTCGCGCTCATCTTTCCGCCTATGGCAATCCGGTCGTTGGTGATGACCTCTACGCCAACGCTAAGCTGCGCGGCCTCAACAAGAAGCTACAGCTCGGTCGCATTTTCCTAGCCGCGACTGATCTGGAATTTTTCGATCTGGCTGGCGAGAAGCAGAAATTCAGTTTGCCGATTCCGCCCGTCTTGCAAAAAATGCTCGATACTTTAACATAAGACTATGATCATCTCTTTCGGCGGCCTACCTGGAGCCGGCAAATCCGGGATTGCAGAACGCTTGGCAGATGAGCTGGGCTGGCCGCATTATGACCTCGGCAAGGTGCGCCGACAATGCGCGCATGACCGCGGCATGACTATGGAAGAGTACAATACCCTCGGCGAGACTGATCCCTCGACCGATACTGACGTAGATAATTACCAGGCTAAGCTCGGCCGCGAACAGGATAATTTCGTTATCGTCGGCCGCACCTCGTGGCATTTCATTCCGCACTCGCTGAAGATTTTCCTTAAGGCCCGAACAGAGGTTGGGGCGCAGCGCATTATTAAGGATCTGCAGTCGCGCAACGAGCCGAACATCAAGAGCCTCGACGACATGATGGGCGTGCTGAAGCGGCGCTATGCTAGCGACAGCAAGCGTTTCAAGGAATATTATGGCATTGAGCTCTATGACGACAATCATTACGACTGGACGTACGACACGAGCGATGTCGATCAGGAGACGGCGTATCAGGCTGTTTTAGCCTATGTAAAGACGAAGTTAAGCGCTAGTTAATAACTTGTTTTCAAATATAAAAAGAGGATGCTGCATCCTCTTTTTTTGTTACAGGCGATATTAAATGTTTTTCAAAAACTTCAAGGCGCCTTCGTGAGTAGAGAGCTCCTTGAACATCTGTAATGATTTCTCTTTTAGCTGCTTCATCCTACGACTTGTACCCGAATAATCATTATAATCCATGCTGTCTTGGCAATAAAATTCAAACCAGAGATTCTTGGCTGTGTCTCCAGTTAAACACACCCCGGCGTAGTAGTTATCGGTATAACAGTATTCACCTTCGGCGTATGCATCGTTTGAACTAAACTTTAGAGATACTTTAATCCCTCCTATTTTTTTAAAAAGCATTTTCTCAAACTCTTTGCTTTCTTGACACATTCTTTTTAGATTACGCAAAGGCTCCTTCAATTTCGCTATCCACCATGTATTCTCTTTTCGTGTCTCTTCGTTTAGTCTTATAGTCGCCGCTTCTTTTTCAATTGCTTTTTTGTCGTACCCTCTCATTAGTTTCTCTTCTTCTTTTTCCAAGAGTCGATCAGTTAACGACAGGTCTTTTGTGCTGGACTTGGGTGGAATTATACTAAGAGTAGTCTTTAGAGGGATATATATAACTTCGTAGAGGGTGAATGTATAATCCTCAACATAATTTTCTTCCTTAGCTGGATAGGGGAGAAAGCGATATTCTTTCGGAAGTGAATTTAAAGACCAAACTCTAAAATCTTCGGCCCAATACCAGGCAAGCGGCATGTGTCCGTCCGCATGCTTAGTGCCATAGCATAGCGTGGGGGAATGAAGATTCTTTTTAGTTTCCGAGTAGTACTTCATTTCGAGAAGAAGCCGTTCCAAGAAAGTCATCCCCTTGATCCCTTTTTTAAGAAGCTGCTTTAATGACAGTTTCTTGTACTGCACATCTCCTTCTATCCTATTTCGAATAAGAATTGCGTACGCTTTGTCAGTAGTTCTGTCATCAATGTTTTTATATACTCTGCTTTCGAAAGAATCATAACAGCTAAAAGGTAGATGGTCTTTTAATGTCTCTACTGTGAGCCCTTGCGGTATGATGATTGCTCGGTTGAAGCCTCTTTTTTTGTGCGCATGTATTTCTGGAAGCAGGTCCTGGAAATTCCCAGAAATGGAAAACAATTCTTTATAGAATTGTTCCCACTGTTTGAGCTGTTCTTCAAAAGAGGGAGTTTTCATTATTGTATACGTATATTTTTTCATGATAGTTTTTAAGGTTCGATTCCAATATGGAATACATTAATGTATCATGGCGTGTTGTTAGGTTATAAATAATATGGAAAATATTTGTGAATCTCGGGAATAATTAATATTTATTGACATTTTTTACTAATTTAGCTAGGATATATTTGTCTAAATATATAGACAAAATATATGAAAATAGTTTCCCTCCAAAAGAATCTCCAAAATCTGGCCGGATTTTCCGAGAAAAAGGCTAAAACATATTTAGCCTTATTAGAATTAGGCGAATCGACCGTGGCTGATATTGCACAGAAGGCTGAATTAAAACGAACAACTGTATACAATCTATTGCCAGAGCTGCGAGCAGAAGGCCTGGTAAGTACAACTAAGAAAGACGGAAAACGGCGATTTTTTGTTGAGGATCCTCGCTATATCCAAAATCACCTGAGAGAAAAAGCGGAAATGGTTACTACGCTTTTGCCTGGATTGCAATCCCTCCACAGTTCTGGTGTATACAAGCCAAAGATATCTGTTTACGAAGGCTCTGGTGGTCTAAGGGATATATACCGGGAAGTTGTCAGTGCTACGCCGTCAGGCGGAACTATACTAAGCTATATTGGAACGGCTGACTTTGAGAGAGTTCTTCCGCAAGAAGTTCTGGACTATTATGTTTCTGAACGAATCTCTAAAAAGATAAGGAATAGAGTAATCACATTAGACTCTCAGATGGCACGGACCTGGCAGAAGACAGCTCTTAATGAGCTGAGAGAAATCAAAATAATCCAAGCGCCCACGCAAAGCTTTAGTGGCGACATGAAAATCTTTGGTGATAAGGTGGCCTTTATTTCCTATAAGGAAAACTTCATGGGCGTAGTGATTGAGAGTAAGGAAATAAGCCTTTTGAACAAATCGTGGTTTGAAGAACTTTGGAAAACGCTCTGATTTCTCTTGTTTCCTGGGCCCTGCAACTATGATATACTAGGTATATTACTAAGCGTTAACGCTAATTTTTACCTATGAACATCGCAATTAACGGCTTCGGCCGCATCGGCCGCGCCGTCTTTAAGATTCTGCTCGACCGTCCCGGTGTTAATGTCGTGGCCATCAACGATCTGACCGATACAAAAACTCTGGCCCATCTTCTAAAATACGATAGTTGCTACGGCCAGAACTCTAAAAAGATTAGCTTTACGGCCAACGCTATTGTCGTCGCCGGCAAGTCATATCCGGTTTCAGCGGAAAAAGATCCGACGCTCTTGCCTTGGGGAAAACTCAAGGTTGATTTGGTAATTGAGTCGACTGGTCGCTTTACGGAGCGCGCCGCCGCTGAAGCGCATATCAAGGCTGGCGCTAAGAAAGTTCTGCTCTCCGCTCCGGGCAAGAATGGAGAAGTTGGGACCTACGTCATCGGCGTCAATGAAAATAAGATTAAGAAGAATGACCGCGTCGTGTCGATGGCTTCCTGCACGACTAACTGTCTGGCTGCCGTTACTGATATCATTCGCCAGAAATATGGTATTGATAAAGCGATCATGACGACAATTCATTCCTATACCGCCGATCAGAATCTAGTCGACGGCCCGCATAAGGACCTGCGTCGCGCCCGGGCTGCCGGACTAAGCATCATTCCAACCACGACCGGTGCTGCCCAGGCGGTTGCGCAGACAATCCCATCACTGCAAGGACGCTTCGATGGTTTATCTGTTCGCGTGCCGACTCCGGTCGGTTCGCTCTGTGATGCTGTATACGTCCTGAAAAAGAATACGACTGCTACGGATGTTAACAAACTGCTCGCAAAGGCAGCCGGGACTTCCCGTTACAAAGGAATCGTCACTGTTTCCGATGAACCGCTCGTTTCGGCAGACATCGTCGGCAACCCGGCTTCGACTATTGTCGACCTCGCTCTGACGACGGTTATTGGCGGAAATCTGCTGAAGGTTGTTTCCTGGTATGACAATGAGTGGGGCTATAGCAACCGCTTGGCCGATCTCTGTGTCTATATCGGCAAGAAAAAATTATTTTAATCACGGCGGCGGTACTTGGACCCGCGCCCTCTAAGCATATAACCATATGACTACCCAAGAAAAACGCAATTATCTCATTCTCTTGATTATTTCAATCGTCGTCAGCGGCGTTGTTGGCGGATTAGCTGGTTTCTCGGCGGCTGATTCTCTGGCGCGCAGCCAGCCGTTCATGGAACGTTTCGAAAAAGTATTGGGCAATAAAATGCCTTCGTACACGCCGGGGGACACCTCGGCTATCAAGGTGGCAGAAAGCGCCGGACCGGCCGTGGTCAGCATCATTGTTTCAAAAGATCTTCCTAAGGTTGATCAGCCCGGTTACAGTGATTTCTTTCGCCGTTTCATGAGCCCGGAGGATTATAATCAGATGTTCGGTAACCCGTCCGACGGGGGAACAGAGAAGAAGGAGATTGGCGGCGGCAGCGGTTTCTTCGTATCGAAGGACGGCTTGATTGTGACAAACAAACACGTGGTGGATGAGGAAGGGGCTGAATATACTGTTGTCACTTCTACCGGTGAGCGATTGGCGGCTAAAGTGCTCGGTCGCGACCCATCTAATGACTTAGCAGTTTTGAAAGTTGAAGGCAAAGATTTTCCCATGCTTGAGTTTGGGGATAGTGCACAGCTCAAGCCGGGACAGCCGGTCATTGCCATCGGCAATGCCCTCGGCGAATTCAGCAATACCGTTTCGACCGGTGTCGTTTCTGGACTTTCCCGCTCGATAACGGCGCAAAGCGGCGGTAACAGCGAACAGCTCATGGGCCTTATCCAGACGGATGCTTCGATTAATCCGGGAAACTCCGGTGGCCCCTTGCTTGATATGGCTGGTCGCGTTATCGGCATAAATGTCGCCATTGCTCAGGGAGCACAGAACATCGGCTTTACGATTCCTTCTAATCAGATTCGCGCCACGGTCGACAGCGTCCGCCAGAACGGCCGCATTGTCCGTGCCTGGCTCGGTGTTCGCTATGTGATGATTACGCCAGAAATGGCTACTCAGGAAAAGTTGGCAAAGAATGCAGGCGCGCTCGTCGTCAAGGGCGACCGTCCGGAAGACAGCGCCGTCATGCAGAATTCGCCAGCCGACAAAGCAGGGCTTAAGGAAAAAGATATTATTATCGAGGTTAATGGCCAGAAGATAACGTCTGATAATCCGTTGTCGCAGATAATTGCCAATGCCAAGCCGGGGGACCGCCTCGAGCTGAAAGTCTGGCGCGACGGTAAGGATAAGAACCTGACGGCTACGCTGGAAGAATTGAAACAGTAATTTCATCTAAAATCAGTCCCATGGAAAATCTTATAAAAAATATTGAAGACCTGCGCGAGCGGATCCTGGAAACCTGGAGGTTGCTTTGACCTCGACCGTAAGCTAGCGCGCTCCGCCGAACTTAAGCTGACGATGAGTCAGTCAGACTTTTGGAATGACCGGGAAAAGGCGGTTGAGGTAGCACGTGAGGCCGAGGGACTTGAACAGGAAGTCTCCGCCTGGCAGAGTTTATTAGACGAGGTGCGCGAATTGGAAGGGCTGGTGGCTATGGCGCAGGATCAGGCCGACGACAGTATGGGTGATGAGCCAGTACGGCAGTATGAAGCGCTGAAAAAGAAGTTTGATGATTTGGAATTTTTTGTCTTGTTTTCCGGTAAGCATGATGAGAGCAATGCAATCATTTCTTTGCATGCCGGCACCGGCGGCGTGGATGCCCAGGACTGGACGGAGATGCTTGAGCGTGTCTATCTGCGCTTTGCCGAGCGCCGCGGCTGGAAAACGGAAATTATCGACCGCACGCCCGGCAATGAAGCCGGCTTGAAGAGCGTCACGTTTAACATTACCGGCCGCTACGCCTACGGCTATCTGAAATCGGAAGCGGGTGTCCACCGCCTGGTCCGCATTTCACCTTTTGATTCCGAAGGGCTGCGCCAGACCTCCTTCGCCTTGGTGGAAGTGTTGCCTGAATTGCCTGACAACGGCGAAATTATTATTCGTCCGGAAGATGTTAAAGAAGAATTCTTTCGCTCTTCTGGTCCGGGCGGACAGAATGTTAATAAGACCTCAAGCGCCGTGCGCCTCGTCCATATCCCGACGGGTATTGTCGTCGCGACGCAGACCGAGCGTTCGCAGCACCAGAACCGCGAGCTGGCCATGAAGATGTTACGTGGCAAACTAGCGCAACTGCAGATTGAAAACCGGGCCGGCGAGACGGCGGCGATCCGTGGCGCTGTCGAGAAGGCGGCTTGGGGACGGCAGATTCGTTCATATGTCCTGCAGCCCTATCAAATGGTTAAGGATCATCGTACAGATTTCGAGACAAGTGATGTTGAGGGAGTTTTAAATGGACAAATAGAAGGCTTCATTGAAGCGTATCTGCGTTCGAAAGTTTAAAAATAATCCCAGCTTCCTTCCGGCTGATGTGCTCGGGTATGCTGGAAGAAAAATTACCTAAAGGGAAGACACTGACCTGTATCTGTCTGGGTTTTGTGTGCGGGGTCGCTCTCTTCTCATATATACAACCTCTCCCGCCCAGGGAGAGTGTTTTTTGTTGCGCCGTTTCTCTATTAGTAGCCATGTTAGCATGGCGGGTGCGTAGCAAAAAACTGCATATCGCCGTCTGGTTCGCTGGCGGTCTCTGTTTTGCTATGTGGCGCTATGCTCTCAGTTTTCCGCTGATTGATAGTAGCCACGTTAGTTATTACAACGGCCAGACAGTATCAATCGTTGGTGTTATAAGCCGTGAGCCGATAGATAGGGGTGACGCCTGGCAGCTGACTCTCAACACTTCGGAGATGACGAGAACTGTACGGCAAACGAAACATGAGGAAACAAAACCTATTCAAGGTCTCGTTCTCATTACCGCGCCGCCGCTGCCCGCCTACGGCTATGGCGACCGTTTGCAGGTGAGTTGCATGCTTAAAAAGCCAGAGAACAAGGACTTTGCCTACGATCGCTATTTGGCCCGCTATGGCATTTACAGCCTCTGTAGTCGTCCACATGTTCAGTTGGAGGCGGCAGGACAGGGGAATCGGGTTGTTGCGCTGCTTTTACGCATCAAGCATCGATCCTATGAATTGGCTCAGGCGTACATGCCTGAGCCGACTGCATCACTGGCTTTACCAGTTGTCTTTGGTGGCGGACAGGGGATAGATGATGATATTACCGACAGTTTTCGTCGCACCGGGTTAACACACATCATGGCGGTTTCCGGTTTTAATGTTAGTTTGTTGGCGGCGTTGCTGGGATGTTGTTTTATTGCTATCGGCGTTAGCCGGCGCTCAACCTTTTTTGCAACGAGCATAGTAATTGCGGCCTATGTGGTTATGGTGGGCGCTCCGGCCTCGGCCGTGCGGGCCGGCGTGATGAGTATTTTTTTGCTTCTCGCTCTGACTGTTGGCCGACTAGCTAGTCTGCCTCGTTCGGTGTTGGTGGTGGCGGCTATGACTCTGGTTGTTAATCCTCGCTTACTGCGCGACGATATTGGTTGGCAGCTATCATTCTTGGCGTTGCTTGGCCTCATGTATATTTTGCCCTATCTGGAGAAGTGGAGCTTACTGTTAACTAAGGGAAAGTATAAAGCATTCATTACCGCTTTGATGGCGACGGTGGCGGCGCAGATTGCCACCGCTCCGGTTATTCTCTATAACTTTGGCAATTTTTCTGTTATCGCGCCGCTGGCTAATCTCTTGGTCGTCTGGATCGTGCCGATTCTGACAGTAGCGATGATGATGGCGCTGCCGCTAGCGGCCTTGTTTCCGCAGCTCGGCAGTTTCTTCTTCTTCCCGTGTTGGCTGATGGTGAAATATGTCTTTTGTATAGTGGATTTTCTTGCTCGTTTACCCTGGGCGTCATTGCAGATCGGGGAATAGAAGTCATTGACAAAACAGAAAGATTGGCGGATAATCGGGGTACGCAAAAAACCCTTAAAAAAAGAAGATGAAAAAATTTAACCTTTCGTCCTTTCTCAATTCTAAATTACCCGGTGGCTTTTCGACGGCTGTTGAATTCTTGGGAGCAAGAAGCCGCTACACCAGGCAAATTAATGACACCTTAGCAGGAATGGAAAAAGAATCGGTTCTTCGAAAAATTAGAGAAGAACATTACGACTCAGTTTCTCTGTTTAGCTTCTCGCTGGAAGAAAATATATTATTTTTTTCAAGCCAGCAGCATGAAATCTGCCAAGCTAATAAAGTTGAGGTAGTTTATATCGAAAAAGTACCCGAAGAAAATAATCCCGTACTGCAGCTAGAGGGTCAGGTTCATTTTCGATTGCTGTCGGTCGAGCCCCAAGACGCAAAAGAGGACATTGTTATGGATGTGCCGATTTGCTGCGATGTATCTCCGCATTTTGATGATGGGCATGAGTGTTGCCATAGTGCGACTGGCAATTTTACGTTTACAACTATTAGTACGTATTACGTCATTAAAGAAATAATTCTCTTTTTTCTGGAATTACGTAAAGAAGCTGAGCTGGTTTGTTGAAATATCCGGAGCCTTGAAAAAGGCTCTTTTTTATTGGTTGTGGAGACGGCGAAGAGACTAGTGGGTTGAGACTTAGAGAGATTTTACAAGATACGTTACGGCCTCTTTCATTTTCATTGTCTGCTGGTCGCCGCTAGTCATGTTCTTTATGGTGAGCGTTCCGTTCTTTGCTTCCTCTTCGCCGCATAATACGACAAACGGCACGCCAATCTTATTCGCGTAAGTCATTTGCTTTCCCGGTTTGTCGCTGCCGGGATATATCATGACATTGATATCATGAGCGCGGAGGGTTGAAGCAGTTTTGAAACAATAAGGGAGAAGTTCGCTACTGAAAACAACGATAAGTGCCTGGGCTGGGGTGGATGGGCCTTTTTTCAGAGAATCTTTCAGCGCATTGAATAGGCGAGAAATGCCAATCGAAGCACCAACTCCGGCGACTGGTTCTTTGCGGTAATGACCGACGAGATTATCGTAGCGTCCGCCGCCGGCCATGCTGCCCGCTTCCGGCTTGTCAACCAGTAACGTTTCAAAAACCATGCCGGTATAATAATCGAGACCACGGACGATACCGAGATCAATAACGTATTCTTCGGCAGTAAGGCCGCCGGCCCGGAGTAGGGCATCAAGTTCGCTTAATTCGGCGAGACCTTCTTGAAAAAGACTATTAGAAACAGCTAGGCTTCGCAGCGATTCGAGGCCTTGGGCGCTAACAATTGAAATGATTTGAGTAATAGCGGCGGCTGGCAGGCCGAGGCTGCTTAGATCCTTTTTAGTTTTATCGGCGCTCTGTTTGGCCATGCGATCAATAACCCGGAGGATTTCGACGCTTTGCTCGGATAGCTTGAGGCTGGCAAGAAAGCCGACGAAAATTTTTCGATTGCTAATATGCATGACGCTGCGGCCGAGGCCGAGCGCTTTGAAGGTCGCGGCTGTTGTTAAAAGGATGTCAGCGTCAGCCGCCGTCCCGATATTGCCGAGGATGTCGATATCGCACTGGTAGAACTGGCGGTAGCGGCCAGCCTGCGCTTTTTCAGCCCTCCAGGCTTCCTGAATCTGGTAGCGGCGGAACGGGAAGGCGAGGTCATGGTAGTGCTCGGCGACGTAGCGGGCGAGGGGAACGGTCAGGTCGAACCGCAACGCTAAATCAGTATCGCCCTTCATGAAGCGATAGACTTGCTTGGCCGTTTCGCCACCTTCTTTGGCGAGCAGGACTTGGGCTAGTTCCAAAGCAGGCGTTTCCAGCGGCGTAAAGCCATGCCGTTCATACATCGTACGGATAAGGCTGACCAGGTGGTCAAACATACGCTGTTCAGCCGGCAGATATTCATTAAAGCCCGGGGCGGTTTTTGGAGTAATCATAAGTTTTTCTTATTAAAATACTAGCAAATTTAAACAATATCGTCCATTTTCTAAAAAAATAAGGGATATGAATTAATCATATCCCTTTTGGTCGTTAAAAATTATCTCTTAAGTGGAACTGTTACCACTAATGGCAGATGGTCGGACGAGTAGTTTTCTAAAAATTCGGCTTTTGTTCCTTCTAAGTCATCTGTCGTTAACGCATGATCTAATAATCGCCCTGGCAGAATTTTCACCCAGCGTCGAACCGCCCAGCTGTATCGATTGCCCGCATCAAGGTAGGTAAAATTGTTACTGAGTGCTCCTAGTAAGGGACTGTGTTGCTCGGCGTTGAGATCGCCACCGAAAATATAACGCAGCTTATGCTTGGATACTTCGCGTATGAGTGTGCTTGTTTCTCGGTAATATGAATTACTACCTATGAATGGGATTTTATAGGAAGTGTGCGTTCCGCCGACGACAATTGCCGGCTGACCTGGTATGCATAACTTTGCTTCAAGATAACAGCGGCGCGAATCCTTTCCGCCGCGCCATAGTCCGCGTCGTCCTTGGCTAAGGACAACATTTTTGATATAGCCACAACGCAGGCGGCTGAAAAATGCAATGCCGGCGTCAACTTTCTTGAGAAAGCCAAAGCTATTGGTCTCTACGAATCTGCCACCATAACCGGCTTCATGAATCATTGGCAATAAGCCGCTTCGCCTATTCAGCTCAAAAAGAAACAGGGCATCGCAATCGAATAACTTGAGAGCTGCTAAGATTTCTGCGGCTGATGATTTGTACCATATGTTCCAATAAAGAATTCGTAGTGTGTTATTGGGCGGGTAAGCCTTTTCCAGGGGATATGCTCCTTGACTGGCAGGATGGTTAAGTCGCTGAATCACGTGCTCTCCTTATTATGTTTTGAAAAAACGTATCGTCACTATGTTCTTTTCTAAGCGCTTTGTCAACCGCTTGGCTTGCAAAAAACGATAGATTTTGGTAAAAATAAGCTACTATTTCGCCTGCTTGCTGCGTTACATAAACTAGTATATATGCCCGAACTAGCCAAAGCATACAATCCGCAAGAGCATGAAGATCGCATAAACCAAGCCTGGCTTGACTCTGGTTATTTTAATCCGGATAATCTTAAGCTGGCGGAAGATGCGCCGGCGTACACAATTATTTTGCCGCCGCCAAACATTACTGACCGTCTCCATTTAGGCCATGCGTCAATGCTGGCTATCGAAGACCTTTTGATCCGCTTCCATCGCATGAACGGCTATCGGACACTCTGGTTGCCTGGAACGGATCATGCCGCCATTGCCACGCAGAATGTGGTCGAACGCCGGATATATAAAGAAGAAGGCAAGACGCGCCACGATTTCAGCCGGGAAGAATTCTTCAAGCGAGTGTATGATTTTGCGCTGGAAACGCAGGCGACCATCTTGGGTCAGTTCAAGGCCTTCGGCGCTTCCCTTGATTGGTCCCGCTTAGCGTTTACGCTTGATGAGCCCCGCCGCAAAGCGGTGCAGAAGATGTTTATCGATATGTATGAGGCTGGGGCGATTTACCGCGGCGAGCGTATCGTCAACTGGTGCCCGCGCTGCCAGTCGACGTTGGCCGATGACGAGGTAGAGTATAAGGAAGAGAAGACGATCCTCTATACCTTTAAATACTGGAAAGATTTTCCGATGGCGATTTCCACTACTCGCCCAGAGACGAAGCTGGGTGATACGGCCGTCGCGGTCAATCCGAAGGATGAGCGTTATGCCCAGTATATTGGCCAGCAATTCAGTGGCGATTTCTGCGGCCAGCCCCTGACGATTAAGATCATTGCCGACCGCGAAGTCGATATGGCCTTCGGTACCGGCGCCCTCGGTGTTACGCCAGCCCATTCAGCCATCGACTGGCGCATGGCCGAGCAGAATGATTTGCCGATTATTAAAGTGATCGAAGAGACTGGCAGTATCCGTCCGGAATTCGGTCCTTATGCCGGCAAGACGGCG
>CAYVHQ010000005.1:15497-23652 GCA_964451345.1 uncultured Gammaproteobacteria bacterium | reverse complement strand
ACTATGATCATCGAGGCGCTGAAAGAAAACGGCCTTATTGAAAAAGAAGAAGAGATTATCCATAATGTTTCGGCCTGCTACCGCTGTTCGACCGTTATCGAACCGCTGCCTTCGAAGCAGTGGTTTGTTTCCGTTGATAAGCCTCTGGAACGGCTGGGCGGAAAATCGCTCAAGCAGGCAGCCTTGGAGGCATCGCAAGACCTATCCGTTGCATTCGTTACCGAGCGCTTCAAGAAGCGCTTCGAAGACTGGATGAATAACCTGCGCGATTGGTGCATTAGCCGCCAGATCATTTTCGGACATCCTATCCCTGTCTGGTACCGCGGCGAGGAGATTGCCGTTTCCGCTGAAAAGCCGGGCGAGGACTGGACGCAGGACCCCGACACTCTTGACACCTGGTTTTCCTCAGGCATGTGGACGTTCTCGACGCTCGGCTGGCCCGATACCTTCCAGGATGGCATAAAGTCCGGCGACTTAGCGACTTTTCATCCGACCGCTGTCATGGAAACTGGTTATGACATTATCACCCTCTGGGTATCGCGCATGGTTATGATGTCTCTTTTCGCTGTTGGAGAGATTCCTTTTAAGAACATATACCTACATGGCATGGTGCTTGATAAGCACGGCAAAAAAATGAGCAAGAGCGTAGGCAACGGCATTGATCCTGTTGTTGTTGGCAAAGAATACGGTACGGATGCTGTCCGTCTAGCGCTTTTGATCGGCAATACGCCGGGCGTCGATGTCCGCTTGGGCGAAGAAAAGATCGCCAGTTTCCGCAACTTCACCAATAAACTCTGGAACATCAGCCGCTTTATCATTTCTGAAGAAAAAGTCACAGATTCCGTCGAACTGTCGTTAGCCGACCGCTGGATTACTTCGCGCTTGCAGCGGGTAATTTCTGAAGTGAGCGCCAAAATCAAGACCTTCGACTTGTCCGCCGCCGGTGAGATCTTGCGCACCTTCACGCAGGACGAAGTGGCTGATTGGTACCTCGAAGCCGGCAAGTTTGATAATTCCGCCGCGGGAGCGAGAGTTCGTAAAGAACTTTTGGCAGCATTGCTGAAGCTGTGGCACCCGTTCATGCCGTTCGTTAGCGAAGTTGTTTGGAAAGAGCTTGAGCCGACCGGCGGTCTGCTCTTGGTGGCGGCCTGGCCCATGGCTGATGAATCGCTTATTGATGAGGCAGCCGAAGCTGATTTTGCCCGTTTGCAGGGGCTTATAACCGCCATCCGTAATCTGCGCAGCGAGCATCGTATTGAGCCAGCTCGGAAGCTCGCGGCCCATATCCGAGCCGGTGAGCATGCCGGATTAATTTCTGCTTCCATTCCCTTGCTGCAAGGTTTGCGCACCGGTCTGGGCGAGATACATTTAGACAGTAGTGACATTCCGGCTGGCGCCTTATTCGCCAGTCACGCCGGCGTCGATATATATCTTGACGCGCCAGTAGACGCCGCTTCCGAACGTACCCGTCTTGAAAAGGAGTTGGCCTATTTGAATAATGGTGTACGGGCCATTGAGAATAAACTAGCTAACGCCGATTTTGTTGCTAACGCGCCGGCGTCATTAGTCGCGGCGGAGAAAGAAAAGTTAGCCGGATATCAAACCGAGCAGTCAAAATTGGAAGTCCAGTTGCGTTCGCTCGCGTAAAACGCGCTTGATTGAAAACCGCCGAGACCATCGGCGGTTTTTTTAGTGCCTGTTGATAACTTTTTATGACGAGTCAAAGTTTATGAGCAGAACAAGGTGCGGATAGCGGAACTGAAAAAACAAAAAAATATTTTTTTGAAAATATTTTCTTCTTCGGCCGCCATGCTAGGCAGCTGAGGTGCGGAGCAAATGGTTGGTAGAAAAAATTTCTCCTAGAGCGTGCGCGGGATTTATTTTAATATTAGGTAAAAATAGACATGAACTATTTTTAATATATTTTCCTTCTGTGTTTGTCGGAGATTTCCAAAAAAATATTAGCGAAAAGGAAGTGATAAAAAATATTTTTATTTTTTTATTGCCATCAGTACATAATGATTGCAAAAAAAATATTTTTTCGTAAAAATTATTGTTGACACTTCTAATTCGTGGTATAATGAATGTAGAAATGAAAAAAAGTACGCGAGGTTACTCGCAACAACATTTCTATGAAAGGGGGTGAAACAACTATGGCAACTAAGAAAAAAGCTGTGAAGAAGGCCGCTCCTAAGAAGAAGGCCGCTCCAAAGAAGAAAGCTGCTCCTAAGAAGAAGCCTGTAGCTAAGAAGAAGGCTGCTCCTAAGAAGAAGGCTGCAAAGCGCAAGAAATAGTTTTTAATTTGGAACAAAGAACCCGCCGGTTGGCGGGTTTTTTGCGTAATAGCTGTATGAGGCTTGAAGAGGAAATGTTATTCGGCCCCTTCTTCGCTCTTTGGCTTCTGTGAATGAGCGCGGACGTCGACTTCGTAACTGGTATTCTGAGTTTCGAAGAAGTTTACCAATTGATAGACGTCGGTAGCGGAAGTCATCCATTTAGCGGGATTATCGGCCTTGAAGTGCGGCTGGAAGCCGAGCTCTTCGAGGCGGCGGTCGGCGACATACTGGACATACTGGTTGACGTAGTCCGCGTTGAGGCCAAGGATGCCCTTCGGGAAGAGGTCCTGATTGTAGGCATTTTCCAGCTGGACGCCTTCGATGATGATGTTCTGAATCTCCTGGCTGAATTCTGGGGTGATCAGATCGGCATTTTCTTCAAGAATGGTCAGGATGAGATTAATGCCGAATTTGAGGTGCAGGCTCTCATCGCGGATGACCCAGTCGATCATCGAGCCGAAATTCTTGAGCTGATTGCGCTGACGGAAAGAGAGGGCGACCATGAAGCCGGAGTAGAACCAGATGCCTTCCATGACGATATTGAAAGCGACCAGGTTGCGGATGAAGTCTTTTTTGCCTTCCGGAGTCTCAATATCAAGCTTGATGTCGGTCATGCGCGTCAGGTAGCGAGTGATGTATGCTTCCTTGGCAATCATTGACGGGACTTCGAGATGGAAGTTAAAAATCTTTTCGCGTTCAACTGGGAATGTTTCCAAAACGTATTCGAAGGCCTGGCAATGGTTGGCCTCTTCCCACATTTGCTTGGCGATATAAAGATGCGTTTCCGGAGCCTTGAGATATGGGTAGACGCCGAGGGCAAGGGAACGGTTGACGATCAGTTCGGCTGGGTTGAAGAAGCTCATCAGGAAGGTGACGGCATGGCGCTCGTCTTCGGTCATTTTTTTCCAGTCCTGCAGATCTTCGCCCAGGGCGATTTCGTGCGGAAACCAGGTGTTAGCCACGGCCTGGTTATATAGATCATAGGCCCAGCGGTATTTGATAGGGTGGAGGACCATGTCCTCGTTCATTGGTTTTCCAAGCAGCATACGTTATGAATTAATAAGTTAAAAAGTAATTAATTGAATTATTGGCAACTGTCGCACATGAGCCGCTCCATCGGGTCAATCGGGCAGGCTTTGCCGGCCTGCATCTTAGCGGCTTGAGCAGAGGAAGGAGAAGGGGCAGCGGCCGGCGGGACGACTGAGAAGGGTTTAGGTGGATTGAAGGCCGGACTTGGCATCTCGTTGATAGGCTGAGCCGGCTGGCTCGGCGGATTGACCGGCTGGGCGGCGGCAGCAAAGCCGATACCTGAAGCGGGAGCGGCGGAGACTGGCGCGGACGGAGCCGGGGAAGGCGTGACGGCCGGGGTGCTGTCGACAGTAATTGGCTCGAGGATAGGCATGGAGAAGACTGGTTCGCTTGGCGCGGCGCTGGGCGTTTCAACCGGAGATAATTCGGCGGGAGTCAGCTGATTAAAGAGGACGCCGAAACCGCGTTTGCCGATAGCGGCTGCTTTGTTTACCTTCGTCGTGCTCTGTTCGGCATTGTGGCGCGGTTTCATGTGCAGGTAATACGTCGTCTTCAGACCTTTCTCCCAGGCGGCCATGTAGATTTTCATAATCTCCTCGGTATCGCGCGTTTCTAGATACATGTTGCGGCTGATAGCTTGGTCGACCCATTTTTGGGCGCGGGCAGCTACTTCGATAAAGGCATGCGGTGAGATGCCAAAAGATGTTTTATATACTTCTTTGACATGATCCGGAATGCCGTCAATCTCGCTAATGTCGCCGTAGTTGGTAAGAATCTCTGCCTTGCAGCGCTCCCAGAGGCCGAGACGCTTCAGGTCGCGGACGAGGTTGAAGTTCAATTCGAGATATTTGCCAGAGAGAGTATTGCGCGAGAACATCTGCGCAAAACGAGGATCGATTCCTGGAGAAGTTCCGGCGACGAGGCCGATGTTGGCGGTTGGAGCGATAGCCAGGAGGGTGGCATTGCGCATGCCCTGCTTGACCTTGTCGCGCAGCATGTTCCAATTTAATTCTAGCGAGGGATTACCACGCTCGACGGTAATAGTTTCCTGGCGGTCATGTTCGAGATCGGCGATCGTGTCGACCGGAACATAGCCCTTAGACCAGCCGGAGCCAACGAAGTTGGCATAGCTGCCTTTTTCTTTTGCTAAGTTGGCGCTTTCATCAATGGCCATGTAGCTGATAAATTCACAGACCCGGTCAACGAGTTCATAGGCTTCTTGGCTGCCATAGGGGAAACCAAGCTGTTCGATCATGTCGGCAAAGCCCATGATGCCCATGCCGACGGCGCGGTTGTGACTGTCGAAATGAGCGGCCTCTGGGATAGGCGGGCGATTGATGTCGACTAAGTTATCGAGCTGCCGGATACCGAGGCGGGCGCTGTCGGCCAGTTTTTTCCAGTCAACTCGGCCTTCTTTAATATGGCGGGCCAGGTTTATGGACAGGAGATTGCAGACGGACACATTCTCGCGATCCTGGGGCAGGGTAATTTCCGTGCAGAGGTTTGAGCAATGGATGATGCCGGTGTTGTTGTTGAGGGCACGAACGTTGATGGCGTCTTTCCAGGTCAGCCAAGGGTGCGAGGTTGTTTGCAGGGAAACAATGATCGTGCGGAACTGCTCTTCGGCGCGGATTTTCTTAAAGCGTTTGATTTCGCCGCGCTCAGCCATCTCGACGTACTCGGCATAGTTGCGGCTGAACTCGGCTCCGTAGCTTTCGACAAGCTTGGGGGCGTCCTTGGGATCAAAGAGATACCACCAGTCACGGTTTTTGACGCGCTTCATGAATTCGTCGGAGATATAGACGGCTGTATTGGCGGTGCGGGTGCGGCGGTAGTCGTCGCCGGCATTCTGTTTTAGGTCGAGGAATTCGCCGATATCGAGATGCCAGTTCTCCATATAGAAACAGAGTGCACCCATTTTCTTGCCGCCGCGGCAGATGGCGCGAATCGTCGAGTCGATGATGTGTAGAAAGGGGACGGGGCCGGAAGAGAAGGTGTTGTTGGTGGAAATAAGGGAACCGGTGGCGCGCAGCTTGGTGACGGATAGGCCGATGCCGCCAGTGGCCTTAGAAAGGCGCATAATGTCAGAAACGGTTTTGCCGATATGTTCGATATCGTCTTCCATGTCCATGAGGTAACAGTTTGAGAGGCGTGGGAAACTGGTACCGGCAGCGATGTTGGTTGATCCTCCGGAAATGTATTCGAGGGATGACATCTTGTCATAGAAACGGGCGGCGATTTCGGTCGGGTTTTGTTCGGTCAGAGCCAGGCCCATGGCGACGCGCATCCAGAAGTACTGCGGCGTTTCGACGAGGTTGTGATCGGCGTCGCGCAGGAGATAGCGCTTAGACATGGTGTTGAGACCGGTGTAGGTAAGAAGCTCGTCTTTTTCCGGGTCGATGATGTTGGCCAGCGCGTCGAGATCGAATATCTCGATGAGGCGAGGGTCAAGACTCTTACTGGTGACGCCCTGTTCGATGTAGCGGCGGAAATGGAGGCGGTGCAACTCGCGAATTTCATCGGACGTTTCATAATCGCCGAGAATTTTTTTGTACATGATCTTGAGGAGGAGGCGGACGGCAACGCGGTCGAACTCGATGTCTTCCTGGATATTCTGGACGGCGGTGTTGACGACGGCCTGGTCGAGTTCGGTTGAGGTAATGCCGTCGTAGAGAGTCAGGTGCGTTTCTGAGGCGATTTGGGTGATCTTGGCGGTCGGGTTGGTGAGGCCATAGCAGGCGCGTTCGATGGCCCGGTTAATCCGGTCGGCATCAAAGGGTTCACGGGTACCGTCGCGCTTGGTGATGTGGAGGGTCATAGATGGGGATTTAGGCGACCGCAATATGTAGTGTCGCAGCAATGTTGAGTATACTATATATGGTATGGGCGGACAAGCAGAAAAAAATCTGCTCACCTTAGACGAAAAATAGACTTATTCACAGGGACTTTTCCGGCACTTGTGGCTGGCCTGTCGGAATGGACTTTTTAGGCTTCAAAATGTATACTGTAGCTGATATAAAAGCTCATATTTTTGAGCCTTGACAGGCCTCATTTATCTTATGGAAAATCAAGAAGCGAAAATCAAGGAAGTGTTGGAGCGGGGAGTGGAAAGGATTTATCCGAGCCGCGAGGCGCTGGAAAAAGCCTTGCGATCCGGTAAGCGTTTACGTTTCTATTGTGGTTTCGATGCCTCGGCGGCATCTTTGCATATCGGCAACGCCATTCAGATAGCTAAGCTATCGCAGTTGCAGGCGCTCGGACACGAAATTATTTTCATGATTGGCGATTTCACCGGCATGATTGGTGATCCAACTGACAAGAAATCAGCTCGCAAGCAATTAGAACGAGCTGACGTGAAAGCGAATTCAGCCATATATAAAAAGCAAGCCTCGGCGTGGCTGGATTTTGGTGGTCGTAATGCGGCTCAGGTGCAAACCAATAGTAAAACGTACGATAAGATGACCGTGGAAGCGTTTGTTCGTTTAGCGAGCCATGTTACCGTTCAGCAGATGCTGGTTCGCGACATGTTCCAGGAACGTCTCAAGGAAGAAAAACCGATTTATCTCCATGAATTCCTTTATCCGCTCGTGCAGGGCTACGACAGCGTGGCCATGGATATCGACGGTGAAGTCGGCGGCAATGATCAGACCTTTAACATGCTGGCCGGCCGTGATCTTCTAAAGTCACTTAAAGGCAAGGAAAAATTCGTTATCTGCGATAAACTGCTGGTTGATGCTCAGGGTAAAAAGATGGGCAAGACGGAAGGTAATATTGTTTCACTCAACGAAACGTCAGATAATATGTATGGGCAGATAATGGCCTGGCCAGACGGTATTCTTTCTTCGGCCTTTGAGCTTTGCACGAAGTTGCCCTGGGAAGAAGTTAAGGAAATAAAGAAGCGCCTGGAAAATACCAGCTTGAATCCGCGTGATTTCAAGATGCGTCTAGCACGGGAAATTACTTCAATTTATCATGGTCCTAAAAAGGCCGCCGCGGCCGAGCAGCACTTCGTCAAAACAGTTCAGAAAAAAGAGATGCCGGACGAGATCATGGAAGTAAAAGTCTCGGCTTCAACTCTTTCTATTATTGATATATTGCTTGAAACGAAGTTAGCCGCTTCTAAGGGCGATGCCCGTCGGCTTATTGAGGGCGGCGGTATCAAGCTGGCTGGCGAAATTGTTAGCGACGTTAAATATAACGTAAAAGTTGGCAGCGACGGTATTGTTATCCAAAAAGGTAAGCGTGAGTTCCGGAAATTAACGGTTTAGCCATTCTAATTTAGGAATATGAATCAGCCGTTCGATTCAGGCGCGGAACTATTACAGGTGTACGATGAAGATGGTGCTGTATTAGCGCCCTTGAGTCGTGCTGAGGTACACGCTAAGCCTTTGCAGCATTGGCATGGTGTGGCTAATGTCTGGCTAGTTAATCGCCGGGGAGAAATTATCGTCTCCAAGCGATCGACGCGCGTCGGCGGCAATCCGGGAAAATGGCAGAGCTATTTTGGTGGTCATGTCTCGGCCGGCCTAACACATCGCGAGGTGGCCGTGAAGGAACTTGCCGAAGAGGCGGGGTTAGAAATCAACGGGGCGGACTTATATCTTATCGACAAAGGGAAAAGGGCATCGGCGGACCATCTTCATTTTTATGAGAGCTATGCTTTTTTGTATGAGGGCGATATTTCTGAGCTAGATTTTGCTGATGGTGAAGTGAGTGAGGCAAAATGGCTGAGCTTGGATGAATATGAGCGGGAAAGTAAGGAGCGCCCGGATGAATGGTGTAATGACTGT
>CAYVHQ010000005.1:0-15487 GCA_964451345.1 uncultured Gammaproteobacteria bacterium | reverse complement strand
GTGATCAGGAAAACCAGTCCCGTATTCGGCAATGGCTGTCTAATTTGAAATAGATTTGTATGGCTTATCTAGAAGGAGACAAAAAAGAGGAGGCAATGCGCTGGCTGGAAGTGGCTGCGGAAGCAGCTCGACAGTCGCTCTGCCAAAACAGGCATTGCGGTACGGTTATCGTGGCGGATGGAGTGGTTATCGGTCAGGGCTATAATGCGCCGGCCCTTGATAAAGAAGCGAATCGCCGCTGTAATCATTCCTTTGGCCCCGGCAAGCCGAATTTTGATATGACCTGTTGTATTCACGCCGAGTGGCGGGCGATCATGGATGCCTTGCGTCGTAATCCAGATAAGATCGTCGGTTCGACACTTTACTTTACGGCTGTCGACGATTCTGGCGCAATCGCTTTTTCCGGCAAGCCCTGCTGTACGGCCTGTAGTCGAATGGCGCTTGATGCTGGTCTGGCCGTGTTTGTTCTGTGGCACGAAGAAGGAATTGTCGAGTACCCGACCGATCAGTATGATTATTTGTCATACACGTATGAGTTGAGCGAAAAGGACAAGCAGAAATACCGCGATCTGCGATTATAGGCAGGTACGTGGAATAATATTATTGAATAATGCTATATGACTTTTGAGCAAGGACCAACCCCGGAAATAAATAAACCAGATGCAGATGAAAGCGAGCAGTTCCTCGAGAATGTAAAGGAAGCTATCGTTTTTTTGCGGGAAAAAAGTAATCTTAATGCCAAGACAGCAGAGTATGAGGCGAAGTTGTCTTTTCTTAACGGCGTGTATGATATGATTAGCGACGTTGATGGAGAAGAATGGCTCGAAGGCCTCACTCGCCGAGAGTTAGATATCTATCTGACGTTAGCTCGCCAGAAGCGGGAGGGTTCCTGAATCGTTATGTTTTAACTAGAGTTTGAAAAATAGATCTGATAATAAAAAAAGAGGCCTTACGGTCTCTTTGTTGTTTTATTGCTTCATTGTATCTGTTTGAGGCTGTTTTCTCGCCGCCTGCGCATCAATTCATCAGGATAGCGTATCCCGAACCGATAGAGCCAGACCACTATCATGCCTATCATTTCCACTTTGCGCTTTTCCGCCAGCGTCTTTTCGTCGACTGGCAGGTCGGCAGCGGGTAGGTCGGGCGTTACGGCTCCGTTCATAATACAGGTGCCCTTGTTTTGGCCGCCTTGCAGTATCCATGATTTTTCCGTGCGCGGGACATGATAATCGGAGGTGACAACGTGCAGTAACTCGCCAGGCCTGAGAAGCGGACTCGTCATCTCGACATTCTCTATGGTCGTGCGTGATGCAGTTTCGCACACAATACACTCAGCTGGTATCCCGAGCGTGATCAGATAATTTTTCATGGCAATGGAAACGGCTATGCCTTTCTGCCCGGGTTCAAATAATCCGCCGCTGCAGATGAGGCAACGCAGATTATTCTTATAGGTTAGCCAGACCTGATACGCTTTGTCGCAGCGGAGCTTGGTATCCATTTTGAGCTGTTCGCTCCGGTTGCTTTCGCCATGCACTATGATGACTATGCTCAATCTTTCTCCTTTTTATTTTGAAAAAACATCGTGATGAGCTAATTTAACCCTTTTTTGCTTTTTTGTCAATGTCAGAGGGTGATTGGTTACAACGTAGCGGTTTACATTGGAGGCGTTGCTAGACGAGTCACTGCACAGCACAACAGTTGAAAATTCCCTGATAAGCACGTATAGTAAAAGCATGTCCGAAGATCTTCTATCCCGCCTTACGGCCGATCTTAATACCGCTTCTTCAGCCGAAGCGGTTGCGGCGTTATGGCAAAAATACTTAGGCAAGGAAGGGGAGATTAAGAAGCTGCTCAAGGGATTGGGCGAATTAAGCATCGAAGAAAAGCGTCGGCAGGGACCGATCATTCAGGAAATTTCTAAAAAAGCTCAGACGATGTTTGATGATACGCAGGCTAGCTTGTCCGGTGCCGCTTTGTCGGAACGTTTAAAGAAAGACGCCGAAACCTTGTCATTCCACCAGCCGAAGATTGGTCATCTCCATCCGTTGACTGAAACGATCCGCGAACTGAATGTTTTCTTCGAGCGACTCGGCTATAGCGTTTATGAAGAACGCGAAATTGAAAGCGACGAGTTTTGTTTTCAGCGCCTGAACGTTCCGGCCGATCATCCGGCGCGCGACATGCAGGATACGATCTATATCCGCGAACCGCATACGCTCTTGCGCACACAAACTTCTTCGATTGAAGCGCGCCTGCTCGCGACAGAGAAGCCGCCGTTTAAGGTGGTTTGCCCGGGGCGCGTCTATCGCAATGAAAAAGCTAACAAGAGTAACCATTTCATCTTCCACCATTACCAGGGCGTTGTCGTCATGCCCGAAGTCAGCCTCAAAGATCTCTTCGGGACTTTTACGGCGCTGTTTAAGCATATGTACGGTGACGATGTCGTTATCCGCTTCCGCAGTAAGTACTATCCGGAAGTGGAGCCGGGCGTTGGTCCGGACATGCAATGCTTCAACTGCCGAGGCAAGGGCTGCGGCGTCTGCAAGGGCGTCGGCTGGATTGAAATGGGCGGCGCCGGCCTGATTCATCCCAAAGTTATGACGATGGCCGGACTTGATCCGAAAAAATGGCGCGGCTTCGCGTTCGGTCTCGGCCTCGACCGCTGGGTCATGGCCAAATACAATATTACTGATATTCGCACCTTGCTCGGCGGCAATCTTGCCTATAATCCTCACCACGATGAAACTCGCCTATAGTCACCTCAAAGAGTTAGTTCCCAAGCTTAAAGCTACGCCATCTCAGGTGGCTGAGGTTTTGAGTTTGATCGGCTACATGGTCGACGGTACGGAAACTCGTCGTCGCAATGGCAAGGCCGATACGGTTTTGAGTGTTGAGCTCCGCCAGAACCGCCCGGACTGCCAATCGTTGATTGGCTTGGCGCGCGAAGTGGCGGCGTATTACGGCCTACCGCTGAATCTGCCGAAGATCAAGAAAGTTCTGGCCGGAAAAGGAAATCTTAAGATTAACATTGAGAGCAAGGCGGTGCGCGCCATTCGCGCTATTGAGATTAGCGGCGCTACAAATGGTCCATCGCCAAAATGGTTAGTTGAATGGCTCGGCGTCTATGACATGAAAAGTATCAGCCTGCTCGTCGACTTGTCTAATGCCGTCATGCTTCTGACGGGCTACCCGTCGCATATCATCGACGCTGATAAGCTTAGTGGCAATCTGTGCTGGAGTGATACGCGCAAGCCCGGAGTCTTTACGACGCTCGATGGCAGTCAGATTAACTTGAGTGGCCAGGAATTGCTGATTGGCGATGAAAAGCAGCCGATTGCCTTGGCTGGTATTGTTGGCGGTACGACCGCAGAAATTTCCCATACCACGACGCACGCAATTATCGAAATGGCCGTCTATGATCCGTCCGTCATTCGCCGTGATGCCAAGAATTTAAATATAGTTACCGAAGCTGGCATCCGCCTGAGCCGCCGTCTCGCTATTCAGGGTCTCGACGATGCCTTTGCCTTGCTTGTTGAAATGATTATGAAAAACAGCGGCGCCAAGGCCGTCAGCCAGCCATTCGTTTTTGGCAAACCGGAAAAGGCGGCTGCGCCAATTTTGTTTGACGCCGCCGCGCCGAGCTCGTATGCCGGCATCGCTATTTCGGAAAAAAAAGGCATCGACATTCTTAAGCGCCTGGGCTGTGTTGTCGTAAAGCATGGCAAAAATTTTAAAGTGACGCCGCCGCTCTTCCGGGAAGACCTGGAATTGCCAGAAGACCTGACCGAAGAGGTCGTTCGCCTCGTCGGTTTCGATAAAATCCCAGCCGATCAGCTGCCAGCCTTGCCGCTGACGCGCGACCTGACGCCGGCAACGATCAAACTTAAGGACTGGTTCCGCGACCGCTTGCGCGCCCTCGGTTATGACGAAGTGCTGTCACAGCCATTGGTCGGCCGCGAAGCCAATGCGGCCGCCAATTATATGCCTTGGCAGGCGATCGACACGCAGAATTCCGTTAATGAAGAATATCCGACGCTGCGCCAGTCGCTGTTGGTCGGTCTGCTTGGCCAGCTGGAGTTATATTTGAAAAAGGGCGTGAGCGACATTCGTATTTTTGAGATTGGCAAAATTTTCGGACAGGAAAGCAAGAAGCCGGCGGAATACGATTCAGTGGCGGCGCTTTGGAAAACGGAGAGAAAATCGTTGCCCGAATTCCAGGCTGTCATCGAGAACTTGCTGATGAGTCTCGGTTTCGACAGTGTCGCTTTTGAAAAGGCGTCGAACATCCCCGCTATCGCCAATCCGCATGCGGTCTGGAGCGTCAAATGCCGGGACATGGAATTAGGAATACTGGCCGCCTTGAAACCCGTCGAAGGGGCGGAGTATCTATATGCCTTTGAAGTCTTTGTAGAGGCCCTGCGCCTGGTCCAGAAGCGGTTGCCTGCCCGTCCGGCCGTGTATGAGCTGACCGGAAAAATCGTCTCGCTGGACGCCAATGTGGAGCTTTCCGGGCCGGTCCTGATTGCCGAAAAAAAGGCAGAAATTGCCTCTAGAATCGACAAAAAAAATCTCTGGGACATTTCCGTGATTGACGAATTCAAGCTGTCCCAGGGCATCCGCTATACCTTCCGCGTTTCATATAAGGACCTGAGCGACCAGGCTGCCAAGGAGTTGCACACGACGATTTTTGGATAAATTTTTTCTCTCTTCATGAAACCAGCTTTCATCTTTGATCTCGACGGCACGCTCGTCAATACGCAACTGCCGTTTCATGCCGCGGCCGAGTGCCGCGTTTTAGCCGCGCTTGGCGTCGATTTGCATCCGGAAGATTTGTCTAAAAAATTTGCTGGCATTCCGACGCGGACGGTTTTGCGAGCGATACTCGAGGCGCAGGGCAAATCGTATGATGATGAAATAATTGAAGCATTGGTCAAAGAGAAATGGCGGGATATCGATTTGCTTATCAAGCAATCAGATTTTTCCGAACTTGATTTGCTGGGCAGCTACGTCGCCGAATTGGAAAAGAATGGCCATCCTTTAGCTATTGCTTCGGCCTCGCCCAACTGGTATGTCGATGAGGTCTGTGCCAAGGCCCCGATCCTCGGCACAGAACGCCATTTAAGTGATATTTTTTCTATCCGGGTTTCAGCTGACGAAGTACCGCGACCGAAGCCGGCGCCGGATGTTTTCCTGGAAGCGGCTCGGCGGCTGGGCGTTGAGCCGGTTGACTGCGTCGCGGTCGGTGATGGTTTATCTGATGTGCGCGGGGGACTGGACGCCGGTATGCGCGTAATATTTATGTCTGCCGAGGAAATGCCAGAACTCTCGGCCGAAGAGCGAAGTCGGGTTCGGCAGTGCCGTAGTGTCAGCGAGGCCGAGCAGGCGTTGACTGAGGCTGCCGCGGCGTGATACAGTAGGGCTTTCCCAAATAATTATATAAAAGGAGACGCTCTTTGAGAACGATAACCAGACGGATTGCCAGTCTCGTGGAATTGAACCGCGAGCTGGGGCGCAATAAGATGTGGGCGAATGGCAAGAACATCCGTGTTGACCATTTGCATACTACCTGTGCCGAATCGCCGCGTGATTACGAGAACATTGCCGGTGTGTATGTGACGCGTCCGGAGTATGCCTGGATGGGAGCCTGGATGGCTGTAACATCCCGCTCCAACCTGCAGAAGCGCCATCTGCGCTACTGTCCGCCGCTCACTGATTACGGTGATCATCTCGGGAAGGTGCAGATTTATTCGCCTCAGGAAGAGATTGACTCATTATTCTGTACAGAGGCGTATTTGTATCTTTTTGATCCGCAGCGCCTATGGACGGATAATAAGATTGATTGCAGCGGCCTATCTGCGAAGTACAAGACGGATTTTTTACAGGGTAGAGGTTTCGACCCGGGTATATTTGAGCGCCGAGGCAAACAGCAGCCGACGTTCATATTGCCTACAGGCGAACAGGCCGTTGTCACCATTGATGAGTGGCAGGTCGCCCTCGTCAATTTCGGCCGGATTATCCCGGACGTCGAATTAATCATCAAGGCGGAAGCCATTGCTGAGATGAAAGCGCGCGTTGAGCGGGTGGGGGAGCCGATCGGCGACAAATATTTGCTCAAGGGCTGAGCAGTCAAGCTAACTATAACGGTTAGCTTTTTTTATGTATGGGCGTTGGAGGGCTGCTGATTACGGGCAATTGACATCCCAGTAGAGTGGGAATATGCTGGGTATACGTACTTAAATCGTTTTTTAAAAAATTAAAATATTTGCAATGGAAATAAAAGTCCATCTCAACACCACTCCAACAAGATCAGCTCTTGAAGGAGTCTTTGTTTTCGTCTGTGCAATAGGTACATTGTGGCCTTTTGCTGCGATGGTTAGCTATATTTTCTTTTCTGAAGCCTCGGCTCAGGTTCCGCTGTGGGCAGAAGGCATTGTTATTTTCCTTATTCTGTTCGGTCTTATTTTCTGTAAGGGGCATGGAGTCCTAGAAATCTTCGCTCCGACGCCTGATGACCATGAGCAGTACCGCTATATTGGCGGCTTTGGAGCGAGACAGCGTACACCATATCTTTCCCTATTGGCGTTTAACGCTGGCATTGTCTTATGGATTATGACGGGAAATAATTGGTTGTCAGCCAGCTGGTTCAGCGGAACCTTCTTGATGATAGTGGGTATCGGTATATTTTGTTATGCCTATCCCTTTTACAACGAAGGGGATATGGTTAAGGAAGTGTCTAGTCAATAACGTTTTATTTTAAGCCACGTCCGTTAACAGGGCGGGGCTTTTTTTTATCCTTTAACCCAGCCGATAATCTCTATTGACTCTAGGCTGTTTTTATGGCAAAATCCGCTATTGCCCTTTAATAAAATAATTAGACATGAAACCTATCATACGAGAAGGGTCCCTTGAGGATCTAAAACTCGCCTATTGGAACAAGTTTTACCATGCCTTACATGATGCCGGCGCAACCCCGGAGCTGATAAAAAAAATTGTTGACAGTCCTGATAATGCCGCGGCTATACAGCTGGTCACATTTTTTGCCCAGGAACTTGGCGTTAGCCTGCCGGACCGCCGCTTTGGAGAGTTTATCAAAGTGTGCAATTTCAAAATAGCAATAGACAGGGATCCGCAGATTCTTGATGCCTATGCGAAATGCCGCCACAGCGGAAAGCTTCAGTATTATCATGACGCTCTCACTGAGGAAAATTTTGCGAACGTCAGTCATCGCCTAGAGAAAGGCAAGCTGTACCAGCTTGAGCTGTTACCGGTACTGGGGTCAACTATGCCAGAGGAGGCTTTGGAACATCTGAAGGCCAAGAAGAGAAAAATATTATTAGTCGGCGCGCAGGGACTTGCCTGGCTTGAGCTTATGGAAGGCAAAAAACTAAGGCAGTATAAGCAGATTGCTTCTCTTGATGAAAAGGAAAGGCTGTGTCAGGAAAACGGCCAACGGTATTCTTATCCGACGATGGAGTTTGATCTCGACGGCGATATCGGATTTGGCGTAGGAAATTTCCAGGACCCGATTAAAGCCGGTTATTATATTATTTGCATTACGGAATGTAGATAAGTATTTCTTGAACCCGAGGCTGATGCTATGCATCGCCGGAGGTTCTTTTTTTATCCAACGATACGATGAGATAGGTCCCGACCCAGGAACCGAGCGCGAGGGGAATGAGGTAGAGATAATTCTGAACATAGTTAAGCACGCCGAAGGCGATGAGAAAATGCATGAGCGCGCCGACGGAGGCTGAGGCAACGGGGCGTCGTTTGGTGACGGCGATCGTATAGTATGCGTACATGCCGTCGATCAAGACATAGGCGACGAAGACGAGAAGGGCGAGCCAAGGATTAAGCATGCTCCAGGAAAAAGATATAGTATTCATGAGAATAGGGTTTGAGTCTCTATGACCAGTATATCACTTGTGTTATTGCTCGCAATTAATGGTATATACATTGCTCTTTCTTATGCGGCTTTATCGAAAAACTCTTTTAAAACGATTTTCGATCTAGGAATCTTGAGGTTTTGACAGATACATTTCCTTATGTTAGGTTGGGGGTAAATAAATGAAAAATGAACTTTGAAAACAATAGAAGTAAATGAGATCAAGGCCTTAAACGAAATTTTAGGGGAGCAATATCGTTGGTGGCAGGGCAGCAGCCGGCGTCAGCAAAGCTTTATGGCTTTACCAAAAGCAAAAGTGGAAGGTATAAGTCTGTTCCGTCGCAAGTTTGCCTTTATGGCTTTATGGCACGCCGTGACAGATAATGGTTGCTATAAGGATGGCGTGAATCGCAATTATATCCTGCCTGAATATGAAAATGGAGATTTTATTGGAGGTGTCAATGTAGTCACTGAATCCATATTTTTTGAGACAGGCCAGGGACCAGCTTATCTCTATCAGTTTAATAAGGAACAGTTTGCTAGCTTGTCCGAATATACTCGGGATAACAGGCTTATGACTACTGAATATTTTTTAGAGCACCATGGTTTTTATAAAGAATATCATGAACCACATAACTCTGGAAAATGGACGTACAGACCAACGGATACAGAGCCAAGGGTATTGTGTCTTAAGAAACACCAGGCGGTAATAGTTAACCTCTCTCCGATTGTTCCCGCTATTGAATATATTTTAACGCCGGTATTGATCCGATCTCTTATTGGATTAATAGCGGTTTCCGGCGAATTATTGGAAGGTAGACCGCTTTTTTGAAATTTTTTTATATGACAGCGGAGCCGACAGAAGGCGCGATTATGCATCAGCCTTCTTTTTATTTTTACGGATTATGGCTATAATCCCCCCATGACCCTCGAAGACGTCAAAAAGCTGGAAATTCCCAAGGAACCCGGCTCATACCAGTATTACAATGCTAAAGGCGAGCTGATCTATATCGGCAAGGCCGTGGATTTGCGCAGCCGCGTCTGTTCGTACTGGCGGACGAGTGCCAATCATACGCCGGCCAAGGCGCAGATGGTCAAAGAGATCGCGACAATCAGATGGATCACGACCGACAGCGAAATCGAGGCGCTCTTGCTCGAAGCCAACCTCGTCAAGAAATTCCAGCCGCATTACAATATCGACCTGCGCGATGACAAACGCTTCGCGTATGTCCATATCTCCGTTGAGGACGAGATTCCGGGAATCTTTATGACGCGCACGATCGGTAAGTCTGGCCGCTATTTCGGTCCTTTCGTTAATGGCTTAGCGATCAAGGAGACGCTTAAAGCCTTGCGCAAGATCTGGCCGTATTGTTCAATGAAAAAAATTCAGAAGAAGCCCTGTTTCTATTATCAGATCGGTCGCTGTCTTGGACCCTGCGGCGAGAAAGTAACGCGCCAGGAATACATGGACAAAGTTATTAAGCCGCTCATACTATTTTTTGAAGGAAAAAAAGATAGCGTGTTGCGTGAATGGCGACGCGAGAAAAAAGCCTACGAAAAAGCCGGGAAGCTCGAAGAGGCGGCTCGGGTGGAATATTATTTAGTGCAGATGGAGCAGGTATTGGAAAATACTAAGGTCCTCAGCGTTTCAGAAAAATATGCGAGCGATACCGTCGAGCTGGCTAAGGTCATGGGCTGGCCTAAGGCGCCGGATCGCATTGAGGGCTATGACATTTCTAATAACTTCGGACGCGAGGCGGTCGGGTCGCTCGTCGTCTTCCGCGACGGCGAACCAGACAAAAACCAGTACCGCAAGTTCAAGATTCGCCTGGAAAAAGAGATTACAGACCGTAAGAAAGGTGATGTCTGGATGCTTTTGGAAATGCTGGAACGGCGTTTCGGCAATGACTGGCCCTTGCCTGATCTCATCGTCATCGACGGGGGCAAGGCGCAAGTAAACATGGGCGTGAAGCTCCTGAAGAAACTCAAGCTTGAGATTCCGCTGCTTGGCATCAGTAAGGGCGAAGGCCTGCGCAGTGCTAAGGCGCCGGATAAATTGTATTTTCCGGGCGAGAGCAAGCCGCTTGAGTTGCCGCTGGCCTCGCCGGCCCTGCATCTCATCAAGCGCGTCCGCGACGAGGCGCATCGCTTCGCTATTACGTACCATCGCGACCTGCGCAGCCGGAAGTTTTTGGGGCGTCCCTAATATTAAAAGAATATTGCTGCCTTGGCGCGCGCCGGCGGAAATGCTATAATCAAAAGGCTCTAAAAAATTAGCCTCCATTTTATGACCCAAGAATTTACTCAGGACAATTTCGCCGCCAGCGTCATCGACGCGTCGAATGCTAAGCCGGTTTTGGTCGACTTTTACGCCAGTTGGTGCGGCCCATGTCAGATTCAGGCGCCGATCGTTGATGAGATTTCCGAAACATTGGCTGATAAGGCCGTCGTCGGCAAGCTGAATACGGAAAATGCGATGGATATCGCCCGCCAGTACGGCATTATGTCTATTCCAACCCTTCTGATCTTCCGCAACGGTCAGCCGGCCGAGCGCTTTACCGGCGTCCAGGAAAAAGAAACCCTCATGGAAAGTCTGGCTAAGCACGCCGCCTAGTTCGCCGTTCGATCCCTCTTTAAGTAATCATCCCTCCGCCTAAGGTTTGCCATGAACCAGCGGAGAAAACTATGGCTGGCGCTTAGCGCCACCGTTCTACTTATTGCCTTAACCGCCTCCCTGGCGGTTTTTTGGCGCTCATATCCGGAGCAGCCCCAGTTCGAACTGAGCGTGCTTGATGTCGGGCAGGGCGATGCCGTCCTTATCGAGGCGCCGGGCGGACAAGTTATGCTTGTTGATGGGGGACCGGATAAGAAAGTGCTGCGCCGGCTGGGCGAGGAACTGCCCTTTTGGGAACGGCGCATCGATCTTATCGTCCTGACCCATCCGCACGAGGATCATCTCGCCGGCTTAAATGCCGTTATCGAGCGGTACGAGATCGGCGCTGTTATGGTGAGCGGACCAGATGCCGGCAGTCCGAGTTATAAGCACTTTTTGGAAACGATTAAGGCGCGCGGGATTCCTTTGCATGTCGTCGAACGCTCGGAAGAGCTGGCCTTAGGCGAGGTAAAGCTGCATATTCTGTTTCCGCTGAAGAGCGTGAAAGGCAAGCGGCTTTCTAATCTGAATGACAGTTCGATCGTCATGAAAGCGACGTATGGCGAAACTGATATTCTTTTAACTGGAGACGCGGAAACGGCAATTGAAAAACAGCTCCTGGCTTCGGGCGATGACTTAACGGCCGATATTCTCAAGGCCGGGCATCACGGTTCGGAAACGAGCTCGGGTGAGGAATTCTTGAAAGCGGTTAAGCCGCAGCTGGCCATCATCAGTTCGGGCGTCGGCAATAGCTATGGTCATCCGTCGCCGCGCATCCTGAAACGATATGAACGCTTCGGCATTCCGGTACGGCGGACGGATCAAGAGGGGACGGTGCATGTGAGGAGTGATGGAAAGAACTTTTATATTCTACAGTAGGTAACCATTGACTTTTTAGCTTAATTATGATGTAGTACTTATACTATAAAATATTTTATAGCTGGGCTATTCCCAGAACTACTTTAAAATGAGGATATTTAAATGAATCAACAAGAGGTCAATGTATTATCCATTGAAACTTTTGGAGAAAAGGCATTCTGTCATCGCGTTACTGTTCCCTCTGCCTTCCAGCCCGAACAAGCAATTTCTGACTTTAGAAGAAAACTTGCATTGGGCGCAGAAATGGGGAGTACTATAAAGTTTGGTCCTCGGATAAATGATGAGCTATGTTTTAATCATCATAATTCATTACGAGCCGACCACGTCTATTGGGCGCTCTTTGTGCCATTAACTACGGATAAATGTTCGCAAAATATTGAGTACATAAAATCGGCTCCTGATGTAGTATTCTCCGGGGCTCAGGGATTAATTCCGTTCTTCGAGTCAGCAATACGAAGTAGCCTTGATGGTCGTTTGGATCTGCGTGGTCCGTCTAACGGCGCTCTGAGTACGAATATCGTAGCCCTTGATTCTAAAGAAAGTGTACAGACTCTCAGCAATAGTTATGCATTTTCACCGGTAGTGTATAGTCATTATCACTGCGGAATTTATAATTTCATTGAACATACGGTCAATTTTGGCTATACAAAAACTATGTCGAATGAAATAACTCCCATCTTTGCAATGATTTATGTATTAGATGAAAATATTCAAAAATTCTTTTCAAAAGAAAAAGCTTGTGCACTAGCCTGACATAGCCATGCACGGCCACGTAGCTAATTATAATTAGGAATCATTTCTCAATGAAACGAAGCTTCGGAATAAGATCCGAAGCTTTTTATTTTTGGCCCGTCTTGCAAAATCACCGCATTATGATATAGTAGCCGTACTAAATGGCCCCGTGCCCTTATCATTAAACCTATTTTTATGGAACTAGAACACCCGAAATTTGAAAAATCGTTCATCATCGTCAAGCCGGACGGCGTGCAGCGTTCGCTTATTGGTGAGATCATCTCCCGCCTGGAACGCACCGGCCTGAAAATTGTTGCTCTGAAGTTGGTCAATGCGACCGAGCAGCAGTGCTGGACGCATTACAACAAGGATGAAGCTTGGTTCCTAAAGAAGGGGACGGGCATCGTTGAAGATATGCAGAAGCGCGGTATGACCCCGAACAAGGAAGCGATCGAATACGGCCGCGACATCATCGGCCAGCTCGTCCGTTTCATGACCTCTGGACCGGTCGTCTGCCTTGTTGTTGAAGGCAATCAGTCGGTTGCTGTCGTTAAGAAGCTCGTCGGCTCCACCGAACCGGCTACCTCCGATGTCGGTACGATCCGCGGTGACTTGACCCTCGATTCTTATTCGCTAGCCGGTATCGACCAGCGCGCCGTCCGTAATCTGATCCATTGCTCAGACGCTCCAGAAGAAGCGCTGCGCGAGATTCAGATTTGGTTCAGCGAGGCGGAGATCCTTTCCTATAAACTCGTTCAGGAGCAGATCCTTTACGATATTAATCTTGACGGAGCCAAGGAATAAGCAACTGATTCAAACATAAAACCGTTCGGCAAGTGCCGGGCGGTTTTTTTGCTAACCTGCGCGACTTTTTCTTTAGGCAGTTTCATGATACAATAGGGTAATCTTGTTCCTTTTTCTGTCCGGTTCCATATATCCCGCGCAAGTTTTGGCTCAAGACTTCAAAATTTGGCATGTTCTTTCCGCCTGCGCCTTGGCGCTGGCCGATGAACGCTAGGGGGTAAATACGCGGTCTCGTTCGTCTCGCCGGATTCGTCTGGCATTTCGGACGTCGCGCGTTTTGTACGGCTTAGGCAGTGCAAAACCTCACTGGAATACGGCCAATACTTGCGTCGGGCCCTGGTGGAGCCAGACAGTAAAAGGATTATCACATTATGTCCTTCCTTCGTTCGTTATTTACTCGCCAGTTTTTCTTTACGCTGCTCCTTGTTGGTTTGCTGGCGCTTTTGGCGTTTCCGCTGACAAAGAGTTTTCGTCAGAAGCGTTCGATTGAGCGGGAGATTAAAGGCCTCGAGGAACAGGCTTCAGCGCTTGAGCATAAGAACAGCAATCTCAAGAGCGTTATCGAATACATGCAGTCTGATCAGTTTGTTGAAAAGGAGGCACGTACTAAACTCAATTACCAGAAACCAGGCGAAACGGTGGTTGTGGTAGAGGGCCGGCCTGGTGAAATGCCCGCCACTACTCCGGCATCGCCATTCTTTGATCCGCCACCAGAGCCGACGCAGGCGGCCGTGCCGCAGGCTGTAGTTAATGCGCGGAAATGGGCAGATTATTTTTTTAAGCCTCAAGATAATCCTTAAAGGAAAAGAAGAATGAAAAGGATATAAAAAGCCGCTGATTGATTCAGCGGCTTTTGCGTTCGTTTATTAACGATCGCTGGGATATTTCTCATTAATCATATTCTTTACTTCTTCCGGCAACTGCATTCCGACTCCGATTTTGATACTTGTTTTTTCACTCACTTTCTTCAAAGTGTTTTCTAGAGAAAGGGAGCAGGTAGGGCCGAAGTTTCGCATGTTATGAAAGTAGTGTTCATCTTTTTGTACAAGATGGCCGAGGCATTGGAAGTCGGCTCCGCCCAGAGTGCTTCGCAGACGTTTCGTTGCTTCGGGAAGCTTATAGAATTCATCAATCGGCATAAGTAGAACCTCATAATCTTCGAGGTTAACTTTGCTTTGGGAAATGCCCTTTACGGCATTGCCTAGTTTACTGCCGAGCTCCTGTATTTCTTTTATTTCTCTGTCGTCTAACTTCTTAATGTTAAGAACCTGACTATCTCTAATGGTGCCATAGAAATCGCCACCGATTATATCTGCCAGCAATTCGGCGGGAGAGCTCATCTCATCTTCTTTACCTTCTAAAATGTGACTCTTGTTGGTTGTTCGTATGAAGTAATAGCGGCTGTCCAGAATCTCCCAGGCTCTTTTTATTATTATTTCATCAAACGAATGTTCGGTAGGGACATTTCTACTATCAGGCAGAAAACAGATTTCATCTTCGTCGACGCGATAACCAGTTCTAATGAAAAGCTCTGCTTCGCCGGGGATATTTGAGGCGTCAAAAATATGCTTATAATTTAGATACGTGACAGGAATGAGATAGGCTGCTATTCCATATAAGAGCAACGCTTCCCAGTCGCATCTTGGCGTATCGCTGGTTCTGGGCTTCTTAGACATTGCTAAAAGCTCTATGCGGAAGTTTTCTTCTTTTTCTTCTTCCGTAATGTGATCTTGTGCCATGATTTTTTTTATTTTGTTTTCAAAGGAATAATAAACCATATCAATTTTCTTTGATTTTGTCAACAAAGGATCGATGCCAAATAATGCAATAAAAAAATCCGAAATATCTTTCGGATTTTCAATGATCGGTCAAGCCGTCATCGATTGTTTCAGTACTTGGAAGCCGATGAAGGGAACGAAAGCGGGTAAGAAGATGGGCGAGTTTAGCCCCTTCAAATTGTGTTAATTGATCAGCGCTCATCGCTTTCAAGAGAAGCGCTTTTCCTCTTTCTCGGCTATAAAAAAATGGGCTGACTGTTTTATTCTTAAATTGGATATAGCCGAACGGCACGTTGTCGGTGTGTCGGACGCTAAAAACAAGATGGACGCGCAGTTTGGGGAGTTTTGCCATGAGTCCTCCTTTTAAGGTTCGAAGAGTGAGCCAAAGAGGGGGATCGAACCCCTGACCTGTGCGTTACGAGTGCACCGCTCTGCCAACTGAGCTACTTTGGCGCGGGAAAATTCTCGCGCTTACCTGCTGATAGTATCAGACCGACCGGATTAGTCAAGGCGGGCCGGGTCGGCGCGACGGCTGAGGCTTTTCTTAAATTGCCTAAGTTTAGCCTAATCCAGACCGGCTGCAGACTGTGGTATAATTATATTGTTATGAAGCTTAGCCGTCAAACGCCTGACGCTTTATTTTTTTTGAAACAGAACCATGCGTAAAATTTCTATTCTTCTTCTCATTGTCGGTTTAAGCCTATCTCTGCTTCAGCCGCTGCATGCCAACGCCCAGGAAGAAACCGGCCGCCTGCT
>CAYVHQ010000004.1:0-40739 GCA_964451345.1 uncultured Gammaproteobacteria bacterium | reverse complement strand
GTTCGAGGCATCGTGGCGGCGTACATATCCAGAAAGCCAAGCAGGTCTTTTTCGGAAACCCGTTTGCCGAGCTCACGCAGCATCCAGCCGACCGCCTTGTGCATGAGATCGTGTGTATCGTTCAATAATGCTTTAGCCAGGCGCAGGGCCGGTCGGCCATCGCCGTGATTAATGAAGGCGAAGGTGGCGAGAACGGCGATACGCCGTTCCCAGAGATTCTTAGAGAGAACCAGTTTGTCGAGTAACGTAAGCGGTTGGCCGGAAAGATAGAGATATTCGCCGACGATTTTATGAGCTGATAAATCGACGAGATCCCAGTTGTTAATACGCGCCGTTTGCTTTAAGTAAAAATTGAAAATTTGTTTCTGTTCTGCTGGCGCCGCTTTTTTGAAGCGGGCGACGAGAATGAGGAGGGCGATTAGGCGCTCCTCATGAATTTGTGAGTCTAGAAGTTTTTTAATCTCGGTCAGCGGCAATGAAAGAAAATCTTTAGCGATTTCCCGGCACATCGGCACGGTCAGGCCAGCAAAGATATCACCTTCACCGTATTGGCCTGGCCCGGTCTTGAAATAGCGCGCGCAGTTGGCGGCGCGCGTTTTATTGGATAAGTGTTTAACTTCTTGAGAAAGTTTGGCGGCAGTCATAGCCGAAGAGGGATGTTAGCGCTTGACGGTCAGGGCGACGCTGCGAGACTGTTCGACCGTTCCGTCGCCAATCGGGTGGATCACTAGAATGGCGCGTTGGTTGGCGGTGCTGAGATCGACGACAAAGAAGACGGCTTCGCTCTTTGTATTAAAAGCTTCCGGACCAATCGCCTTCTCTTCTTTCTGAAGAGTGAGAGTGTATGCGGAGAGACTGGACGTGAGCGCCAATGGTTTGCTGGAGAGTTTTTTTGGACAGCTGACTGATACGCCGCCGCCATCGGCATCGCACAACAGTTTCACTTTCTGAAAAATAAAGTCATCCATCCCCATTTTCTTTTCAGTGGCATTGGCGGCACTCATGGCACGCAGGGCAACTTTACCGTCAACGGTTTCCGTATCACCGCTGCCGCTAATCAGGCCAATAGTGGCATTCTCCGGATTATAGGCTTTTAGCTGAAGGCTTGCCGGATATGTCAGGCTGTAGCCGAAATTAGTGTTTGTGTAGTTGTCGTCAGCGGAAGCAACCGGCGCCTCCGGCTGCGTTGCCGGCGTCTTTTCTGGGGATGGAGTTGAGACGGAAGGCGTAGTGTTTTCCAGGGCGGCAATGCGTTTCTCAAGACGGGCGGTAACGGAATAATGGTAGATGCTGCCGAGTACAAGAACGACAACGAGTACAAGGGCCCAGGCAAGATGATGACGGCGATGGAGGAGGTGCGACATAGGAATGTATGTGATTAATAGTCCCTTAATAATAGCACTTTGCCGATGACGCTAATAGTGGGAGGTTTCTCAAAGATACCTAGTCTGTGTGAAGGGGCATGGGCTTATCATTGACTTTTTGTTAATTATGTGTTATTTTGCAGGGAGATACAAGAACATTTAAAAAAATTATAATAATGCAAGAAAAAGACACCGTAAAACACGAAGTTGTACACAATAACCAAGTACCTGGTAAGAGAAACGATAGTATTCTTTTTGAGGGACAGCTTCTACATTATAAGCACCCGGTCTTTCGCGGACTCTTTCTAACAGGGCTTACGCTGCCAATCCTTGAGACAATAACCGATCTGGCGAGACAGCCTGTTGGAATCGAGGATATTGCTGCTTATTTTGTTTCTCAGGAAATGATTGGCAATGCCAACCCTGACTCATTGCGCAAGTTATGGCAGTGTTTTAGAAAATATGGCATGGAATACGAAAGGTTTGATAAGCTTGTTCAGTATGGCTTTGTTCGTGCGGCTGATAAAGCGGTTAAAGTGGGTATGTTTCCCGAGATGCTAAATAAGGTCCGTGAAAAGGCGAATGAATGGGAAGTGGCAGAGAATGAAATATTTGAATGGATTGACAATCTATCTACTGTCACAAATGTTAGTGACGATGAGGATGGAATGAACTTTCTGTCTGTGCCGGTCACCAAGGCTGGTTAGAATTTTTACATAATAAACCTCGCTGCATATGTGGCGAGGGATTTTTTTTACTTAAAAGGAAATTCTTCGATTAAGTCCCCTGAATAATAGAATTCATAGGCGAGCGATCCGAAAAAATATTTTTCGCCGTTAATATGGATGGTTGATCCGCCGACGGCCGGATCCTTTTTGGGATGTGAATTGTTGAAGCCGATGTTAAAGAGCGTCGCGACAACTTCCGGCCGATAGCTAATCGAGTAGCCGGCCTTTTCCCATTGCGATTCAAACTGCCGTAGTATGAGCGCGCCGTAGAGATATGAATAATAATGATCACGTTCGTCCGTCAGGCGATGATAGCGTTCCCGGCTTTTATCGCTGCCGGCCGGAAAATCAAGCAGACCTGAAGCCTTATTCCCTAAATAATAAGGAGAACGGCTGTCATGCAGATGACTCTCCGTTTCCATGGCCATCTTCTCTTTTATCGACATTACGCCCCAGGCCATTTTATTGGCGTTGGCGAGTATTTCCAGCGGCTTGAAAATCTTTTCAAATAATTCGCGCTGCGTGTAGTAGAGGCGCAGTTGTTCCACGATAACGACTGAGACAAGCAGTCTAGGTTGCACGCCGGCGGCTGCCGCGGCTCGTTCGATAGCGGGTTTGTCCTTAAGGAGGCCGCGGCGGATGATGCTCCAGGGTTCATAATTTTGCCAGGAATACAGATTGGCTCCTTGCGGCGAGGCAAGCCGTTCACTGAGGGCGGCCAGGCTGGGCGCGACGGCTCCGGGTTTTTCGCAGTCAGCAAGTTTTTTTAAAAAGGCAGACTGATTGCCGCTGCGAAAGCTGAGAGCTAATAACATTCGTCGCAAGAGGGTTTCGGAACGCGTCGTCCGGAAGGCGCGTAAAATAGATGAGGCGTTATAGGGACTAAGATCGGCGGCTAAGGCTATTTTACACCAGGCCGCCCCTTCATTCTCGCCGTAGATGGAGGTATTGCGCGGGAGGGATGGCATGGCTACCTCAGGAGCGGTATCGGGTACAGCAGCCGCTTCGGCATTATAGAGAGCGGAGTTAGGGTCGCTTTCACCTTCAACTTTAGTCCAGCCAAAGCGAACGGCAAAAAAACCCGATGCCAGCACTAATATGGCAGCGATGACTAGGAAGCTTATGAGCCAAGCGGCTATTTTCCAATGCCGTTTCATGACGTTAGTATACCATGACGAGTATTAAGACCGGCCAGAAGGGAGGGGCGAATATATATACAATACCAAGAACAGAGCGGCGATAACGGCCACATACGGAATGTCGCCGAGCCATGGGAAAATAATTCTTAGTCCAAAGCGGACAAAAGCGATCAGGACAGCGGCTAGCCAGGCCGCGCCAACTTTTCTTTCTCGGACAAGCAGGGCGACGGCCAAGGAGGCGAAGGCAAAATCGCCAAGCCCTATTGAATAATCGCCAACACTGATAATGCCGTTAAGAAAAAGAGCGGAATCATCAAACGCGGGCGTGACTCGCGAGAGCCAGACAGAATATATGTCAGCCAGCGCTCCGAGGCCAATGGATACTAAAAGGTATGGCGTGGAGATTTTTAGGCGCTGAACGAGTGACGGTCCAACCCAGAGCAGACTGATAGCCATCAGCAGATTCTGGCTCCATGGACTAGTGGTGGCGAAGAATAGCAGGCAGATACCTAGGCCGCCGACGAGAAGCAGACGGCGCACAATAGGTTTGTCGGAAAGCACAATGGCATTAAGAAAGATTCCACTGAGAAAAAGCAGGTAGTACAAAATCTGCAGCCAGGGCGCGGTGCCGAAGTTCACTATGATAAAGGAGGCAGCGGCAAAAAGGGCGCTTATGCTCAGGACGAGGCCATAAAATAAAGAGGGCGAGAGCTTGATGGGCTTAGCTTGGAAAGAGAATGGCTTGAGCGAAATTGATAACGAGATAACGCCTAAAAGAAAAACAAAGAGAAGAAGCGAGAGAACCAGAGAAGTTGCCATACCGGGACTAGCGCCGTAGCTCTGTCTTTTTTGACCACAGTCCGCCCGCGAGTAGAAGAAGTGAAACAATCCAGCCAAAGACAATGAAGCTTGATAATTGACTGATGCGGTTCTCAGTTTCACGCAGTGAGCGTCCGGAGACGGCAAAGCCTTTGGCGCCCGCCTTCGTAATTACTAGTGCCTGACGCAGGCCGGGGCGCGGTTGCCAGGTAATGCGGTTCTGACCCTTCTCGCCGGCGGTCGTCAGGACGCCGAGTGGCAGAGCTGGCAACATGGAATCAAGATAGCCATTGCCGCTGATTGGCTGGCCATCAGTTGAATATAAAACGACATATGGAGCCAGGCTTGTCGCAACATCGATACTTCCGTTAGTAAGCGGCTGAGCTGCTTCAGCCGAAATTTCTAGTTTCTGAGCGGCGTCTTCGGACAGTTGGATTTGCGGGTCATCGGCTGATTGTCGAAGGATATAATGGCCGCAGCCATACATAGTTCCAAACAACAGGGTAAGCAGCACGGCTGGGACAGCGAGTCCGGTCAATGATCGGTAAGAGAGTGACATATATATCATGTATGAGTAATAACTATAGTATATCACCGCTATAAAAAAATAACCCGTTTGGGTTATTTTTCTTGAGTAGCCTGAATTTAGGTAATCTTTTTATTTCGCCAGAGTTTATGGAGGATGACGCAGGGTTCGATAATGTCTGGGTTAATGATTGTATAGTAGACATTTAAGCCTTGTTTGCGGGCCCGAACGAGGCGGCTGTGCCGAAGCAGGGCCAGATGCTGAGAAAGATTAGCTTTGGGTAGTTGGGTAATCTTCAGCAGCTGCTCGACGGAAAGCTCGCGGTGCTTAATGTTATTCAAAATCTCAAGCCGTTTTTCATTAGCCAGGATTTTATATAATTTGGCGTTCTGCTCGAAGGCGATTTTTGGCAGGACGGCGGTTAATTTAGGCATACGGCTATAGTATACCCGGCAAGACGAAAAATCAACTATACTGTGGCGGAGTTTCGACGATGCCATGGGACTGATTGGCGTGCCGGACGAGGACATATAAAAGACTGGAGAGCCGGTTCAGGTACGCAGCGGCCGGCGCTAATCCGGGGATAACGCGCGTGTCGGCAATGTTCCATAGCAGGCGTTCGGCGCGGCGGGCGACCGTGCGGGCAATGTCGAGCTGGGCGCTCAGTCGGCAGCCGCCGGACAAATAGAAGCCATCGGGCAGCGGCAGATTTTCGCTAAGCAGCTCTATAGTTTTTTCTTGCGTTTCGATGTGGTCAAGGCTGATGTGCTTGGCGGCGCCGGCCACTTGTGCCTGAAGCGTGAAGAGGGCGTGCTGGGCTTGTTCCAGGGGCGCGGCGATACGTTTTGTCTGTTCGTCTGATTGGCCGGGAATTTTTGCTTCCGCCCGGCACAGTCCAAGCCAGGTATTTAATTCGTCGAGAGTGCCTAGCAATTCAAAGATAGGGTCCTGTTTCGGAACACGCACGCCGCTGCCAAACAAACAGGAACGGCCGTCATCACCTCGGCCAGTATAGAATGGGGCTGGCATATTACAGTTCGCAGCTGCCGCCCATGCAGGCTAACTCGCGTTTCATTTCCGTCTCATCCTCGGCTTCATAACTGACGATTTTGGCGAAGTCGATATTCTCAAAGTTCTTCTTGAGCGCCTGGTAACGGGTAGCGTTTATTTCTTCATACGGGGCGAGCTGATAGACATGGTTGGAGCGAGGCAGGAATGACAAGCCCCCGACGATGTCCCAGTTTTCATAGACCCAGTTGGCGACGCTAATCCATTCGTCTTCTCCAACGGAGACCGTAACGGACGGGTTATGTTCGGTATATGACAGTTTAACTTCTTTCCAGTATGCGAGAAGTTCGAGAGCGGACAGCTTATTTTTATAGATTGAACCCTCGGGCGATTTTACCGGGAATTCAAAGACGAAGGTGGTAGCGCTGTCGGCTGACTGGCCGACTTCCGGAAGAGTGGGGACGCCCTGGTCGCGCAGCATCTTATAGAGCGCGTCGGTCGCTGAGATGCGAATGCGGCGGATATAATACGGCGCATGTCGCGGATGCATGCCCGAAGCGCAATCGACCAGCTGGGAGACGGTGCCGGAAGGCTTAACGCAGGTGACGCAGGTTGAAGCGCTGATGCCGAAGCGTTTGGCATAGAGCGCGCTGGCCTGAAGCGCGGCTTTTTTTAATGCGGCTAAGATGGCAGGCTGACGGACGAGCGGGCAATCCCATTGGCCGGTAACGGAAACGCCGAGCAGGCGTTCCGCCTCGCAGTTCTCTTTCCATTCTTTGGAAAGGTAGGGGAAGTCAGTCAGGGTGGACTGGTACGCACCTAGCAGGGCGGCTAATTTTGCCTTGTGGAGGAGGGTGGCGCGGGTATCGTTTGACCGGGCGACAACCTCAGACAGATTACAGAACTGTTTAGATTGCAAGATTATTTCACCGCAGGGATTAGTTCCGATGAGGCCAATAATCGTTTGGCCGGAGGCATCAAACATGCCTTTTTTGCGGCGCAAAAGTTTCAGGCGACGTTCCGGAAGGCTATGTGCAAGCGAGCCGCGATTAAAAATTCCACGTTCGCCTGATCCTGATTTTGCAAGCGCCATCCACTCTTCCAAGAATTCTTCACTGGTTGGCTTTCGGCCATAGACGGCAGAGTTATTTGCTAATGATCGCTGCGGATCGGTCAGATAAAACTGACCCTTTTTTGCGTCGCGAATGTCCTGGTCGTCAAGATCGGAAAGTGAAATCATAGCGCTGCGACGAACGCCGCCCGCCACGACGCAATCGCCGATTGTGCAGATAATATCGTGCAGGTCGATGTTGCGCAGTCGCTTGCCTTGTCGGCTAAGCATTTTGCGGCGGGTAAATTCGAGCAGGCGGCGGAGCGGTTCAGGGCCGGAGCTTTTGCCGCCCATCGTTTTCAGGCGGGCGCCGGCCGGACGCAGCTGTGAGAAATCAAAATCGATATCATGCCCGGCGGCCCAGGTCTTCATGCCGAGTACGAGAGCATCGGCCCAGCCTTCTTTGCTGTCAGCGATGACGTGAAGAGGAAGTGTGTTCCCGTCTTGCGCTTCAATTTGGGGAAAGCGCTGGACATTCTGACTTTCGACTGACCATCCTACACCCGTGCCGCACATCGAGATATACATAATTTCGGCAATGTCGCGGAAATTTTCCGGAGCGACGTAGGAGCAGTTATAGGCACACACATTGCTGGCATTGGCGGCGCTGCCAGCAAACTGGAGAAGGCGCATCGAAGGCATAACTTCTTGCTTAAGGATCGCCTGGCGCAGCTCGGCATATTCGCTCGGACGCAGCTTTTTACCAAGGCGCTCCCGCATAAAGTTTATGTAGCGGTCGACTGTCTCGATCCAGGTCTCGCGTCGGCGTTCGGCGTCAATCCAACGGGCATATGTCCGGTAGTAGACAAATTCGGCAAGCGGATTGCGGAAATACGTTTTACTTTCTTCGGATAACCGGCGCACATGTTCGGGGACAGAGCCGCCTTGTCGTCTCGCTTCCTGTCTTTCCTGTCGGTAGATGATATAGGCCTTAGCGACTTTATGAAAACCCTGGTCCATGAGGGCCTCCTCGACTATATCCTGGATAAGTTCGACCGTGGGTAGGAAGTCTTTGTTATGTGATACTTTTAGCAAATGAGCTAAATCACGTTCGACCTGTCGGGCGACTTTGAGCGGAAAGCCGTCAGCAGTTTCTTTTACGGCATTAAAGGCTTTGGTGACAGCCTGTTCAATTCGTCCAGCGTCAAAGGGAACAATACGGCCGTCACGTTTGCGCAGACGGGTTGGAACGCTTGCGGGGTATTTTGTCATAGGGGTGCTTTAGTGCGAAAAATGAGCTGGCGGAGAGCGCCTGTTTCAAAACGAGGATTGGCAGCTACCCAACGGAAAATAACCGGACTGACGATTGCTCCCAGGGCGATATTACCGATGAGGTGATAAACCGTAAAAGGAATCTGTCCAAAGAAGGCTTCGCTGAGGCTCTGACCAAAAAAGAGCGGGCCGATGCTCAGGCTGGTAACGGCGTCGTACAGCAGGGTTGCATACACGGCATGGACGGCGTATTGCAGAGCGGTCCCGGCACGATGGCGGAAATACCAGGCGGAAAAAATGGCAAGCAAGCCGTAGCAAGCAGCCGTGATAAAGGTCCATTGTCCGAGTTTGCCCGTGACGGCATCAAAAAGCACTATATTAACGAAGGCAAAGGCAAACCCAACCACGACGCCGAAGCGGCGAGTAAAAGGCATCTGCACGGCGAGGATTGGTTCGAGGTTCGGTGGTCGAAATGGTATGGCGCGCAGGGCAAAGGATAGGGCCCAGCCCACGATTAGCTTGAACCAGCCGGAACGCACGGACGTGACAGACATAACGTTTTATGATAGTTTATTAATATCGAAACAATGAAACTATTATACCAAGCCGACTGGTCCGCGTCGAGATGGTATTATCTCCAGTAAAATCCGTCTTTCTGGAAGATATGCACAACATGTTGTGGTGCAAAAGATGTTTATCAACAATATATGGATTCTTGGAAAACCCTGCGTGACTCAGTTCTGAGCCTTGGTTATCGACGGCTCCTCAAGCCGATTCTCTTTCGCGTCGATCCGGAGCGCGTTCATGCAGCGGCTCTTTCCTTAGGCGAGCGTTTGGGAGAGAGGGCCGTGGCGCGGCGAATGGCCTCGCTGGTTTTTAGTTATTCCAATGTTTCTTTGCGGCAAACCGTGGCTGGCATACGCTTTGAAAACCCAGTCGGTTTGGCGGCAGGTTTCGACAAGGATGCGCGGTTGAGTCGACTACTTCCGGAAATGGGCTTCGGGTTCATGGAATTAGGCTCGGTCACCGGTGAACCCTGTGTCGGGAATCCGGGACGCTGGCTCTGGCGCCTGCCTAAATCTAAGAGCATTCTCGTAAATATCGGCTTAAAAAATTCTGGCGCCCGGGTTATCGCTGCCCGCTTAGCTGAACGCCCCTGCGCTATTCCGCTAGGCATCAGCTTGGCTCGAACTAATTGTCCCGAAACAGTTGAGTTAAAGGCGGGAATTGATGACTTCGTTAAGGCCTATGCCGCTTTTGCGCGCTGCGCACTAGGCAGTTACTTCACGCTTAATATCAGCTGCCCAAATGCGTTTGGTGGAGAATCGTTTCTAGAAGCCCAGCCGCTTGATGATTTACTCGCAGCCATCACCTTCGCCAGACTGGCCCTGCGCTGCGCTCGGCCTATCTTTTTAAAATTACCAGCGGCCTTGCCGCCGGCACAGATTAATCTAATAATTGAAACGGCCCGCCGCTATCATATTGCCGGGTTTATCTGTACCAACCTTCTTAAGGGTCGGCCGGATACGTTGGCTGATCAAAATGTGCCAGCCGTGGGCTCTCTAAGTGGATTGCCAGTGCAGAAGCACTCCGATGAACTGATACGGTATATATATGAACGCTGCGGCCAGGAGTTCGTTCTCGTCGGCTGTGGCGGAATTTTCAGTGCGGAAGATGCCTATCGCAAGATTCGCTCCGGCGCGTCATTGCTCCAGCTCATTACCGGCCTAATTTATGAAGGTCCGCAGCTTGTTCCGCAGATTAATCGCGGCTTGGTTCGACTTCTCCGCCGGGACGGCTATTCCTCAATTTCTCAAGCAGTCGGAGCTGATGTTGTATCGAGTCGCACGACATAGACATCTTGTGACGAAGTCCATTCGACTGCTATTATAAAGACATACCTGTTTCGTCACAACAACGCGATATGAAAAAAATTACTTCATCTGTTTCGGCCGAGGATCAGACATTTATCCGTAACTTTGTCTTTGGCGCCGAGGACAGTCTGGTTTCGACTGTCGGATTACTTTCTGGCGTGGCAATTGCCGGCGTTGCCCGTCCGACACTTGTCTTGACTGGAGTCGTACTTATTTTCGTTGAGGCGTTTTCTATGGGCATTGGCAGTTATTTGTCGGAGGCAATCACTCATGATGAGAATCATGGCGAACGACGCATCTCGATGGATGCCGCCTTCATCATGCTTGGCTCATATATTGTTGCCGGCTTAATTCCCCTTCTGCCATATTTCTTTTGGGAGGGAATTACCGGCCTGTCCATCTCAATCAGTTGTTCCCTTCTGGCCCTCGCCCTGCTGGGCATTATTAGTAGTCGCTTATCGCGGACAAATGTCCGGCGCAATACCGTTCGTATGATTTTGTTGGGTGGGTCAGCCATTGCGGTTGGTATAATCGTCAGTTTCTTTGTTAAATAGGAAATACTGCAGAATGTGAAAAAACAGCCCTTTTCCAGGCTGTTTTTTAGTTAAAGTCGTGGGTAACGTCAGCGGGCGACTAACGTATACTACATAGAAGGAAACAAACATTCCTGTCTTATTGATTATACCTACGCATATGAAGGAATGGTTCAAAAGCAGCTTGAAGCGTTATTGGCTACTGGCCGTCTGTTTTATTATTTTTGCGGGCGGTACGGCCTTGGCGAGTCGCCTTATAGATGTAAATCGTCAGGAGCTGACAGCCGAACAGCGCATCAGTGAGATGGTTGCTCGCATGAGTCTGCCGGAGAAAATCGGGCAAATGGTTCTTATCGACAAGAATGCAGTGACGCCAGAAGAGGTAAAAGACAAGGCGATTGGCGGCGTGCTGTCGGGCGGCGGTGGTAACCCTAAGGATAATACCCCTGAAGAATGGCGTCGCATGGTAGCTGATTACCAAAATGCCGCCCTTGATTCCAAACAAGAGATTCCCATACTCTACGGCGTCGATGCCGTCCACGGCAATGGCAACGTCAAAGATGCGGTAATTTTTCCACATAATATCGGGTTGGGTGCTTCGCGAAATGCGGCTCTCGTAGAAACCATCTCGCGCATAACAGCGGAAGAAATCAGGGCGACCGGAGCAAACTGGAATTTTGCGCCCGTACTTTCGCTACCGAGCGATTTGCGCTGGGGACGGGTGTATGAATGTTTTAGCAGCGATCGGGAGATTGTAACTGAGTTAGGCGTGGCTGCTATTCGTGGCCTACAGGCGGGCGGCGTCCTGGCTACTCCTAAGCATTTTATTGGCGAGGGAGCGGAAGAATGGAACACATCAAAAGATTATAAGCTCGATCAGGGCGACATCCGTCTCAGTAAGGCGGACATTGAAGCCGCGTATCTAAAACCTTTTAGCGAGGCGGTTAAGGCCGGGGCGATGAGTATTATGGTGTCGCGCAGCTCGATCAATGGGCAGAAGATTAGTGCAGACAAGGACCTGCTAACAGGCAGGCTTAAGGGTGATCTTGGCTTTCGCGGTTTCCTGGTTTCCGATTGGGGCGCGGTCGATCAGATTCCCGGCGACTATTATAGCGATATTGTGACGGCGATTAATGCCGGGCTCGACATGGTGATGTTGCCGGGCGAATATCAGGAATTTATCGACAAGCTTTCGGCAGCGGTTGCCAATGGAGCGATTCCTCAGGAGCGGATTGATGACGCGGTCACTCGTATATTGCGCGCCAAACAATCGATTGGACTTTTTGAAAAAGCGCTCCCGCCGATGGGCGAGACAGAAGATGTCGGCTCGACCGATCGCCGTGAGTTGGGCCGGCAGGCCGTGCGCGAATCGCTCGTTTTATTAAAAAATAAGAATACTGCCCTGCCAATCAAAGAGAAGCAGAAGATTTTGGTAGTGGGACGCGCCGCTGACGATGTCGGGATGCAATCGGGCGGTTGGACGATTGAATGGCAGGGCGGACAGGGAGCAACTACTCCTGGGACGTCGCTCTTACAGGCTCTCAAAGATCGTTTCGGAGCGGAAAATATCACCTACGATCCACTGGCCACGCAGAAGCTGTCCAAGAAGGCAGAATATGCCATTGCGGTGGTTGGCGAGCAGCCGTACGCCGAAGGCAAGGGTGATCGCGAGAACTTAGCTCTATCACCGGAAGATATGGCGCGCGTTGCCAGCGCCAAGAAAAATGGCAAACGGGTAATTATCTTGATCATGGCCGGCCGCCCACTGGTCATGACTGACGCGATTGCGGCGGCCGATGCGGTTGTTATGGCCTGGCTTCCGGGTACGGAAGGCGCCGGCCTAGCCGATGTCTTGTCTGGTACGTATGACTTTAGTGGCAAGCTGCCGGTGGCCTGGCCGCGGGACATGGCTCAGGTGGAACGCCGTGATACGAAAAACCCGCTATACCCTATCGGCAGCGGATTGCGGTACGAAAAAAAATAATTTTAGCGCAGTTGGCGGCGCTTAACCGGCTTCGGTGCGGACTTAGCATTAAGCGCTCTGATTTCTTCGCGAATTTCAGCGATGGCGCCGACTTCGGTACGGACTTCAGTTTCAGTTTTTTCAGAAAGCTTTTTTTCGCCGCGTAATCCCGACATGATAATTTCGTTACCAATAAAATTAGAGACAAAAAGTCCGGTAATAAGCAGGAGAAGGCTGCCAACAATGAACGACAAAGGCCCGTCCCACCAAATCTCATGCGCTAAATCGGTGGTTGAAAGGCCGGTATTAACTCGTACCAATAACATAGCATAGTCCGCCGAGTGCCATACTCCGCGCCAGAAAAGTACGATGCCAATACCGCCAATAAAGCCGTAGGGAATCGGGAAATGACTGAGACGACCGCGACAGACGTCTTCCAGCCGGTCAAAAATGCCTTTTTTTCTTACTTCCTTCTGTGGCATATGGCTTAGGAATGATTGGCGCGTTCCAGCGCTTTTTTCAGGTTAGTAATCATTTCATCCATATCGCGATCATTGGCGGCGATAATTGTCTCGGCGACCAGATGCCGAACCAGGCCATCCGGTATGGCGTAGTCGATGGTTAGGGTGTAGAGCGAACCCTCGGCGCTAGGGGAAACCTCTTGCGTCCAACGGCTCTCGCTCAGGCCCTTGGTGTGGCTTCGATAAAGGCGGGGCGACTGTATTTCGTCAACGCTCCAGGTTCCGGCAATCTCCGTACCGGCCATTCGATATTTGTAGTCGAAACCGGATCCTTTTTCCAAGGGAAGCGGGCTGATGTTGGTGATGCCGATGAGCCCCGGAAGAAGCGCGGTAAAAGATGTGGGATCGCTAATAAGAGCGAAAACCTGTTCGGGCGTGGCACGTATTTCAATGCGCTTGGCGATGCGAGCAGTTTCCATAGGATGAGATAAAGTAAGCTATTCCTAGTATAGCAATAAATCGCCAGTTCCGCTGCCGCTGGCCGGCAGTTTGAATTGCCGGACACTTAGTATATACTGAGGGACATATGATTGACCCTATGCTGTCCGCCCATCATTCCGTTCCGGCGCGCCCTCGCTGGAAAGAGTTGCTAGTGGGGATGTATCAAGCTTTGTTTTGTCGCCCCATTTTCTATCCGCTGAACCGGCGGCTTTTTCTGATGTCTCTGCGGGGAATTGGTGTGTTAAATAGCGGACCGGCCGTAGCTGAGAGCGAAAGACGGCTGGTAGGTAAAATTCTCAAGTTAGACCCACGCTCTCTTATCATGGATGTGGGAGCTCATATCGGCGAATATAGTACCCTGATTTTACAGGCTTTTCCGGAAGCACAGCTCCATGCCTTTGAGCCGCATCCCGATTCGTTCAAGAAGCTCGAACTGCTTCGGTCCGGGCATCAAAACTTCCGGGCGGTCAATGCCGCGCTGGGCGCTACGAACGGAAAAGTTTCTTTTTATGATTATGAGAATTCAGGCGGATCGGCACATGCCAGCCTCTATCAGGCGGTCATCGAAGACGTTCACCATGGTATGGCGAAGGAAATAGAAGTAGAGCGACAGACCATCGATGAGTATTGCTCAACCCACTCGCTTGAGACGATTAGTTTGCTGAAGATTGATACGGAAGGCAGCGAGTTGGATGTCTTGCATGGCGCCAGGCACATGCTGGCCAGTGGGGCAATTATTGTTATTCAATTTGAGTTTAATGAGATGAATATTATCAGCCGCACCTTCTTGCGCGATTTTCAAGAATTACTTAAAGATTATTCCCTTTTCCGGTCTTTGCCGGGCGGCTTTGTCCCTTTTGATTACCTGAGCGTATTTGAGATTTTTGGTTACCAGAATTTCGTCGCCGTCCGCAAGGGTCACGAGGTATTGCTTGATTAAGGAATAAAGAAAATACGGAAAATATACCCGCAGGCGTGGTTTATGAATTAGTAAGATATAGATATGTAAGATGGTCAGACATGGCCATCTTTTTTTAATTCTTCTTCTTCGTTATAATAATCTCCGGCCTGGCTTTTGGCGTAATGATTATCTGAGGATCAGTCACTTTAAGACCCATGAAAATTGTATGAACTTTTCCAACATCCTGAAAGTCATTCTCTAAGGATTGCTGGCTAACTATGCTCGGCGCCGTGGCCATAGAATCAAGATTTACCCAATCCTGTTCATCGAGCCGGGCGAAGCTGACGTAGTGAAAATCCTTGTTACGGATCAGCATGTCAGAGTTTTTAATCGTATCAGTCACTTTGTTCGAGGGAATACCAGCGAGCGAGAAGCGGTTTCCGGTAATTTCAATATTTGTTTCCGAGGCGAGCCTTTCCAGGATATTTGAGATATGAAGCGTGTTCAAGACATAATTGTCCTTAGCGATATCTGTGGCGTTGGGAAAGCCATGAAGAGTATTCTTTAAATCAGGGTCTGACGCCAGTAATTTTCTGATCCCGGCCGAGCTTACAGCGAAGGAATCCGGAATCCGTAGCTTCGGCTGGATATTTTTAAGCGCTTGCAGGCCGTTGGCAATCGCCAAAGGGCCGCAGTTGGCGGGCGTTTCTTGATGCACGAAGGGTATTCTCTTATCCTTGAGATAGAAAATCCGGCTGATTGATTCTTTGGGCAAAGAATCTTTGCCTGAAGGTGATCCGGGAAATTTTTCGTGGATGTTCATATGCCATAAGTATAGCACCGCACCCTGCCATCCCGAAAATGTAGCAATTCTTGATATATTTCTATTGACTTTTGACGAAATATGTGCTATTATTAAGGAATATTCATATTAATGATACTTTATGAGAAAGATTCACATCTTTTTTCTGGCAGGAATCATGTGCTTGTCTGGAGTAGTTGGCCCGAAGGTGCAAGCGGCCAGTCCTGATTTATCAATTAGTGGAGTCCAGGTAATGCCCGTTATGGGAGAGCCAGACATGAAGGAAGTCGGCGTTTATTTAAACGGCGGCTGTTTTGCTGGGTATCGTAATTATGAAGTAAAGTTTACCAACCGAACTACGGGCCAGGAGTTTTTCCAGCGTATTTCGGCTTGCATGCAGAATCCGGTTTCATTCATGATGTGCCCGGGCGAATACGAGGGCCGCTTTATGGTTGATAGCGAAAATATAATTCGCGAATCGAACGAGAATAACAACGAGGCTCAGTTAAATTTTACGATTGAGGGCGATGCCGGGAATTGTATCCAAAATCCTTATAAACATGTTGACCCAGTAGAGACTCAGACCGATTTGCGAATCGACAATGTCTTTACTGATCCTACGCCGGGTCAAACCGATAAGCTGCGAATGAACATTTTTGCCTCCACGCCGCCTAGCGCGAATCCAAAGGTAAAAGTAAGCGTTCCGAGTTTGAATCTTTCGTATACTGCCACTATTCCGTATTTCAGTACGTCGATGGAGGTTTTGGCGCCAGGCAATCCGTGGCCATCCGGCACCTATGAAGTCGTTTCGACGATTGATCCTGATAATACGATTGCCGAGACGGACGAAAGCAATAATACCTTTACCCGCACTTTGACGGTTATCGGCAACGAAGCTAGATTCAATAACAAGGTGCTCGACATGTCTTATCGCCTGCCGGTTAATCCGGTCATGGCCGGTAATAAGGTTACCCTCGCCAACCTTTCCCTGAAGGCTAAGCTCGATGTCTTTCAGCCGCCAGTCTCGGTTGATGAACCTCTCACCGTTCAAAAAATCAAGCTTTCGATGTACAAGACTGAGGGGATAAACATGTTTAATATTAAATTATATGACGGCAATACGCTGATCGGCAGTACCTACAACTGGCCGCTAGGCGGAAATGGCTATGAATATACGGTGAATCTGGCTTCGCCACTGACCTTCAGGAATGGCGATAATAAGACTCTGAAGCTGACCGCTGACGTGAGCGGCGACGGCTATTTCATTCTGCTTAAGCCGGAGCTGACCTTTGCCTATCCATTGCCTCGTGTTACGGAAGGTAGTAATAGTGACAAGATTTATATTCAATCCAGGCCGTCTTCGACCTTTGGTCCGCAGACGTCTGCGCCAACCTCAACTCAAACGCCCGAAGTTACCGGACCCGCTTCATCAAATAATGACAGTGAAGCGCAGGCCATTGTGTCGAGCGGCAAAGATTTAGGAAAGTTCCTGACATATCGCAAGCGCATGCGCAGCAATAAGGACATGGAATGGGCATTTAATTCCTATACACTTCCCTTGAGCGGCCAGAATGGCGCGACAATTTCGGAAAAATACGCCATTAATAACTTCATCGTTTATGGCACACCTCGTACGGAAAAGCTCAGCGCCCGTCAGCGCTTTGAATTAGTCGTTAAGTTCAAGAAGGCTAACCGTGCTCTGCCAAAGACAGAGGCGGACTGGAAAAAACTTTTGCAGTAGTAAGCCATCCGGAAGAAAAGAGGTCAAGGAAAGGCATGGCGCCATCAGCGCTATGCCTTTTCAAATACATAAAAAGAGCGGAACAGTGCCGCTCTTTTTATGTGGAAACATGCCACATTAATTATTCTAAAATCGCCTTAATTCTTCTGACGCCAGCCGAAGATGATTCTTCTTTCTGAATCTTAAAGTGTCCCATAATGCCGGTGTGGTCGACATGCGGTCCACCGCAAATTTCCTTGCTAAACAGTGCGCCGTCCTTTTCAATAGTATAGACGGTTACTATGTCGCCATACTTCGCATCAAAGATGCCCATCGCGCCACTTATTTTTGCTTCGCTTAGCGGCATTTCTTCGCGGCGAACTGTCGCATCAGCTGAAATAGCTTCATTTACATATTGTTCTACGGCTTTTATTTGCTCATCAGTCATTTTTTCATTATGCAGAAAATCAAACCGAAGTCTTTCGGCGGTGATATTTGAGCCTTTCTGGAAAATGCCGTCCCCTAAAATCTTTCGCAGGCCGGCGAGCATTAAATGGGCGGCGGTATGCAGCTTTGTGGTTTCAAGACTCGTGTCCGCTAGGCCTCCTTTGAATAATCCGGCGGAAGCGGTCCGGGAAAGCGTTTGATGTTTTTTGAACTCTTCATTAAAGATTTTAATAATTTCATCTTTGCCAAATTCTTTGAAATTTTTATTCTGTAATTCCTCCAAAATTAATTCCAGAGGGAATCCGTGCGTTTGGAACAAATCGAAGATTCTTTTGGCGAATGCCTGAGTATTATCAGATTTATCCGCTCCTTCCGGCATGATCTCCGAGAGGTTGTTAATTGTTTTATTAAGCATCTCTAGTCCTTTAATGAGCGTTTTCCTGAATTTATTTTCTTCTTTTTCCAATTCATCAAAAATCAGGCGGCTATGTTCCTCCAAAATCGAGTATTTATTTTTATAGAGCTCAATAACTACTCCGGAAATTAAGCCCGTAAAATTATCAGTTATTCCCAGTAAGTGCCCGTAACGGATAGCGCGGCGAATCAAACGGCGCAACACATAGCCCTGCTGCGTGTTGCTCGGCACGACTCCGTCGGCCATTAAAAATGTAGCCGCTTTCAAATGATCGGTGATGACGCGCATGGCAAAAATACTCGACGCTTCGTCGTATGTCTTGCCTGACAGCTCCTCGATTTTTTCGATAATCGGCTGGAACAGGTCGGTCTTGAAGATATCCGGATCGCCATTCTGGGCGGCTAACACTCTTTCCAGGCCGCCGCCGAAGTCAATATTTCCCTTAGGCAAAACTTCAAAACCCTTTTCGGTTTTTACGTATTGCATGAAAACGTTGTTGCCGATTTCTAAAAATCGTCCGCAATCGCAGTTCACATGGCAGGGCTGATCTTTGAATTCGGAATGTTCATGCAATTTCAGCTCCAGTCCGAAATCCCAGAACATCTCGCTATCCGGACCGCCCGGCTCGCCCAAAGGCATGTTGTTCGGAACGCCGGAACGGGACCACCAATTTTTCTCGACGCCGTAATAAAAAATCCGGCCGTTTTGCATCCCGTTTTTCTCTGACAAATCAATCACCTCAGAATCAATGCCCGCTTCTTGGAATAACCCCTGCCAGATTTGCGCCGCTTCGGTATCGCGAGGGATGTTCAACGCTTCATCGCCGGTAAAAACAGTAACGTACAGATTCCGGGGATCAAGCCCCACTTCTTTCGTTAAAAATTCGAACATCCAGGTAATCTGTTCTTTTTTAAAATAATCGCCCAGCGACCAGTTTCCCAGCATCTCAAACATGGTGGTATGTCGGTTGTCACCAATCTCTTCAATATCTACAGCCCGAAAACATTTCTGTGAATCAACGATTCTGGTTCCCATGGGGTGCTTTTCACCTAGTAAAAATGGCACCATAGGCTGCATGCCAGAGCTGGTAAAGAGCGTTGTTGGGTCATTTTCGGGAATCAAAGAGGCTGAAGGGATAATGGTATGCCCCTTGGATTTAAAAAATTCCAGGTATTTTTCTCGTAATTCATGTCCTTTCATAGTGGTTGTGCGGTCATTAATTTCCAATAGGGCAACTATTTGATATATCAATAATGCCTAGTGTCTTGTTAGTATAATAACGAAGTTGAGTTGTTTTGTAAATCAATGGTATTGAGGTTTCTTGGCTTTACGTAAAAGAAAAAACAGGCCTTCTGGGCCTGAATTTTCCGACAATGAACTTCGGCCAAGGCGGGTTCGGGTTGTAGAATGTGAGAAAAAGTCCTACTATTTAAATAGCTTTAAGAACTGCGTAAAACCCTTCTTATGAATCTTTTTAAGATGTTTAGAACCGAAGCCGGTGGCCAGTCACCGAAGACAGAGTCTGCTTCTGAGGAAACCGGACAGCTTGTGGGTATTGCCGAACGGCTCAAGGCCGATAATACAATTCGTCAGTCCTTAGCCCTTCAGTTAAGCGAACGCCATAAGGATATGTTCGCAACACCCCAGCTGGCGGAAGCATACATTAACTCCATAGGCAGTGACAGCGAGGCTTTGGGCTTGGCAAAATTAGTCGATCAGACGCTCGGCGAAGGCACGTTCCGAACCTTAAGCTTTCTCGGGAAGGATTCCCGGGCCAATAGGAATGTTGCCAAGCTTTTGAAAAATAATATCGACGGCACAAGCTTTGAAAAGCAGGTCGAGAAAGGGCATTATCTAAATCTCTTGGAAACATATGGCGTGAACTGGGATTTGGAAAAAGTGAGCCGGGACGCGTTGCAGAATTTTTTTGACGCTAACGGCCAAACGCTGGACGGAGTAAGTATAAATACTAGTATTGAAGAAGTAGCGACCAAGGAAGGAGAAAAGAAAGTCGGCAAGGTTCGGTTCGAGGCACCGCAGGATTATGATTGGCGCGAGCTTATCCATTTCGGCGGGACCACGAAAACCGATTCTGATACGTCTGTCGGCGGTTTCGGGGAAGGTTTGAAGATCGCCGCCTTCGTGCTGCTTAAGGAACATGGCGCCAAGCGGGTTAAGGCCGCCTCGCGCGACTGGGAGATAGACTATTATTTTGATGACGTGAATTCTGAAGCCTACCGAAAATCGATCCAGGGATTGTATGCCAAGAAGGGTCGACGGAAAGACGAGATAGGCAATTATCTGGAAATAGTTTTCGAGGGCGATGAAGCCGAGGAAAAGCTTAAATTATTTGAGAAGGCGAAAGAGCTGTTTTATAGCAGCGAAAACCCGGACTTTTATAATCCCAGTTTTAATGATAAGAGCAGCGGCGGTTTTCAGATTTTGCCATTAAACGAAAAGGCATCATTCTGGGATAATCACAGCAAGGGTAATGTTTACTTGGCTGGGCAGCGGATTCATTATGATACTCGGGACAAGTGGGAAAATATCAGCGATTTAAATGTTTGGACCTGGAGAAAAATTCAGCCAAAGGACAGAGACCGGGGTATGATCACCCGCCAAGAGATGACAAAAGACGTGCTGCCTTTGATCATCTCTTCCATGACGGAAGCTGACCTGAAAAAATCTGTCTACGATTTTAAGCCGCTCTGGCCGCATATAGATATCTATTCAGTGAGTGATGAATTATTAGAGCAAATGGTCAACAAATTAGCGCAAAGCAAGACGACCCTGGAATTTGAAAATGAATACGTTGCCAGCGATGTGCCGCAGGGAGCAGACTGGATTCGCGACGCGCTGAAGAGCCAAGGCTTCAAATTCTGCCGCGGATATATGAAAAAAATCGGCATGAAGGGAGCGATGGACCAATTTAGGGTTTGGCAGGCGCATAGCCGGGTCGAGACGCGGCCCGGGGAGGAGCAGAAGATCGCCATTCTTAAGAAGGCTTCGCGCTTATTAGAGCTTCCTGAGGACGAACTGAAGGACGTCTGGATCTTTAGCGCCAAGGAAGAACAGAGCGCGTTGGCCGGGCAGTACAATTCTCTGTATTATTGGATGTCGCGTGAGTCGTTCGACCAGCCCCTTTCCGATGCCCTTCATACCTACGTACACGAGGCGGCCCACAAAGAAGGACCGCATGGCAATGCTAAATTCGACTACGCCTTGCAGGACCGCATCCAAAGAATCCACCGCTTTATCCTTGATAACCGCGCTGAATGGGAAAAGCTGGAAGAAGAGTGGAAATCGATTAAGAAGGATTAAATAATTTCCTGAGCTTTTTTCAAGAAGGCCAAATCGCGGGCCAGAATATATTGGCTGTATAAGCGTTTGGGCGGAGGCGTATTCTCCATAAGCCGTATTGCTTCGGTCAAAGAGACCCAGACAATAACGCAATTTCTTTCCGCCTCATTCTCATCGCCCATCAGTATCCGATCTCCTTTCTGCCCTTTGACGGTTCCTATATAGCCGTAAGATTCATTTATGATGTTGGTTTCTTTGCGGTATTCGAGTGTCTTGCCTAACACAGTGGTTATTTCAATATCGCAGCCGATCTCTTCCCGGCATTCTCGGATGAGGCCCTGGCGCGTATCTTCGCCCTTCTCTACGCCGCCGCCTGGGAGATTGTAGTAGCCTTTTGATTCTATGTGAAGGAGGGCTATATTGTGTTTGTCATCAAAAATAACACCTCGAGTCTTTTGTCTATGATGAAAAGAAACGAGCTCTTCTTCTGATACTTTTTCGTTATTATAAATAGTGATTATTTGCATAATTTTGGGGAAAATACTGAACAATCTTATAAATTAGTCTCAGTATAAGTATACATAGCTTTTACTATAAACAAAAACAAATTTGAAGAGCTGTTTTTGAGCGGTATCTGGTTTTTAATTTTTTCACATCTAGACATTTTCTATATTATGTAGTAATATCTTTGTTATGCAATTCCGGACTAACACTTCAATCTTTTATTTCGGCTTCTCTTATGTAAGGGGCTGATATTTGCGTTGTTTAATCTCATAACTCAACCATTAGCTCCCTACAGGAGCTTTTTTGTACCTTTACAAACCCAGTTTATAAACCCCCGCGAAAAGGACGGGAAAATTCACACCATAGTGAATCTGGGAACATGTTATGAAAATAATTAAAACAATTTGTAGAGTAGTTGAGGAATTTCTTATGGCCGTGTTATTCCCGAGCGAATATACGCCTGCTTTTTCTAGTCCGCATACCTTGAGCTTTATGGGACGATCCTACTATGGCAGTAGCCGAGAGTCTGCCCGACGAGAAGAAAGCAGACAGTATTGGGAGGAGAAAGAGAGAAAAGAATTAGAAAGAGAAAAGGCGATAACTCTCGTAGATAATGATTGCTGTCTCTCGATAACAATGGAGACAATACAGAAAAAATTTCATACGTGGTTGCTAGCGAAACTTCGCGAAAACTATGATGATAATGGCTTTGGAAAAACATTTAACGCTTCAATGAAAAAACTGCTATCGGAACATATTTTTTATTTTTTCCGCAGAGAGCACCTGAAAGTTATTTCGAGAAACTCGGCCATCCTCTTAGTCAGAAATATCGAGGCAAAGGTTAGCTTCGAGGGTTGTACCCGCCAATGGTATGTGTTGCTTATAAAAGAAAACCAGCCGTACTGGCAAATTCCTGAGGAAATGTTCTTGGCTGAGTTTTCCGTAAACCATCTTGATAATATAATCATTAAAAAAGTTTACAGAAAAGGACCGCGAAAAAACCTGCTAGATGTGACGGTGGTTAATAGTACGAATCAGCATACAAAGAAAATATCAATAGATTTATTAAAAAATATTCCAAAACCAAAAGCTCTTTTTTAAATGTATTTTGAACTGTTAAGAAATTAACAGTTCTTTTTTTCTAAAACCACTATTCTCTATCAAAAAAGATTGCCCAGTACTTAGTGATCCCATTTCTTATCAATGCTTCGTATCGGTGGGCTCCGTCAGAAATTTGCGAGGCTTCCCAAAAATCAGTGATTATCAAAGGAGGTAATTCAATTCCACTATTGATTGCTTGGCGAAGAGTTGATATTCGCGATTCCCATACAGAGATGTCTTCGGGGAAAGCCATTCCTTTTTCAGGGCCGCAAATTCTGATCAGACCATGTAGGGGAGCTTCGGTTAACTCTATGTGTTTGCAGGGAGTGTTTTGAATAATCTGTGCAAGTCCGTGATTGTTCCCTTCACTATTCAGATATGAAATAGCCCAGTTCTTCAAGTCATCGTTTTTACTAGCTTCAAAGGCTGAAGTAAGTGAATAATTTTGCATATGCATATTTTAACTGGCATTCTTATCTTAGTATATAGCAGCAGTGAGTTTTCCGTCCATTATGAATGATAATAAAAACAGCCCATAAAGGGCCATTTTGTCACCGTGCGGCTTAGAGACTGAGACTTTACGTGGTTATTGACAAAACATAAGAATAATGCTAATCTGCAAAATTGGCACTTTTACAATCTTTAGGGACTTTTAGATTAGTGTTCCTTGCTTTGCCTCGAAGCAGAGAATACTAATCTAAACAAAAACCTAAATAATATGAATAATATAAATGCGCCAAGCCCGGAAGCAGCAACCGGCACAGATAATTATTTTCGCAACACAGCCATAGGCTATTTGGTAGTTTTGTTGTTTTATTCTTTTATAAAATATATGACGGTAGATTCCGAGCCCAATACTACGGCTGAGAATTTGCTGTATTGGATTGTGGACAGATTCTTCTTGGTTTCATTCGCGACTATACTTTTTATAGTTGATAAGAGAATATCCCATCAAAAGTTTAACGATCAGGAAATTAAACGCATTAAAGTAGCCAGAATTCTTAGCTTATTTTACGCAATGTTTTTCCCGATAGTGTTGGTAATAACAATACCAATAGCTCTATATTGTGGAATCACGGGCACGAGCTGGAGTTGGCTGACGCAAAAGCCTACTTTTGATTATGTCTATTATTCTTTGCTTGCTATTTGTTTTATATTAAGCTTGATTTCCGTGGTCATATTGCTTAATGTCACGAAATCAAAACAAGAGCCATTGAAAGAATAGAAACCATATAATACCAACTCATAGCTATCTTACGCTTCAGCGGAAATAATGATTTATATACGTATGCCACGGTAGGAATATCGTGGCTCTTTTATTTGATTTTTCCATCCCTCTATGGGTGTACTGAAAATCACTGTAACTACAAAGAAAAACAGGCCTCTCGAGCCTGAATTTTCGGAACGGCACGAATGCGAAAGCTAAGCTAGACGGTGTGTCTACTGATCACTGAGCCCCTGCCAGCAAATCTTTCATCTCTTGGTAGTATGCTTCCGTTTCCGCTTTGCAAATATCAAGCGATATAATTGAGCGTTTTTCGTCAACTTTAGCTTCGACATTTTTGAGGCATTCTTCAATACTTAATCCGCGATTACAAAAAAGCATGAAGCCGTTAAAGAATCCTGCCGGGCTTAAGAAGCGATAGCAGTCAGCATTAGCGCAGATTTCTGCCTCAAGGCTGGGATAAGTTTTTTGGCCGTGATGCGATTGAATACAGGCAGTGACTTTTTGAACAAATCTTTCTTCACACCCCAGGCTTATCAATAAGGATTTTGCGGCATCGTCAGATTCTTTAATGTGGTCGGCGACACGGTTCTTCGACAAACATTGGCCTAGTTTGAAGTCCATCAGTATCGTGCCGAGTAAAACGATGTTCTTGTCGGCATTTAGTTTTTCAGCTAATTCTTGTCCCTTGGCATTGGCTAAAAAGAAGTGCTCCAGTTTCGGCGTGCCGAATTTCTTGATTTCTTCAAGGGCTGCGAGTTTTACTTGGTCTATGATGTTTTCCATAGCTTTATTATACATGAGGAATTTCCTATAACAAAACCCACTGCAAATGGTATTTTCTGTCCTAGCGGGGTGAACATAGGTACATTATTAATTGGCCTAAGCTGTTGACAAAATAAACAAAAAATGATAGATTGAGCAATCCCGTTCCTTATAAAATTGTTGATTAGTGTGGTTTTCTTTGGTCTTTCTGAGGGCAGAGAAAACCACCCTAACTACTAAACAATCAAATAAGATAAAAATGGAAGAAAAACAAGTTAAAAATAGCAAGATCAGGTTATTGGAAGAATTCTTTGGTATTACATTACCTGATTTCAAAATGCATGTCTGCAGTCGCGAAATTGAATCCGAGGCAAAAAAAGAAAACGGCGTACTCGTTGCCGCTAAGTGGAAAGCTCTGGATGGCATAGTTTTGCCGCCTGAGTTGGAAATATATTTGCCCCAAGAAGGAATGACTCCTCAGCAAGGCCTTGCTCAGCTCGAAATATGCTCAGCAGTGGCGCGCGGAGGCGAGAATGATAGTTATAAAATATATGATCAAGCAACAATGATGAAATTCCATTTTGTTGCTATACAAAATTGTCTCTGCCTGGCAAACCAGGATTGTGAAAATTGGGATGCAAGACAAAAGCCATCTGAAGAGGACACGTATTTGGACGGAGTAAAAAAGGAAATTTGGGTATTGCTCCAAGCGTTTAGCAGAGAAGCCAGTCTGTCTTTTTATCTAAAAATAATTGGCCCCTTGTTCCTAAGAGTATTACTTGAGAATAATGGCTCTCTTAACATAGGAACGGAAATGGAAACAGGGAGGGGCAGAAAGAAAGTCTATTATAATACTATTAGCGAGCTGCTGTTCCTTGGCTATAATCTTTCATATGTCAATCATAATGACCTGAATAAATATGTGCAAGAAATATTAGGTTACCAGTGTCGTGAAGTCACGGAAAAGATTTTGCTACTGCGTGATTAAATTATTTAAAGGCTTTATCTCTCATATGGGATAAGGCCTTTTTTATTAATGGGTGAATTGTGTGAGGTGTTCAGGGCTTTGGACGGTACTTTAAAGAAGCTTATTGTCATTGACTAAGCAAAAGAATAATGTTAGTTTGTATCATCAGAACTTTAACAATTTTTAAACATAGAAAAAGGAGGAGCATGAACAAGCGTGAAATTGAAGAATTCTTCAAGAAGAAAAAAGCGCTTAAAGCGGAGGCAAACAGGTGGCTGGAAAGCTTTTTAGAGAAACGGTATATACAGGCCCTGAGCCTAGAAACTGTGCGCGAAACTGTTCTATTCTCAATGCCTTACCTTGACCTGGCAACCCACCTTGAGATGCTGGAAACCGAGGCCGGCAAACAGGCGCGAGATCTGCTTAACATTACCAGTAAGCTATCATTTATTAATGACATTCCCCCTCTTGGTCGGGTGATAGTTGAGCAAGAGGATCTTGATGAACCAGAAGAAATACATCTGGAAGAGCTGCGGCTAATTGGCAGAAAAGAATTAGTGAAGGACGAGAAAAATGGAAATCCTGTAGTATCTTTACAGATCATTCTGGAGATTCAGGCTACGTCGTCTGTTGATGACAAAGATATTAATGTGAGTTATCCGCTCGTTTGTTTTGATACTCAGTTGCAAAATCAGGGTACGGGTTTTGTCTTTAACAATACTAAGCAGGCTGTCCAAAGTTCGCCTTTTGACGGAGTTAGTTTGCGTTTTGTTGACCCGTTGGATTTTCAACGTATTAAAGCATTTCTCAAGCTCATGGCCATGGCAGCTAAAGCCGGCACTATGGATGATTGGTCTACTTGTATTTGCAAGTCCCTTGAAGAAGGACCTTCAGGACAATGGCTCTGTGACATACGCAATTCCATACAGATATTAGCGGATGATTATCAAGGCTGCCAAAAGGATTTCCAGGACTTTCTGCAAAAGATCAAAGTAGGCTCGAATTATGATTTCGATGACCCCTATAAAACGCGTGGAATTGTTTTATTGCACCGTGAGCATTTTTCGGCCAAGGTGTCGCAGACTTTTGAGGGAATAACGGGCGAAGAAAAACGTATTCTGTCTCGTATTGATTTTATCCATTACCTTGACCTTGACCCGATAACTGTTACGAAGATAACTTCAGAAATAGATGCAATTTGTTATTGGCGGGATGGGTCCGGGCAGGAAATGCCGGGTTTCAGGGTCTATCGGGCGGTATTAAATAGCTTCAATGACAACGAGGCATCTTTTACGGTTGATTATCCGGAGGACCCGCAAGAGACAATAACTTTTACCGATTATCAAGTCTTCGCCGATTTTCAAAGAGTAGTGAGGGAGAAGTTAGAGGAAATAGAATGTTTTATCCCTGACGATCTGGTGCGGCAAGCCCATATATATGTGAGATAGCAACGCATAAGAGTGGTAATTTTACCGCTCTTTTTTATTTCTTAAACCGTAAAGGGGTGTTTTCTGTCTGGGTCAGGCGCTGCACTAGTTTATAATTAATCTCTAAATCTCGAGCCCTCTCAATTCTTTTATTAATACTTCGTGCAGTTCTTTATTGGCAGAAGCAACAAAACTTCTTTCTAAAACCACAGAATCACTTTTGTAATTTAATCGATTATTATCAAAGTCAGTAATAACTCCACCAGCTTCTTCAAGAATGACTTGTACTCCGGCAGTATCCCATTTACAAGCACGGTTCGTATTGATTTGAGCTTCAGCGACGCCTTCGGCTATTTTGCAGAGCTTTTCGCCTATCCCACCGCCGGTAATGCGTTCATAAAAAGGAATGGTATTGAGTTTTTCTTCAATAGGCCGTACGTCCTTATTGCCTTCGCGCGTGATGAGGCGAGCGTTTTCGATTTGTTGGATGGATGATGTATGGATTGCCTCAAAGCTTTCATCTGTTTTGCGAAACGCGCCTTTCCCTTTTTCGGCATAAAATACTTTACCTTGCGCCGGAATAGCGACACAGCCAAAAATTGGGACTCCATTTTCCACGAGGCCGATGTTAATTGAAAAAGTATCACTTCCCTTAATGAATGACTTCGTGCCATCAAGCGGATCAATCATCCAAACTCTTCCATTGTATGTTTCAGGAAGCAGAGGATTTTCTTCAGAAAGCAGTAAATCATGCGGAAATAGTTCATGCAAGGAATTTCGGATGAAGTAATCCGATTCTTTATCCGCAATAGTCAGAGGATCAAATTCGTCCCTTTTAAATTCTACGTCCAAGACAGTTTGAAAATATTTGAGCACTATACTACTCGCTTGATCGAGTATTCTTAATACGCTGGCTGCAAATTCGGATGGTTGGTGTAGCATGATATGACTCTAGCATTTTGAAAGATATTGTTCAATTTCTGATGCTGTATAATCTTCTGGAATAAAAACAGCCCATTAAGGGGCCGTTTTGTAGCTGGTTGAATTGTGTGAGGTGTTTAGGGCTTTAGATGGCAATTAAAGTCTTGGTTCTCTTATGCTAAAATATAGGCATTATTATATATGGATATGTATGAAAATTTCCCAGAGCGTGATCGACTATATACATGATTGCCAGTCCCAAGGTGTCGGCTCGCAACAGATTAGGGAAGTACTGCTAAAGGCTGGGTGGCCTATGGATGAAGTAGAGGCCGGTTTAGCTCAAATACATTCTGGAGGGTCCGCGCCCGGATCGTCAGAAATAGTTTTGACAACACCTGTTTCTGGCACTGGGGAGGGCTCTGTATCGCCAGTTTCAAAGGAGTCATATCCCAAGGCGGTCCTCCAGGAGTATAGATTGGCTCGTTGGATGAGCGTCGTGCAGGGATTGTGCCTACTGGTCTTTTTTTATGTATTTTGGAAAACCGCTAGAGTGCCTATTGAAAGCGTGAATTGGAATCTGGTCTGGATGGTCGGAGGTCTTAATGTTCTTGTTCTGGCTGCCAACCAAATATTTTATTTTATTATCCCGGTGCGTAATCCGATGTTTTCGGCTCTTACGTATATTAATTATTTTAGAGGCCAGGATCTCTCTCTCCTTGAAGTCTCTCGGCTCTGCCGCCAAAAATTATTGGAATTCGCTGCTTTCCAGGTAAGTTTTAGTATCGATTTTTTCTTACAATCCTTAAAGGCTTTTTCTAATAACGAGGAAGGCCAAAAACTGCTAAACAACAAGCAGTTGATTTACACAGCCAAGCTTTATATTTTTTTGCTGGGAGACCGAGATCAGACAAACATGGCACAGGTGGCGGATATGGCGGGGAAAGAATCACAAGCACTTTTCGGGATACAAAAATTAGCCGCGTATTCAACAATACGGATAAGTTATTCAATTTTTATAAGTCTCGCTGTGCTTATTATCTTGCAGAATTTAGGATTCCTCAATGTGTTTGTATTCTTTCCAGTATGGTTGGGTATGATCTTGACCTTTAACTACCTTTTCAGCTTAAAGCCGTTTATGGAACTGCAGAAAAGAACAAGCTTTTTTTACTATGGAATATTTAAGGATCAAAGTTATATAGAATATTTGAAGACTTCAATGCCTTTTCGGATTATGAAGCCGCATTTAGGTCTCGGTTTTGGAGGACTTGTAAGTTCCCTGTTGCTGCTGTTTTTTATTAATATGTTTTTCAACGTATCGCCCGAAGCTATGGGATTTCTCGTAGGGGCTTTTGTCATTGCGTTTGGTTACTTAGTCCAGCAGGTAATCGTGCAACAAGTGTATTACAAGCAGGCTTCGCTTAATGCAGGGCCTTTGGGAGATGGGGCTGAGAATAAAACCCTTCAGGGCACGAAAAGCTATTTAGGTATCGGAGCGACAGCGCCGCAGGCTATGCATTCGTATTATGGCAGTCTGGCGGTAATGTTTGGTATCGCCTTTATACCCGGAATTAACTTTGTAGGCTCAGTCATGGCGCTCCATACAATCATTCATCAAAAGCAGCAAGCGCTCACCAAGGATGAATTCATGAATAATCGCTGGCCGAGTGTTTTATTGGGGCTGGGAATCGTTTCCTTGATCCCGTTATTGGGTAGCCCTTTTGCGCTGGTTGGTTTTGTGTCTTCTCTCGTTTTTAGAGCAAAATATAAAGCGTAAAATTTATAAAAAATAACCTTTCGGTCCCGAATTTTTGGAATGGGTTGGTAGGGATACCATTTTATACCAATTACCAAATTAAAAACGTCCCTCTTCTATTTTTAGATTGCTTTGATTTCGTGCTTTGAAATATATACTTAGTGGCGTAAAATATATATAATATGAACAGGTAGTAACCTACACTTATGGCTTTTGTTAGGACAACGAGAAAATTGATGGGCTGGAGCGCTCTGTTGGCGTTTGTAATTTTTGCGGTTTTGCAGGTTCAGCATTTTCAGGTCAGAGAAAACCATTGCCCGGTCGGTGGTTGGTGCGGGACGTCTGCAGCCGATAGCAAGTATCTGTATGTCATAGGTTACCCCGGCCAACTACAATTAAATGATGATTTTTTGACAGATTCGACACTGTACATCTATGAATTTTTGAATTTCTTAATTTTCTTTATTCCCACCTTCATTCTCTTGACTATTATATATGCCATTAGATATTTTTACATAAAATATTTTAGAAAAAAGAGAGAAGAGTCGCCAGCAAAATAATGTTATTACAATTAAAAACGACCCCCACCGCGGGGGTCGTTTTACTATAGGTGAATTGTGTGAGATGTTCAGGACTTCTCCTCGGAATTCAACTGATGATTTTCTAAAATGATTAGAAAACAACTCTTGACAGAATATGAAAAGTAGGGTTATGTTAGGGTAAATTAAACAAGGAGCATCATGCAATCTTCAAAATCTAATAAAAAAGATTATTTAGTTCGTGGAGAACTATTTATTCCAGCGCATAAGATGAGCGGTTTTTTCTCATCTATCATGGGTAAATCCGCCAAGAAGTCAGAAGTTGAATGGGCGATATTCTACGGAAATTTTAGCAAAGAGCTAAAAGTAGGGGCCTGCGTGGATCCTTTTGGGCATTCAGTAATAAAACTTATTGATCCACCACAAAAGGAAGCTGTGAATACGGAAAAGAAGCGTTTATGCTTTACTAAGAAGTATGAAAAAAAACGCTGGGTTATTACCCATGACTTATTCCTGGAAAAAGTTGTCGGTGAGACTGAGTACTGGGTTGGCACGTGGCATCACAAAGAAAAGAGTATCGAGTATGGAGGCATCATGCAGATGATCGCCGTGCCCGCCGAACTTGACCTACAAGGACTTCCTGAAGTTGCGGACGATCTATCTAAGATAATTGCAAGAGAAAAAATCTTGGATAGATTAAATCTAAAATAAAATTTGTTTAATAAAAAACAAAAACAAAATGATAAATTTAATTCTTCCAAAAACTATTTACCATGATCCGGATTTTGGCCGTAAGGGGAAAAAAGTATATTTCCTAGCGGGACCAATTCTGGGAGGTGGCGATTGGCACAAGGAAGCTATTCTTGAGCTTTCGAAAAAGGATCCAGGTTGTTATATTGCCTGTCCTGCACGTTATGATGAGAGTCATGAGCTATATAAGTATTCTTTATCAGACAACAGCAAAGAACATAGTCTTGGGTCATTCGAAAGCCAAACATCTTGGGAGCGATATTATTTAAAAATTGCATCAGAAAAAGGTACAATTATATTCTGGCTTCCATTAGAAGATGTCAAAAATCCTCGTAGAAATGAAGACGGTAGTTATGCAAGAGATACCCGTGCAGAAATTGGGCGCTGGAGCGTGAGAAATGCATTACGTCCAGAAAGATGGGACCAGTTTTTTGAGATGTTTGTTATCGGTGCCGAAGAAGGATTTGATGGAATAAAGCAGATAAAGATTAACCTCAATGAGGATAATGGATGTATTTGGCCGCTTTACTCTACTCTTGACGAGACAATTAGCAAGGCGGTTAAAAATGCTTATCTATAATAACAACATGTTATTATATAATTTGAAAATTCTGTAACCCTATCTCGTGCAAGGAAGATAGGGTTTTTTTTATTTCCTCTACATACAACTGTAAAGAAAAAACAGGCCTTCTGAGCCTGAATTTTCGGAATGGGTGAATTGTGTGAGGTGTTCAGGACTTTGGACTTAAATACAACAGATGGCCCGTCTAAACGGTTTAACAAATAATATTGACAAGACACTAATTAAGTAGTAGTGTGGGCTATTAAGGACTTTAATAAATATTATTTAATCAATAACTTAACAGGAGCAAAAGTGGAGAACACTAATCTCGCAACGACAAAGGGAAAGGAAGCTGCCTTAAAAGCTTTAGAAGACCGACGTACAGAAAATGCTACAAAGGAGAAAATAAATAATGCTTCCTTGAGAGCAGGATCCCCAATGTATTTTTATTGTAAAGCTTGTGGTGCATTAGCAGACACAAAACCGGAAAGTTATATAACTCCGCCTAAAAAACTGTGCGATGAATGCCAAACATTAAAGGACTTAGACTGGCTAGAATAATCAATGCGCTCTCTCGTTTTCTGGGTCAACTGTATGGTTGACCTTTTTTATTATCCATTAATGGTTGTTCTTGACGATGCGCTAAAAAAAGTGTTAATTTAGCTTATTAGTTCATTTAATAATTAAATCATTCAAGGCAGGTATAAATGCTAAATCCATCAATTAGGCTGCCGTGGTTTCCGACGGTTATCGTAGCAACGATAGCGGTATTCGGCTCAATTTGTTTTCTAATGCCGCTCAGTCTGTCAATTGTTTTCTCTCTGGTTTTTTTAGTTTCGGCACTAGTAGCAGGAAAACTCAGAGAAGATAATTCAGAAAACGATGTAATATGGTGCGGAATCGCTGTCGCGGTCATCCTGGCATCGATAATGATCATGGTTTTTCCGAGTCAGAGCGGGTATATTATGTACGTATTTCCAGCGGTCATTTTTGGGACAGTTGTAGGGATTATGTAAGTCTATGAGAATAGCGGGCACTATAAGTGGTTAGAAATAGCCACTTTTTTTATTACAAAAACAGCCCATAAAGGGCCATTTTTTCGATGGGTGAATTGTGTGAGATGTTCAGGACTTTGGACGCAACTGAGCAGGTGTTTTATCTGAAGAGTGCTCTTGCTAGTCCTGCAGACAGCGAACTTGGCCCTTATCTCCTGTGTTAATAGCTTCAATTTTTATTCCGGCATCTAAGTCGGAAAAACCACGAGTAATAATGGATCCATAAAGCGGTGCCTTAGTGCTTGTCCATACATACCCTTCATTTCCTTGAAGGTTGAATTTTGTCCGATGGCTTTGTTCATACTCCGATGTCTCCATAGAGAAGAGCGAACGATTGCAATTTTGTTGCCCGAAGCAATTCTTTTCTTTTTTCAACATGTCACCAACTGGTATACATGAAAAACTAGCCTCTGCATATTCAATCGGCCGATTTGGTCCACAGTTAGGCATGAGTGTCGTTTCGAGAATAAGGAATTCCTCGTGGCTTGGAATGTGCCAACCCGTTGGACAGATTCCTTGTACTAATTTAGTACCATCTGGCGTTTCTCCGGCGGGTAAGTTTATTGCTTCGTGCCACGTATAAACGCCGTAAAGCGGGCAATTCTTACTATCCCAATATTCTTTACAATCATTGTAGTTGATTGTTGGCACATTCAGACTCTTGGCGAACCAGCGTTGGCCTCCAATCCGTATCGTCGGATACGTTTCTCCCTTATAGATAACATCCTCAGCTTTCGTGGCGATGAAATTGGGAGTTTCTTGGGCGGCAAGCGGTTTCTGAATCCGCAGTTTCTCATTGATCAATCTTTGCTTTTCATTTTCTCTGGCAATCTGATTATGCGTACTAATAGTCTTTTGGTGATAGATAATATATGCATCAACTGCCCATGAGGCGCAGCCTATTATAATAACCATGCAGAAAAATGAAACGATTGCATATTTCCAACGGAAATCTGTGATGGTGCTTGCTGCGTTACTAATAGATAGCTTCTTCCACGTATATCTAAAGAGCCAGAAATATATGATTACCAATATAAAAGGGAGAACAAAAAAGATGAACATAGCTAATAACCATCCGGCGCCTAAACTCATATCTAGATTAATATAACCATGTGTTATGCTGAGCAACAAAATAATGACGGCGATGGCTGGAATGCTTCCTGCTAGAGAAGATAGTGATGTTTTTTGGAATATTGTCATATATGTAAGTGATATATTCAGTATACTCTATAGTTGTAGACAAAAACAGCCCGTAAAAGGGGCATTTTATGTCAGGTGAATTGTGTGAGGTGTTCAGGACTTTGGACTTACAACGTTTGGGCGATTTGTCTAATTGGCTGGACAACTTTTAAGTTTTAGGTAAAAAAACGCCCTATCCGTAAAATCTCTGCGGATAGGGTAAATATTGTTGATTTATTTAAACTAATCGTTCTTGGGAGGTATTACAAAAACATATTTTGCGTATGTAGTAGGGTCATCGCCTCTATAACACTTATCCTGGTTTTCATGAGGATAAAGCCTTATATCAAGTTGATCAGCACTAGAAGAGAGAAGAAAGATTCCCTCGCCTTCTGACATACTTATATATTCCATTGCCATTCTTATTGTCTCATTTTTTGGCTGGTCAAGATATTGCAAACGCAATGCTAATGCGATTTCAATTCCACAAAATTTTAAACCTAAAGAAAGTGCACGTTCATATATTTCTTTTTGAGTTGTGCTTGAATTGAAACCTAAATCAATATTGCTTACTAAAGCTAAGTCAACATTTTTATGCTTTGAAGCTAAAAAAATAATATGACTTAGCGATTTGGCAGTGACACTATTTTTGCTGCTGCAAACATTTTTAAGCATTTCGTAGTATTCTTCTTCCGAATATTTTCCAATTTCAACAGTCTTCCATGTTGTAAATTTCTTATAAAGAGAAGTGGTTGTAATGACTGATGATGCGCCTGACAGAAAATGGCTTACTCCCGCCATCCCGCCAAGTTTGTTAACCATAGCCTCCATTTGGCCTAGGTTGAGTTTTGGATATTTCATTGTTAATGTAGTTTGTTGGACTGTTTGCCCAGATTTTGCCCACTGTCCGCAGGCGGGAACTACGACCCTTGTGGTCACAGCCAGAAAATCCCTACTTGAATACGAATCTTTTGGTTATAACCTACTATCTAAGAACGTTTGATTGATTTCTTAATATAGCATATTTCTTAATTAATGTCAATAATAAACCTATATTGCCTATAGTTTAAAGTAATTACCATGGAAAGCTCTTTTAGGTCACAATACGGTCACAATCCCGAAACGACAAAAAATGGAAATTCTGTGGAGACTCTCTAAAATACAAAAACACCCCTTAAAAAGGGGCGTTTTGTGCCTGGGTGGCTAGAGGGAATCGAACCCTCGCTAACGGGACCACAACCCGCTGTTCTACCATTAAACTATAGTCACCATGTAAAAACATCGCATCAGGAAACGACTGAGTCATTTCCTGGTTATCTGTTTTTACCGTATTATCTTGTAAAAGTACAGCGTCTGGCGCGGACTGACAATAACCGTCTTATAGGGACTCGTCCTCAGCTGAAAAACGAGACTAATGAGCGTTGCTCCTGACTTGCCCTCGCGGCGCAGTTTTTCTTCCAGCGGACCCATCATATCCGGCAAGAGGTAACAATATATATAGTCGGCCTGACTGATGTCCGCCTTAAATAGATTCTGTCGGCGCATTTCGATAGCGCGGCCTGTTAACCCATTTAAAGCCCGTGACCAAAGATACGGGAACCAGGCAAACTCCACCCCGACATACTTCGCCAGCGGATACCGTTTTTCCAAAGCGCGCAATATTCGCGTCTTGCCCGCGCCGAGTTCATAAAAGGCCTCGCCTTCCTGTAACGTAACTTCCCGTAAGATCGCCGCAATTACCCGACGGCTTGTCGAAATAAGGGGCGCCTGTCCGCGGATGAGAACATTAAAGAATTGCCCGGCGCTGAAAAAAAATACGACCAAGAGAAGGAGCAGCATTACGATGATAATGAACAAAGACATATGGTAATGCTTTATGTCTCCGGAGGAAAACCGCTAATGAGCCGGTCGAATCCATCCTTGTGTCCCTGGTAGGAATCGAACCTACATTAAGAGATTAGAAGTCTCCCGTTCTATCCATTGAACTACAAGGACCAGAAGTTTCCGCGAGTACTAGCTAAAAATATCAATAAAGGCCGTCTTTGTCAATCTTTTGCCCTTTTATTTCTTCGCTCGCCGGCGGCCATGAAAAGCCTGGTACACGTCGCGCAGCTGGTTATCGGTAATATGGGTATAGACCTGGGTGGTCGTGATCGAGGCATGGCCGAGCATTGCCTGGACGCTTCTGATATCCGCTCCGTTGATGAGGAGGTCGGTGGCGTAACTATGGCGCAGGGTCTGGGGCGTTACTTTTTTCATGATACCGGCCTGCCGGGCGTAAAAGGCAACGAGTCGCTCGATCGAACGGGGCGTCAGCGGTTTATCGGCTGAGGCGCCGGCCCGGCTGACATTGGCGAAGATGTACGGGTTTGGATCGCTGCGCTGTTCGAGGTATTTCTTGAGCCAGTAGCGGGCGTTGTCCGAGAGGAAGACAAGACGGAGCTTACTGCCCTTGCCGCGGACGGTGAATTCGGGCTTGGCTAGGTTGATATCGTCGACTTTGAGGTTGGAGAGCTCGCTGACACGCAGGCCGGTTGAAAAAAGCGTTTCCAGGAGGGCCTTGTCGCGGACGGCCGAGAGGTCGCCTTCGCCCTTGGCCTGGAAGGGAGCGTCAAGGATGCGCTCCAGGTCCTTGCCTTCAAGGAATTCCACTTGGCGGGGGGTTTGCTTGGTTAATTCAATTTTTTCCGGTTCAAGCGTCTTAACATCGTTTTTGACGAGATACTTCAGAAAGGTCCGCAGGGCAATTAAGTGGTAGTTTTGGGTATTTTTCTTGAGCTCGCCCTGGCCGCTGCGATCCGGCAGGCGGTTGATATGGAGGCGGAACTGGTGGACGATCAGCTTTGAGATCGCTTCCGGCCGGCTGACGCCCCGTTCGCGGGCGAATATGGCGAAGCGTTTCAGAAAAAAGCCGTAATTACGCAGGGTGAGCTTGGACAACCCCCGTTCCACCTCGAGATACTCGAGAAAATCGGTGATGGCGCGGTCCAGAGGGGTGATTTTGGCAGGGGAAGTGGCAGGCATGGCAATATTATACGACGTATTGATTTTTATTTCAATTTGTAGTACAATAGGAGCATTATTAACTAATTGTACCGTTTCTTGGATCAGCCTTTTGTCGGACTGTTCTCGGATACGGCGAATAGATATGTTGGATAAGAAGACAAAGCAGCGGGTGATTAACCGTTTTAAGGTGCATGACACCGATACCGGTTCCCCGCAGGTGCAGATCGCTATCCTCTCCGAGGAAATCACGCAACTCACCGATCACTTGAAAATGCACAAGCAGGACCATTCTTCCCGTCGCGGTCTTTTGCGCAAAGTTGGCGAACGCCGCCGTTTGCTGAAGTACTTGCAGCGTGAGGACGAAAAGGCTTTCATGGACCTGGCCGTCAAGCTCAAGCTCCGCATCGCCAAGAAAATGATCGAGGAAGAGGAAGAGCGCAAGCGCATCGAAGCTGAAATCATGGGTGACCAGTCCCCAGACGAAGAGCTCGAGAGCGCCGCTAAAGAAGCTTAATATACGGAAAGCGGGCCTGCCCCGCTTTCTTTCGTAAGAGACTATGAACAAACACAAAGACCAAAGGGTAGGCGTCCTCATCGACGTCTCCAATATGTACCACTCGGCCAAGAACCTCTATAAGCGCCGGGTGAATTTTAAGGAGGTTCTCAAGGAAGCTGTCGCCGGTCGCAAACTCATCCGCGCCATCGCCTACGTTATCCGCGCCGAGAACGAGGAAGAGAACAATTTTTTTGAAGCACTTAGCCAACAGGGCTTTCAGGTCATCATCAAGGACTTGCAGGTTTTTGCCGGCGGGGCTAAAAAAGGCGACTGGGATGTCGGCATCGCTGTCGACGCCATCAAGCTCTCGGAAAAGCTCGACGTTATTGTCCTGGTAACCGGCGACGGCGATTATCTGCCGCTCGTCGCGTATTTGCAGAGCACGAAAGGCTGCCTTGTTGAAGTGATGGCTTTCCGCCAGACGACCTCGAGCCGCCTCATCGAAGAAGCTGACGACTTTACCAACTTAAGCGAGAGCCGGCGTTTCCTCATCGGCACGAGCGGTTCGGGAAGAAGCAAGTAGTAAGTTAATACATTAACACATGGATCGTTACTGATTCATTTGTTAATGAGTTAATTTATTAATTAATAAGGTTTGTCCGCCAAACACCTAGCACTGTGGTATTTTCCATAGTTCTCCCGTTTGTCGGGCAGACCAGAAACATATGTCACAAGAACAGGTTTTTTCCTGCGATTGGCAGGGACGTCCGCTGACTTTTAAGACGGGCCGCCTCGCTTTGCAGGCTGATGCTGCCGTCCTCGTCCAGTACGGGGAAACCGTCGTGCTTGCTACCGTCGTTGAATCGAAGTACGAACGCGATGGCATCGAGTTTTTTCCGTTGATGGTCGAATTCGAAGAGCGCTTGTATGCCGCCGGCATCATCAAGGGTTCCCGCTGGATCAAGCGCGAAGGCCGTCCCTCGGACGACGCCATTTTAACCGGCCGCATGATCGACCGCTCGGTGCGTCCGCTCTTCAACCAGTCTTCCCGCAAGGATGTCCAGGTTGTTACGACTGTTTTGTCGGTCGACCAGGAGAACGACTATGACGTCGTAGCCTTAGTTGCTGCCTCAGCTGCTCTGTCCATTTCCGGCGTTGACTGGAAGGGACCGATCGCCGGCGTTCGTGTTGGCCGCTCTAACGGTCAGCTGCTCATCAACCCGACCTATAAGGACCGCGTCGATAACGACCTCGACCTCATCGTCGCCGGTACGGCAGAGCGCGTTATCATGATCGAAGCTGGGGCTAACGAAATTCCGGAAGCCGTCATGCTCGAAGCCATCATGGCCGGACAGAAGGCCATGCAGCCCGCTATTGATCTCATTAACCAGATGAAAGCTGCTGTTCCGGCCAAGCCGAAGCCGGCCGCCGTCATTAACGCGATTGATGAAAAGAAAGTTGATGAAGTGAAGGCTGCTTGCTTTGCTGCCGCCGAAACGTGGTTGAATGCAAATATCAAGAACATCCTTTTCAATACCGTGTATTACACTAAGGGCGAACGTAAGGCGGCCGTTAACGCCCTCAAAGAAGGACTTGATGCGTACCTCGCCGAGCAGGGTTATGAAAAAGCCAATCGCTCCGCGGCCGTTAAGGACTTAGCGGAAAGCGCTGTTGAAGCCGAAGTTACCCGCGCTATTCTTGATGAAAAACGACGCGTTGATGGCCGTGCCCTCGACGAGATTCGCACGCTGTTGGCGGATGTTGAGATGTTGCCGCGCAATCATGGCGCCAGTCTGTTCTCTCGCGGTGAAACGCAGGTTATGTCGGTTGTTACCCTCGGTGCTCCCGGCGATGAGCAGTCGCTCGAAGGTCTCGAAGGCGAAAGCAAGAAGCGCTACATGCATCACTATAACTTCCCTTCTTACTCGGTCGGTGAAGCTAAGCCTTCTCGCGGACCAGGACGCCGTGAAATCGGTCATGGCGCTCTTGCTGAAAAAGCGATCGTACCGATGCTGCCTTCCCGTGAAGAATTCCCCTATACTATCCGCGTCGTCAGCGAAACGCTCGGTTCGAACGGCTCATCGTCCATGGCCTCGACCTGTGCTTCTTCACTTGCCCTTTTTGACGCCGGTGTACCGATTAAGAAAGCAGTAGCAGGTATCGCCATGGGGCTCGCGTCCGTTCCGGACATGAGCCGCTGGGAAGTTCTTACTGACTTACAGGATCTTGAAGACGGCGAAGGTGGTATGGACTTTAAAATCACCGGTACTAAGGACGGTATCACTGCTATCCAGCTCGATACTAAGACCATCGGTCTTGATCGCGCCATCGTCGAAAAGACGCTGACGCAATCAGCCGTCGCCCGTCAGCAGATTCTCTCTGTCATGGAAGCGGCCATTGCCGCGCCGCGCCCTGAACTCTCTAAGTACGCGCCGCGCATCACAACCCTGCAGATCAATCCGGAAAAAATCCGCGAAGTTATTGGTTCGGGCGGCAAAGTTATCAATGAAATTATCGATGCCTGCGGCGTCTCGATCGACATCGAAGATTCCGGCCTGGTCATGGTCTGTGGTAGCGATGCCGCCGGCGTTACCCGGGCGCTCGAATGGATTAATAATATTGTTCGCGACTTCGAAGCGGGTGAAACCTATACCGGCCGCGTTGTCCGTATGCTCGACTTCGGCGCGTTTGTCGAACTGACTCCTGGCCGCGACGGCATGGTGCACGTTTCTGAGATGGCACCGTATCGTGTCGGCAAGCCAAGCGATTTCCTGAACGTCGGCGATACTGTCACGGTGCAGATTAAAGAAATTGATGACATGGGCCGCGTTAACCTGACGATGAAGGGCCTGGCTGAGAACGAGCCACTCTGGAAAGAAGAAAAAGGTAAGCAGGCCGAAGGTGCCGGCGGTTTTGGCGGCGGCAGCCGTCCGCCGCGCCGTGATTTTAACGGTCCGCGTCGCCCTTACGCCGGCCGCTAAGCCGACGCTAATAAGCTAATACAAACCTATGAGCACCGAACGGCAGTCAATGCGCATCACTCTGACGACGGCCAGCCTCGTCCGTATTATCGTCGTGCTGCTTCTCTTATATTTCGCCTATCTCATCAAGGACATTTTGGCGATCCTCTTCATCGCCCTTGTCTTCTCGAGCGCGATTGATCCTTGGATCGACTGGATGCAGAAATATAAGATTCCGCGCCCACTCGGCATTACGTTGATCTATCTGGCGATGTTGGCTGTTTTGGCCGGCGCCGTCCTGCTCATCATCCCGCCGATCGTTCAGCAGTCCTCGCAGCTGGTAAGCGATCTGCCGAACTATATCGAACGCTTTAACAGTTATCTTTCCAACTTTCGCGATTACACTGCGTCGCATGGTTGGCTTGATAACATTAAGAACACGGTGGGCAATTCCGCTTCTAATCTCCAGTCCGCTGCCGGCAATGTCTTCACGACAATCTTTGGTTTCTTTGGCGGCATCCTTTCGCTCGTTGTCGTCCTGGTCATTACCTTCTACATGGTTGTGCAGGAAAGCATTATCCGCAAGGCGATTTGGTCGCTGACGCCGGCAGACAAGCAGGATTATGTCATGGATGTCTTTAAGCGCATGCAGCAGAAGATGGGACTGTGGTTCCGCGGACAGCTTATTCTCTGTCTGGCCATCTT
>CAYVHQ010000003.1:37708-42270 GCA_964451345.1 uncultured Gammaproteobacteria bacterium | reverse complement strand
AAGATTTGTTCAAGAAGAAGTCAAGATTTGTTCAAGAACCCCTCTCCTTGACAAAACCCCATAAAATGCTAAAACAAGCACATATTCTTTAACAGTTAAATAGCCGCAAGGCACATCATGAAGATACTGACACCCGAGAATTACCGACAAGGACGCATTGCGCACCCCGAGTCGTTCGCCACCGTCATCACCGCGCTCAAGCGAGCCGTACAGGAAAGCGATGCCGTCCACGGCGCCGTCATCATCGGCTCGGCCGGACAGAGCAACCAGACGCGCAGCAGCGACCTCGATATCATCGTCGGGTATCACGGCAAGGAGCGGCCAGATATCAGCTACTCCCGCGTCCTACATGCGCTGCGGCCCGTACTGGCTCTGGCGCGCAAGCTCTATGTGCCGGTCGATATAACGGTCTATGACTTGTATGATATCAACCAGCAGAACTACGCGCTTGACCCGCTCTTCCACCAGGTCATCCAGTATTACGAAAAGAAGAACGGCGTCATCAAGAACGGTATCGCCGGACTGCTCGAACCGAAAAACATGGCAGCTGGTAATTGCTCCATGGAGTATATGGCCCGCAAAGCCGGTAAACTACGACAGAGCGGCCTGCAGTATGACTGGCTCGACTCCGGACAGAAAGCCGATACGCTGAGCGACATCCTGCATGCGCCGGTTAACGCTGCACGCTATATACTACTGGCGACAACCGATAATATTGAGCTGTCGCATGGCTGCCGACTTTCGCAGCTGCACACTGCCTATCACGAAATTTCGCGACCAGCGGGCTATCTTTTTGAGGTCATCCTGCAGATCAGGGAATATAATGACTTCCTGGCTATCGAAAAACGCGACCGCGACGCCTACGACAAGCTCTTACTCGATATCTGGCGCAAGCTTCCGGCGACGATCAGCTTCTTAAGCGAAAATATGAAATTACTGGGCGGCTGAACGCCTCCCTCCGAGCAGTCCTCATGGCTGCTCGTTTTTTTTATTCCAGAAAAAGGGTGGTCGTTGAGCTGTTATTATTCGGGTTGCTGTCGGCAACACCGCCGTCCTCATCCGCCAGGAAACTGGCGACGAAATTGCCGGGCTTAAGATGAAAGTCCCGGAAGTTCATACTCATAATTTCAATCGTCCGGCGCTCGCCGGGCTGCAGGGAAAAACCGCCCTGGGTCGATTCGCCGAAAAGCTGGTAATTGCAGGCGGCCGACAGACATTGTGCTTGGAATCTCGTCGAATTAGGCACGATCAAAACCGTACCTCCGGTATTGGTAATATCGGCGACAAAGGTCAGATAGACCGTCGTGGCCAGTGGCTGGCGATTACCTTCTTTGACGCGGACATTACTAATATCAATATCGGCCGTGTCGCTGCCGGACCGGGTCGGCGCCGGAGTGAATGGCATTGCCGGCAAGGGATCAATCACCGGCAGACTAAGGCTCGTTTTCGAGCCATTCGCCAGATTGAGAATATCGGCGTCGCTCAGGGAGATATCATGAATACGGAAATCAGACATCGTACCGTCGTAATAACGTTCCGCATGGTAAATACTGCCGCCAAACGTTGCCGGGCCGCCCCGCAGTCCGCGATAGCCCGCCTGCTCGGCGACCTTAGCGCCGTTGAGGTACATGCGCTTAATTATTCCGTCATAACTAACGGCAATGTGATACAAAATATTCGGCTCGAGAGTCTGCGGACTGGAGAGAATATTACCATCAAAGGCAACCAGACGGCCGTCGAGTAACGTCACACCGATGTTGTCTTCAAAGGTGCCAAAAATCTGCCGCTCAGCGCCACCCACCTGAAACGGCTTAATCCAGCCGCTAATCGTGTACTGTGACAAAGCAGGCAGGGTGAAATCGACGCGGTCGCGGCTATCCGCCTTAAACAAAGCACAGGTCCCATTACTGCAATCGTCGCCCTGGGTCCAGTCAACACCGGACAGGTCAAAATGATGGCCGCTGTAATCATAGGCGACATTCCCCATCCCTTCGCTCATTGACCAGCCGGCGACCAAGTGGTCGGCGCGCGCTTCATACGTCGGAGTAACTACTGGTACGTCAGGCGAGACCGTTCGTATTGCCTCGCGCAGCGGGTTGTAGACATCAGATTGCACCCCACCCTGCGGCGGCTGCAACCAACCGAGACGACTGGCAATAATGATAAGGATGAGAGTAACGGCCAGCGCCGTCGTGGCAGCGGTAAATTTTTTGACGTCCATATATTCGGTTTAGACGCTTGTTTTCATGCGATCGAGCATCAGACGACGGCCTTTTTCCATAGCACCGCCGATGAGGAGCAGGAGCGCTCCGGCACCGATGAAGAATAAGCCTTTTTCCAGCGAGTGATAAAACCAATCGATGTACTTGATGAAGAGCAAGACAAAGATTGCCGCCGCGCCGGCATTGACCACAAAGGCATTCTGCCGGATATACCCGATAAAGAGCCAGATGAGCAATTCCAGTATCAGAGCGAAGTTCAGCAGCAGTCCCCAGGTCGTTCCGGTTGGACTGAGTGTGCCGTCCGACAGGTACATCGTACCAGAAAGCGCTAGCAAGCCGGCCGCCAGGGCGACAAAACAAATCGCTGCAATGCTTTCCGGCGCTGAGATTTTTTTGGCGAAGTTGGCATAGGCCAGCGCGACGACGCTGATTAAGGCGGCAACGACAATACAAGTCACAATCTGCCAGTTAGCTGCCTGCGCCGTCTCCGGCGAATGTTCAAATATGCTGGCAAGCATGAACTTTATCGAATAGAGAAACAGAATGCAGGTTACGCCCAGACCGCCGATAAAACTATAAATAACCGCCACTCTCTCGTAGATAGCGGATTTTTTATGAGCATAGCCCAGAATGGCATACATCACTGACAGCATCAGGAAGCCGGCCAACATATACACCGAGCGGCCTTCGGAATCCCGAATCCAGATAAGCGACTGCATTCCCCACCAAATCGGAATACCACCGAGCGCAATGAGGGCCAGGGCAATCAGGCGAGAATAATAGGCGACGCCAAGCGCGACCAGCAAAACCAGGATGGCAATCGCTCCCATGCCGACCGGACGGCCAAAGTAATCATTGAGCAGGGCGAGGGCGAGACCAAAGAGAGCGAGCGAACAAAGCAAGAGAAGCTGGCTTGTGCCGTCTTCTTTACTGATACCGATGCCAATCGAACCGGGAACAGATTCTGTTACGCCGGCGCGACGGTTGCTGTTATGAATAATAAAATAAATTATGAGGCCAACGACGAGGAGGGCGAGGAGGAAGGACATATGGTTATAAAGTATTATTCTCGGTTGCCGGCAGCTGGCGGCGCAGACGGACTGTCAAAAACGCGGTCACGATCGTCAAGGCGATGACAAGCACGGCTGCCACTAGGCGGGCCGGGTCGTCGGTCGTATGACGAGAGAGGGCTTCAAGATACAGCGATCCGGCTATCAGAGTCAGCAGTATGCCGAGATACGTCAGCTGGTATAGACCGGTCGCGCCGCCCATAATCAAGCTGCCCAGGCTCCAGAGCGCCCAGCCGTCGGCAAAATGGCCGGTAATATTATACATGCGGCCGACCAGGAAAATACCAGCGCCATACATAACCGTTCCCAGTAAGATAAGAGCCGTGCCGATTTTCGGCAGACCAGCTTTTTCGCGCAAAAACCAGCCGCTACCGTAGGCGGCGAGCATCGACAGCAGGATTATCGCAATACGCAGTGCTTCCGGCAGATCCTGCCAATGTATGGCCAAATAGTAATACACACCAACGCCGAGCAGGATGGCACCGGTCGTTACGATAACGCGGACAATTTTTTTATGCTGGTCGCCCTCGTCCGGCGCGGGAGTAGGAGCACTGACGACTTCTGAGTGATGGACTTCCGCTACAGGCGGCTCAATCGGCTCGGGGTGGTTCTCGATCTCAGTCGGCGCCTGAAAGGCCTGCGGCTCCGGGGATACCGGCTGCGGCATAGGCGGCAGCGGCATGACCGGCTTAGACGGCGCTAACGTTTCAAAAACGGCACTCAATTCTTCAGCTGGCCAGCCGGCTGCTGTTAAGTCATTGGCCAGAGACGCCTGGCTGCGTCCCTGCGCCAGCGATTCCCGCACATAGGCGAGAAGCTGTTCATTGTGGTTCATAACCCAAGTGGCTAATTATTATGCCTTAAGTATACTCCTACTTATTGCGCTGCGCCATCTACCGCCTTGTCAACTCCCCCGGCGACAAATCTATCTCTAAATAATATCTTTGTAGGCTCCGACAAAGGCGCGCATATCTTCCATAAGTATCGCCTGTGGGTTGCTTTTCAAAACCATGCCATCGAGGTACATTAGGCAGCGGATTATGGCAAAAATGCCTTTTTCAAAGCGCAGTCCGGAATTCACGCCGAGCTTTATCGTCAGCATCATCTGCTTGGTCAACGATGCTTCGCTGACCGTCTTGCCGGCGTAGTCTTTATATAAGTCCTTAAAAGCAACCAGGAAGCGGTCATAGGCCGCGCCGTCTATCCCCTCCTCGGCCATGGCATTGAGCTGCCGGGCGCAGGCCTCATAGTCATAGCGGGACAGTGCCTC
>CAYVHQ010000003.1:35427-37608 GCA_964451345.1 uncultured Gammaproteobacteria bacterium | reverse complement strand
GAAAGATCGAAGCGGTCGGCGTATTCTTCATACAAACCACGCAAAACGGCCTGTCCGCGCGCTTCATTGCGCAAGTCCAGCTCGGCCAGCGTGTAGCGTTCAATATCCTCGAGAATGCCAAGCGGATTGCCGACGCTTTTTAGTTTCGGATTAAAAAGCAGGGCCAGCTTGAAAAAACGGCGTAATTTACGGACGTCCTGCTCGAAACGCGCCTTAAAATCCTTTTTGATGACTTTGATGACAACCGGCCGACCATCGCGCAGGGTCGCCCGATAGACTTGCCCAACCGAAGCGACTGCCAGCGGTTCAGCATCAATTGACGCAAAATTGTCTTTATAGCGTTCGCCGCCATGTGTTCGTAGTAGTTCCTCGATATCTTCGGCTGGAACCGGACTGTTACGGCGATAGAGCTGGGCTAGGTGCTGGCATTTTTCCGCCGAGAGAAAATCCAGGCGCAGGGCATGGATCTGCCCAATCTTAACCGCCAGCAAACCATAGGACTGGATGAGATCAAGGTCCGGCAAGCCTTTCTTAAAATACAGTTCACGGACGAGACGGAGAGACTGAAAAGAATTCATGGCTGTTTATGAACCGTTCTTGGCGCTGATAAGATCAGCGGCAATGCGGCCTGATTCAAGGATAGTCGGCAAGCCGCTGCCCGGATGCGTGCCGCCGCCGACGAGATAGAGGCCAGGGAGGCTTTCGAATTCGTTGTGCGGGCGCAGGTAGAGCATCTGGCCGAGAGTATGGGCGATATTGAAAACCGCGCCTTTAAAGACGTCAATTTTTTCTGACCAATCCTGTGGCGTAATGACGCGCTCTTCTTCGATATGGTCGGCGATATCTTTCATCTCCGTCCGTTCGGCGATGTGCCGGAGAACGAGGTCGCGATATTTGGCTTTTTCCGTTTTCCAGTCGATGTCCGCGCTGAGATTAGGGACTGGCACAAGCACATAGATGGTCGACTTGCCGGCTGGCGCCAAGGTCGGGTCGGTCACTGAGGCATTCTGGATATAGAAAGACGGGTCCTGCGGCAGGATTTTTTTGTCAAAAATTTCCGTGATATTTTCTTTATAATCAGCCGCAAAAAAGATATTATGGTGCGGTATCGTGTATTGCTTGTCCAGACCGAGATAGAGCATGAAGGTCGAACAGGAATACGGCTGTTTTTCCAGTCGTTCATCCGTCCAGCGACCGCGATATGCCTCCGGAATAAGCTTTTTCATACCCATGGCAGCATCAGCATTCATGATAACGTAATCGCCGCGATCCTCGCTGCCATCAGCCAACTGCACGCCAATTGCTTTCCCGTTTTCGATAATAATTTTTTCCACGCCCTGACCAAGACGAATATCCGCGCCGTCTTCGCGCGCCACCGCCGCCATGGCTTCCGGAATCTTATGAACGCCGCCGATTGGATGGTAAATGCCGAAGGCATGTTCGATGTACGAAAGAATAGAAAAAGGACCAGGACATTGCCAAGGCGACATGCCAAGATATTTCGCCTGGAAGGTCATGGAAATTTTCATGTCTTCATGCTTGAAATATTTGCCCATGACGTCATAGAGCGACGTAAAGGTATTCATATAGGGAGCCGCTCGCAATAGCTTTAAGCGCAGGTAATCGTACCAGTGCTCATAGGGAATTTTTAGGCAGGGATACATGCGCTCAAACTTCTTTTTTTGACCTTTGAGATAGCGCTCATAGCCTTTTTCATCGCCGGGGAACAAGCGGGCAATTTCTTTCTTGAATTTTTCCTTATCAAAAGAAACAGTAAAGTCCCGGCCATCGCGGAAACTGAGACGGTAGAGCGTATCGAGACGCTGCCAGGTTATATAGTCTGACAATTTCCGACCAGACAATTCGAAGACTTCTTCAAAGGCCTGCGGCAGCATGACGAAGGTCGGACCGAGCTCAAACGTAAAATCCCCCGCCTTGAGAGCGGAGGTACGGCCGCCGATGTAGTTCTGCTTCTCGTACACCACGACTTCGTAGCCGCGGTGGGCCAAAATCATGGCCGAAGACAAGCCGCCGGGACCGGCGCCGATAATAATGACTTTTTTCTGTTTCATAGCAGCGTAATTATAACTGATGTGGGCGTTTTCGTAAACCAATGGCGGATTCGCTTAGCGCACTCCAGTCAGATCAATGACGGTAAACTGGTTGTCACTCAGGTATTTT
>CAYVHQ010000003.1:0-35327 GCA_964451345.1 uncultured Gammaproteobacteria bacterium | reverse complement strand
AAACCGCCGCCCAGTCCCTCAACCACCCGTCCGCCGGCCAGCAGCATGCCGTCGACATACCCCTTGGCGTAGGTCGGCCGACCGATTACCTTCCAGAGCGAGAAAATCTTGCCGGCTGGAATAACCAGTCCGTCGAGCTTAGCCGCGGCCTGGCGCAGGTTTGTCACTTTCTGCTCCTGCAGGCGGGCATCGCTATCCCCGAGACGACGGCGCAGCACAGATTGATGACGAGCCACAACGGCTGAGAAATAATCAGGGTGACGGCGTGACCGTATGCGCGGATCAAGCGCGTTCTGAACGTGGCGGGAAACATGCCGCGTCTTGATGATCGGTTTTTTCAGTAAGGGAAAACGACGCGACAACGCGACGCGCGGCGGATGCTCATACGTTTTAATACGGGCCAGAAGATTCTTTTCGAAGGGTGTAAGTATTTTTTTTGGCATATGCGTCTTACGCCGAGTGTGTATCGGTTAAATAGCCCGAGAGAAACGTTTCAATCGCTCTTACTGTGTCGTCCTTCAGTTTAGCATTGCTTTCGGCTACCCAGCGGGCAAAATTATACAGTTCTTGCGTATCAACTTTGAGCCATTTTTTGTTCTGATACAGAAATGTAAGCAAGGCAGTCATGGCTATTCGCTTATTGCCATTCTGGAATGGATGATTCTTTATCATAAGATAAAACAGAAGAGCGGCTTTTTTCAGTAGTCCGGGATATAATTGCCGGCCACCGAAAGACTGAAAAGGAGCCGCTAAGCAGCGTTCAAGCCCATTGGTATAGCGGGTACTGAAATCAGGGATCGGCTCAGACCAGTCCATTGTTTCTTGGGCGAGACGATGAGCAACATATTCTATGTCTATCAGCGACAATCGTTTTAGACGCATATCATTCTCTGCCCAGCAGCTTCAAAGTCTCGCCGTACTCGGCAACAACCTTCTTGACGGCCGCCGCCAGCTGTTTTTTATTAGTCGCCGTATGAACAAGATTTCGGCCGCCATCATGTAGCTGGGCCACATCGTCGACCGCAATAACATAGGCCCGTCCAATCTTCTGGGCCGGCAACTGTCCTTTTTGTATTCGCTTAAAAACAGCAATCCGGCTAATACCTAATTTCAAAGCAACCTCCTGAACGGAAAGATATTCGGTTTTTCTTGGCTTAGATTTCATACATTCTTTGTTAACCATATATATTAATAAGGTTAACAATTGTTAATCATTTTGTCAAGCAGAGTGGTGTAGGATGATGCAGGTGATTTACTCAGTAGCAAACAACGCCCCCTGAATCTTATGCACGCGGGAACGACGCTCCCCTGCTTCCGCCGACATCGCTAACAGCTCTTGGTCAAAACGAAAAACATCCGGATGCAACTTGTACGCCATGTCATTAATTCCCAGTAAAAACAGTCCCTGGAGACTCGTCAGGCGCGACAGGGCGACATACCCCATCCCGTAACCGAAGGCCTGCCGCAGGTCAATTTGAGCCGCCTCGAGCGTCATCCCCTGGCTCTTATGAACCGTAATCGCCCAGGCCAGGCGCAGGGGCAGCTGGTTTATTTTGGCTAGCACCCGCTCGTCATTTTCAATCGTCCAGCTTTCATACCCAACCGTCACCATCCCCCCATTGCGCAGACGAACAATAGGAAAGCCTTCGTCATTAAAACCAGCAATTATGCCAGAACTGCCATTGACATATATCGTCGCCTCATCCTTAAACTTATTCTTAATAAACATGACGGCCGCTCCTTCCTTAAGCAGCAGCTCTTCCGGGGCGAGGCAATTTTTTTTCAGCGAATCAACAATCCGCTCTTCGCCGGTCTGACTCATGCGAAAAGAACGGACTTTGCCCGGCAGGCGATTAAGCTCGGCCCGGTTAAGTAAGTCAACGTCAACGTTATGGGTATAGAGACGAACCGGATGTTCTCCTTCGGCCGGAAACTGACCAATACGCGCCCGCAAAAGTTTCACGGTATCATCGCCGACTGCGCCGAGGCGGATGCTGTTAAGAATTTTCGACATCTGCTTGTCATTCTGGCGATGCTGTTCGGCCAGATAACAGACGCGCAAATCCAGCTCAGCCCAGACATCAGCCTTATAGACAAACTCGGCCGTAACTCCGCCGGACGAAATAGGCGGCAGCTGAAAAAAATCGCCGCACATGACGAGCTGCAAACCACCAAAGGGCAAAAGATTTTTACTAAAGGCCTGGCAAACCCGGTTAACCAAATCAAGACGATGGGCAGGCAGCATGGAAATCTCATCGATGATCAGGACTTTTACACCGACGAACTGTTTCTTAAGATGCGGCTTCTTAACGAGTGACTGGATTTCCTTGCTCGTCAGGCGATCCTTAATGCCAATACCGGCCCAGGAATGAATCGTTCGACCATTGATATGCGTCGCGGCGATACCGGTTGAAGCTGTTACTGCCAGACCGATTTTCTTTCCCTTCAGATAGGCAATAAATTTATTGAGCAGGAACGTCTTACCGCTGCCGGCCGGACCGGTTAAGAGGACGTTGTGACCGTCCTTCAGCAAATCAAAGGCCTGCGCCTGCTTCATAGGGCGTCGTCAAGTCGACCAGGTCCGAGGGGGTTATACCCATTATCAAGTTCGTCTTTGTCGTTATGCCCGTCGCCGTCCGTGTCAGCTTTTTTCGGATCAGTACCTAAGACTTCCTCAATGTCATCAGGAATTCCATCCTTATCAGTATCTGTGTTAGACATACCGCCCACTGGTAATTTCGTACCGTCGCCGTCCGTGATGCTCGTTGGGGTCAGTTCACCTGATGCCGAACCCGTACCGTCTATAGCACCAAGCATGCCTTTCATAGCCTCTTCAAGCGGCGTAGCGTCTGCTGGCTTTTCGACGACAACAGCTTCATTATATTTGCTTAAATTCAACGTCAGGGCCATATTCCAATCAGACGTAACGGTTCCAATTGTTTTCTTATTTACGGCATTAAAAGTAATCTTATAGGGCAAATAATCCTTCCGGCTGATCCATATCTCACCGGTCGGCATCTGCGCTTTTTCGATAGACTCACGAATTCCGTCTATATCATTCTGATCAGTTTTTGGATCACCGGTAATCACGCCCCGCAGTTCGGCAAGAAGATCAGTCAGCTCCTTTTTATCAAAGGAGTAACTATAATGGAACATGGTGACGCCATTGATTTTTTCGCTCGGCAAACGACCGGTAATAATCATCGGTTGATGACGAGTAAGCGCTTCTTTGACTTTTGCGGTGCTCTCAGTAGCTGAATCTTTCTTAAGCTCATCAGGTAGCGCAGCCCCGAACTGTTTACGCAACGCATCGAGATCGATGCTGTACCATTTATTATTAAAACTTTCCAGCATGGCAAGCTCATCACTCTTTTTCTCGTCAGCCGCGAACATTACCTTAAAATACATCATCGCCGCAATGCTTCGCATATCGACGCCCAGACTCGTCACTTCATCGGGGTTTATGGCATTACCCTTAATGTTAATAGAGAAAAAGCTGCTCAAATCATCAATTTTTTCCGTATTGGCCGAACCGGAAAAATCTATATCCAGCTTACGGGGCTTTTCTGGGCGGCGGGGGTTGGTCGTATCCGAGTCGGTCTCCTGCATGTTTAACAGCGTGTTGCCCTGGTACTGGACGGTCTTGACCGACAATAAACGCGCCTTAGTTTCGCCCATGATACGATCGGTCGATAAATAATACCCGAAGTAGGCATAGGCTCCACCACCAACCAATAACGCCAAGACGATAACCGCCGCGCCGATCATCAGCCATTTTTTTCTGGTCATGCCGCTATGTCCCGCAGGAGCAGACAGGGAGGGCGCAGTCGCAACAGGAGAAGATGCCGGGGTAACTAACGGAGCGGCTGCCGTCGGAGCAAGGGCAGCATCAACATCGGCCGCTAACCAGCCCTGCCCGATAAGGTTGAGACGGATTTGCTCGCGGCGCATGCCGGCTGCTAGCTCCTTGGAAACATAGTCTGCCAATTGTGGGTTTATCATAAAACATTAAAAGGCGCCGAAGCGCTAAATGATGAGTTTAGTATAGCATAAATGACCATTGCCAAGGCGAGGTTTTGTATAAAAAGCAAAGGAATGCCAATTAAAAAATACCAGGTGCGCGTCTTGTGCCGGAAGGCGAACATACCGGCATAGACGCCCAGACTGCCAAAGGCCGCCGCCAGGAAGAACATCATCCCTTCGGAAATGCGCCGGGCGCCGGGCTGGGTGGATTTTGCCTTGTCGACGAGCATGATAAAAAAGGCGATTATATTAATCGCGGCAAAAATCCCCAGAATTACAATGGCAGTAAAAGGTAGCTCCCCAAGTTCCATATGTTCATAATTATAGCCCAGAAATCTCCTGCCGGCCATCATGCCCGGCATATTGACAAAATGACCTCTAATCCGTAATCTGAAGTATTAGCGTTTTTTCAAAACTAAAAATACAAAGATGCCAAAAATACTCACAAAAACCCAGTACACCAACCTCCAAATCCCCAATATTGGCGCCTTCCGTCGTATCGCTGAGATGCTGGAAAATGATATGCGTTTTCTCACAGAAATACTAGGAGCGACACTGTTTGGCTCCTATGTTACGAATCAGCATCAGCTGTCCAGCAATCTCAACCTGGCTGTTTTCTACAAAGGCGACGAAGCAAGACTTAGCCACCAGCTTAAGGAAATTATTGAAGAAGCCCGCAAAACGCATGTTCCGCTCAGTGTTCTGGCCTTGAGCGAAAAAGATCCGTACTATCACCACTCGTATTTTTACGGACTCTCTATTCGCAATATGCTCCATTACTACGAGAACAAAGGGGGGCTTTTAGGTGACAGCGTCGCGCAAAAAATTGATTCACAGCTGAACCTCGAAGATTCAATTAAGTATTTTTTAGCCAAGCGCATCCGCCAGCTTTCCATAGGCATGGTCTTCTACAAGCAACTGTCTGCCGAGGGGAAAAGCCTGCTTTTTTCTCGAATGATCGGTGCTGCACATACCGGAGCTCGTCTTATGGTGTCTATACGCCTGAAGAACAAAAACAGCGCGCACGCGTTTGACGAAAAAGAACTGTACGAAGCGTTCAGTGAAGTAGCCGGCACCTCGCCTCAATTTTATTTCAAGCAGCAACAAGAATTGCTAAGGCGATATAATGAGATGCTGAAAAAGAAAACCGGAAAAGGTCAGACCTACGACACCTTCCAGCGCGAACTGTATAAAGCTCTGCCAAATTGTCTTGAACTGTTAAGATATTTGTTAACAAGGTTAGATTAATTATTGTTTTACAAGCCGGTCTATGCGGCTTGTTTTTTTATAAAAAAATCAGCCCTTATGACAAGGGCTGAAACATCTGTGAATATTTAGGCTTCTTCGTCTTCCTCTTTGGCGCAGAAAAGTCCTTCACCTTGCTTTTCCAAAAGCTCATCGAGCCGAGCATTGAGATCCTGGCGGTCTTCGCGGAAATAGCGCTCATAGAAATCCCCCGTCGACATCTTCGGAAAATAGAAGACAATCGAATGCTTGGTCACGACGCAGGGAATGAAGACAGCGCGCTCCGGCTCATTCGAGATATCGATCGTTGCTTTATCAACATCGAAATCAACAGTGCCAAGCTCGTTACGCAGGTTATGTCCGGGGGACAATTCTTCTTCGTCGTAATAATGCCAAAGCATGGCGGCTTCGCCGTCCAGTTCTTCCGCCAGCCGGGTAACATGGCCAGCCAGGCTATGGTACCAGCGGTTCACTTCCGGTATCGCCGTCTTGTGCTTGAACGTCAGCTGGACATCAAGAGCGCCGAGATAGGTGGCCGGATCTTTCCTGATCACTACGCGGTCGGTAGACATGGCCCGCAGCCATTTCTGGCGGTTTTTCTTCCAACGCGAATAGCCATATAAGTTGCCGACGAATGAAACGACGGGAGTGAGCAAGAACCAGCCCCAGCATGTACGCATAACCCAGGCTAGAGATTCATCACCTCCCCGCCCAGGTGCCGTCAACAGCAAAATCATAAAAAGAAACACGGCCACAACAATGGCAAAGAATATGATTGATCCCACGCGGCTGAACGACTCAAAACGTCCGTATTCATCGGGCTTGCCGATCAAGGTATTACCTTCGTCGTCTAGTCCCGTCCAGAGATGGTAACCGCCAATCTTGTTCAGACAGTTGAGAGCAAAGTTTTTTTCCAGCACTACCTTAGTGGCATCAGCGCGCAAGCCCCTGCTATCCTTATCGGATTTGCGTATGTTCTTGGCGATGTTCCTGAAATACCGGGCCGGCTTGGCCGCGACCGTAGCGGTCGTGAGCGGCTGGTTGCGGAAATCAAGGCCGACAGCGTACTTGATCTTCTCGACCCATTTCATGGCGAAAAATCTGTCCTTGAGCTTCTTCTGTTTGCTCAACAGAAGATAGATGAGTTCTTTCATTGTTAAAGTATTGTTTTTTTCCTACTCCATTCTTTTACCTCGCGTTCGGTTTTCGAGGACATGCCGCACTGGCATGATCCTGCACATTAACTAAATTATATGAATATGTCAAGAGTATGACAAACAGATCACAGAGCTATATGTGACGATACTACCTACATTTTTTTCACCACCGGAATGCCAAGAATGGCCAAACCATTTTTTATTATCTGAGAGAGGGCCTTCACTACCGCTAGCTTGTGTGACTGGGAGTCGCTGCCATCAAGAATCTTCTCTTTGCTGTACCAGCTGTTGAATTCGGCGCAAAGCTGCAGGAGAAACTGCGCAATATGGTGAAGCGAAAAGCTTTCGGCTGACTTGGCGATGGCAACATTATACAGGAACATTTTTTTCACCACCTCCGCCGCACAATCAATGGCCGCCGGCTCAATCTTAAAACCTTCCGCCGCTGCCTTTTCTAAAATCGAAATAAGTCTGACGTAGGTGTACATGACATATATTCCGGTATCGCCCTGCATTTCTGTCGCCTGACTGATATCAAACGCCATGTCCTGTGTCCGCTCTATTTTCAATAAGCTAAACTTAACGGCCGCCACCGCTAATTTTTCCGAAAGCTCCTCTGCTTCCGCCGGATCCAGAGAACCAAAACGGCTTTCTCGGATATTATTCTTGGCGCTGTCCAACACGTCGTCAATCATAACCGACGTGCCGTCGCGCGATGACATTTTCTTAAAACCGCTGTCCGTTTTCAATCCGACATAGCCGTAGGAAACATGCGTGAAATTACTCAACGTTCCGATACCCAGCTGTTCGCAGACGGCAAAGAGCTGCTTCATGGCCAGGGCCTGTTCCGGACCGATAACCCAGACGAGCCGATCAGCCTTATACAGCGCCTTCTTCATCGTAGTGAGCGCGATGTCTTGGGTAATATAGAGCGATGTACCGTCTTTTTTCAGAAGGATTGTATCTGGTAAGTTATAGGCTTCCAAATTGGTCAACACAGCGCCGTCTTCCAGGCGAACAAAGATATGCTTAGCCAAGCCCGCTTCAATAGCATCTTTGCCGTCCTGGTAATGCTCGTGTTCGTGCCAGACCTTATCCCAACGATTGCCGAGCCGCTTTAGCGTCCGCTGTATCCCCTCGTAGGAATACTCAAGGACATGTTTCCATAATTCCCGAATCAACGGATCGCTGTTCTCCCAGTCCACCACCATCTGTCGAACCTTGGCTTCAATCTGCGGATCATTTCGAAAATCCTTTTCACCCATGACATAGCTGTTTGTGACAAACACATCGGGCAACTCCCCGGCTTCTTCCGGCGTAAGCCATTCGTTTTTATGAGCATGCCATTGCTCGACGGTATGGCCGCCAACGCCGTCCTTTCGCTGATGTTCCAAAAAACCCCACATCAGCTTGGCAATAGCAATGCCACGGTTATTATCAATACAGTCACAAACCACCTCTGCCCCGCTCAGCTCGAGCAAGCGGGTGATGCCCATGCCAATGAGATTATTGCGCAAATGACCGAGGTGCATGGCCTTATTCGGGTTTGGGGAGGTATGCTCAATAACCCACTTCTGCCCGCTGAAGCGTTCGTTGCGGCCGTACGAATCACCGGCGCTGATAATATCGCCGATAACGCCCCGCAGATAGGTGGCATCAACAAAAATATTTATATAGCCGGGCGCGGCAAATTCAATCTTGGCGATGCCGGCGATATTTTTTTCCTGCAGAAAGCGAATGCCTTCCTGGGCAATCGCCACCGGGCTCTGACCGAGCTCCTTGGCATATTTGAGAGCCGAGCTGTTCGTGATATCGCCGTGTTCAGAATGGTCAGGCGTATCTAAAGCGATTTCGGGCGCAGCCACACCTCGACCGGAAAAATATTCGGTTAAACCACTTAGTATCTCGCTACGCAATGAATCACTCGTCGTCATATGTTTTTATAAATCCTTCCCCTAAGAGAAGCAGACCGGCTGTTTTCCGAATAAATACGTGCTTCTGTATTTTACCATATCCACCTCAACAATAAAGCAGATACATAAAAACAGGCATTCACGCCTGCTTTTACGGTATTGCACGGGCGGCAGGAATCGAACCCACGCTAGAGGTTTTGGAGACCCCTGTACTACCATTATACTACGCCCGCCTAGGTCCGCATGGCGGACTAGCTTATTTGGTTTCGCGGTGCAGCGTGTGCTTGCGCGCTTTCTTCGAGAACATCATAAGTTCAAGGCGGCCCTTGAGGGTCTTCTTGTTCTTATGAGCGCGGCGGATATCACCGGTCTCGGTGCACTGCATCTTAATCATGTTATCCTGAGACATACAATAAGATTATAAATTAGGGTGTGTGGGCCGGGAAAGATTCGAACTTTCGAAGGCATAAAGCCAACAGATTTACAGTCTGCCCCGTTTGACCGCTTCGGTACCGACCCGGACGCTGCGTTAAAAAACAGCCCTTTTAAGGCCACTCCGATTATAACAGAAAGATTTAGGATTTACAAGGGCCTATTTCTCATAGCCCTGGGGATGTTTCCGGTACCAGGCAACGAGCCCGGAAATGCTGTCTTCGAGGCTCCTAACCGCCTTCCAGCCGAGGATTTCGGCTGCTTTGGCTGGTTCGGCGTAGATTTCGTCATGCTCGCCCTGACGGACATTTCCAGCCTTTTCCGGTATCGTAACCCCAAGACTGTGTTCCACAGCGTGGACAATTTGCCGAACCGAACGTCCTTCTCCGCTGCCCAGATTAAGAATGACGTTCTTTCCGCCCTTTTCCAAATAACCGACCGCTGCGGCATGAGCGGCCACCAGGTCACGGACATCGATATAATCGCGAATTGGCGTACCGTCCGGCGTCTTGGCAGGCGGGCAGGTATAAGCAAACGGTTCTAGTCCGAGCGCGCCGCGCACGGCGTTTTGCATAAGCAGCTGTGATGGCCGCTTGCTGTCTCCGATGCGACCCTCGGCGTCCGCACCGCAAACATTAAAATAGCGGAAGATGACCGAACGGATCCCGGCCAAGCGTCCATAATACGCGATCACTTCCTCGGCCAGCAGTTTGGAATGCCCGTAGGGATTAATCGGACCAAGCGGATGCGTTTCGTCCACTGGCAAATTTTTCGTTTCGCCATATACCGTGCAGGTTGAGGAAAAAATGATTTTGTCGACGCCATGCCGTTTCATTGCTTCCAGTAGATTGGCTGTGCCGGCAACATTGTTTTCATAATACATCGCCGGATGCGAGACTGATTCATCGGGCGTACAGAGGGCGGCAAAATGCAAGACCGTCTCAATATCGTACTCGCTAAAAAGCTTTTCCAAATCTGTTTCACTGCGCAAATCGCCGCGTACGAACTCGACCGGACCGATTTTCTGTAACTCTGTTACCGCGTCAGCATATCCCCTTTCAAGGTTATCCAAAATAACCACGGGCCGGTTCTGGCTCAACAGTTCAAGTACGGCATGACTGCCGATATAGCCGGCGCCGCCGGTGACAAGAAGGAATTTCATATTTATTCATTATACACCATGCTTGTAAAAAAAATGCAAAACCCAAGGGTCTTGCATTTACTATCAGCGATAGGTTTGACCGCCTCGGCACCGATAGTAGGAACTACCAAATATTGGTTATTACTTACAAAGATCTTGAATATGAGCCGTTTTCGGGATTCGGACCCGAGACCTTCTCCTTACCATGGAGATGCTCTACCAACTGAGCTAAAACGGCGGGCTTTACAGAGACAGAATACGCTCGCGGAAATTAGCCAGTTTCTGGTTTTCCGGGTTGGCCATCTCGAGCTTTTTCAAGGCATCCAGGGCTGCTATTTTGTCCTTTTTAAGTATACTGACTTCTATGAGCCTGTCAAGGTAGCGGGGGCTGTTCGGTTCGATTTTGAGGGCTTTTTTTATCTGCAGAATGGACCGTCCATAATCTTCCTGGCCTTCATGAATCGCTGCCAACAAAAAATGAGCTTGAGCCAACTCCAAATCATTCTTAGGAATTTCGGCATTCTCAATGTGTGGATCGGCCGCTGATTTTCGGCGCAAACGCAAGGCGTGTTCGAGCGTCTGGCGGGCTTCGTTCAGGTTTTGGTTCTTAAAGTAAACATCACTCAGATCCCGAAAAGCCCGAAAATTAGTGGCGTCAAGGCCAATAATTTCGATGTATTTTTTTTCGGCGGCATCAAGCCGGTCCTCCTTCACGAGCTCTTCCGCTTCAAACAAAAGCGCGTCGATACGCTTTTCTATTTCCTGACCAAGAATCGCCTGCTTATTTGCCTGCGAGCGCTGCCAGGCATTGAGACTGTCATAAATCCAATCAAAACCATTACGCAACAAACGCGACAAAGGCTTAATTACTTTCGTGAAGAAAAGCCCGGCATTACCGAAGCGACGCTTAAGCTGAGAAGCAATAATTTGCTGCTTAAGCTGGGCATTTTTTTCGGCCTGAATTTCCGCCACGTCAATATTGGCCAGCAAGGCAAACTTCCGGCCGATAATGGCCAAGCAGCCGATGAGGCCGAGCAAAAATATAATTGCGGAAATAATATAGAACATAGGTTACTAGCGCTGAAACGCTTTAACCGACGGCTGGCCGTCATAAATCACTGAGGCAGCGGCATTAGCGACAGCTATGGCCTCTGGAAGCGGGCGCTGATGCAGATTACGGCCGAGGGCGGCACCGGCGGCGCCATGTTTATTAACCTCGTCATCAATACCGTCGAGCAAGTCCGGAATATCATGCGCTTCACCGCCAGCAAAGATGACACGACTACCCTGCGCGGCCGAGATGATTTCCCGATAGGCAGCGGCTGAAGCCGGCAGCGGTCCGTTCACTTTCATGAAATCAGCTCCCAGCGCGCTGCCAACATTAACCGCACCAGCGATGAGGTGTGGATCATTAATATTAGAAATGCTTTCGCCGCGCGGGTACATCCAGAGTACGGCTAGCATGCCGGCCTGGTGCGCCTGCCAAATAAGTTGGGCGGCTTCGCGCAGCATCGGCGCTTCGAACTTGCTACCGACATACACAGTATAGCCGATGGCCGGAACGCTGAGTTTAGCCTCGCGGGCAAAGGCGATAATCTGAGCAACGTCATACCAGGCGGAGCTGAAGGGATCCTGTAAGGGCGGTTTGACGATATGAGATTTGGAGTTGAGTTTAACGCAATAATTGAGCATTCGGTATCGGTCTGCAAAACGGGCAATGTAGCCCAGTTGCGTGGCAAACAATCCAACACGCGAGCCGGCTGCTATCTTGAACAGATGTTCCGGGAAGGCATCATCCGGCGCGATACCTGTTCCGTAAAAATCTTCATTGAGATGCTCGACGCGCTGATCGCCCGCCGCTAACAATAAACGGCCCGTACCCTTGGTAACAAGCTTAAAATTGCGCAGATACGTGCTGCGCTTAGCGGCCGGGACATCAAGCGGAACGTTAATTTTATAGGGTTCCATAGGCTTAGTCTACCACGCTCGTGGCGATTCGGTAAAACTCGCGCGGCTTCAGACTGGCGCCACCCACCAAGAATCCGTCCACTGCCGGGATGCGAGCAATTCGCGGACCGGTCTCTCCATCAACACTGCCGCCGTACAGGACAGCGCAGGCTTCATCGCTCATATTGCCCAGCTTACGGCGCAGGAGCACCCGAATAATTTCCATAACATACTGAATGTCATCTAACTCAGGAATCTCACCCGTGCCGATGGCCCAGATTGGTTCATAGGCGACAATCAGGTTCTGGCCCTCTTCTAAAGAGATGCCTTCGAGCGCTTCGGCAATTTGTCGGGTCAGGACAGACTCACGCTGTCCTTCGGCGCGATCTTCAGCGCCTTCACCGATGCAGAGAATCGGACAAAGCGGCGGCGTCGCCAGGGCGGCCCGAATCTTGCGGTTAATCATCCAATCCTCTTCGCCAAGAATAGTGCGGCGTTCGCTGTGGCCGATGATAACATAACCGGCTTCGAGCTCGACTAGGTCGTCAGCCGAAATCTCGCCGGTAAAAGCGCCGGCCTTTTCCCAGAATATATCTTGCGAGCCGACGGCGATCGAGGTATTGGCCAGCATCTTGCCGATGAAAGGCAGGCTGGTAAAAGAGGGACAGACGACGATCTCAGCCGGCGTTTCCTTGAAGAGGCGGGCATATTCTTTGGCCAGCGCGATGCTCTTCTCGACCGAGAGATTCATTTTCCAGTTGGCGATGACAAATTTCATATGGTTTGTATGTACAATTATTATACCAAGAATCCGGTATTTATCAAAAAAAAGTCCCATCCGTTTTTGACGGATGGGCTTATATATACTTTTATACGATAACTTCTCGTACTCCTTTTCGCGGGAAAACATCAGGCGCAGTAGAAGTAATGCCAACAGAGATTTGATGCCCACGTTCACGGTTGCTGCCATGAACGTATGGAGCAGCTGGTGCAATAGAGTTCCAATACACTTTCGTACCAACACAGACGGTACAATTACGTTCGCCGTCTAAAGAACTGCCTGTTTCATACATGTACATCATGCTGTGAAGCAGGTGCTCCAAAAGCGTTTCACCCTGGATACCAAGATATTCGGCTTCAGCTGCGGATAGCTGTCGATTGCGACGAATGTCGGGAGTATCGCGCACTAGAATGGCATACGCGCCCCAATCAGCTTCGCGATCGTTGCAACTGTTGGTCGTATCAAGAATAAAGGAAGGCTCCTTCAGCCAATACCAGCGAAAATATCTTTTCATTGTCATATACACCAGACCAATACTCAGTCCAGGAATAACAATTACAATACGCTTAAAACCTTTACGAAAAGCTGGAATCGCCACCGCCGAGAGGTCGACATCGATGCCGAATACCTCGCGATAGAAATGTTCCCATTGTCTTCTCGCCTGATTCATCCAGCGTTGCTGGCGTTCCGCAGCTCGTTGCGCGCGGCGTTGCTGCCAGATCTGCCAGTTCTTGCGGAAATTAGGGATTCTCTGTCTGAGATCATTACCAATATCCAGCAAGAAAAATGCAAAATTCTGAAAAAATGCCTTAATAGAGGCCATTATGCTCCTTTTTTTCCCGTATCTGGGATATTTTAAAAATTAGTTGTCAATGAATAATTCTTATAATATCACAAAACTAGATAATTGTCAATTGCGCCAGAAGAAGGTGCGATAGGCCCAGTCGACTAGTTTCTCTGTTTCGCTGAAGCGGGCCTCGTCACTATCCGCCCCGAGCACGACGGTCAAAACCTGCCGTCCATCCTTTTCAAAAAGACCGACGAAGCAGTAGCCCGCCTCATCGATATGTCCGGTCTTGCCGCCGACGAGCCTCACGCCAGCCGGTAAGGGACGATCAAGCAGCTTGTCTGTCGCGCGGATATCTTTTACACTCCCCTGTTCGGTTGCAAAGGAATAGGCAGGACGCAAGACCGCTTCGCGAATATCGGCCTGAGACAGTGCGGCGGCAGCCAAACGACTAATATCCCCTGGCGTCGAACGATTGCCATTATCAAGTCCTGTCGGATCGCTGAAAGTAGTCTGCTTAAGACGCAATGTATCCGCTTTGGCATTCATAGCTGTAACAAATTCTCGTTCACTAAGTCCGCTGGCGCGAACCAGGCTCATAACGGCGCTGTTGTCCGAAGCGATTAAAGCCGTGCGAAACAATTCTCGGATAGTAACATTATCGCCCGGCTGGAGATTATCACGCGCACCACTGCGATGATCAGCCGCACGGACAACGTAGCGCGTTTGCCAGCCAGGATTGTGCTCGATAAACACGAGCGCCGCCATCAATTTTGTAAGACTGGCGATAGGTAAACTTTTTCCGGCATCACGCTCCCAGAGACGATAGCCACTGGCAATATCATAGACACCGGCCGCCCGACCGACGATGCGTGGCTGACTATCATTGCGCCGCTCTGGAAAGTTGCGCTGCGGATAATTAACCGTCGCCACTCGCCCTGGTGTTGGCGCTGCTAGTACGCTATCGCGCCACGAAAAACGGCCGCCGTTCCCAGACAGGAAGAAAACGGCCAGAACCGGAATGGCAATAATAAAGGCGATGTATCGGCTAAGCAGAAAGGGCATGCTATTTGCCGGCGGCCTCCTGCAAGACGCGCTCGAGGCTGTCATGATGACTGAGACGATCATAATCAGGCAGGGCGCTCACTTCACTGATGCCGAGGAAGCGGATAAAGTCGACCGTCACGGTATAATATGTTTCGTCTTTCGTTTTGTCATACTTTCCTTCGATAAGGCCATGCAAGAGGAGGTTGCGCAGAATTAGCGCGCAGTTAACGCCACGAATGCGGTCAAGATCCATTTTTGAAATTGGCTGGCGGTAGGCAATGATCGTCAGCGTCTCGAGGCTCGGACGGGACAGTTCACCCATTGTTTCGTCCTTGATAAATTCTTTAATAAGACCAGCCTGATCCGGGCCAGTAACGAACTGATAAGTAGTTCCCTGCTTGACGACACGCACGCCGCGCTGCTGCTCCTCGCAGTCTTTTTCCAGAGCCGTCAGGGCATCCGCCACTTCAGCCGGCTTTGCTTTAACCAGCGACGCCAAATCCTTAAGCTGCATCGGCTTAGCCGCGACGAAGAGTAACGCTTCGAGTTGTGGTTTGAGGTCTGCCATATAGTTAGCCTACCCAGGCCTGTGGTTGGCCGCTATGGATATTGATGGCGCTGGCCCATTTGTACGTTCCATTGGCATCCTTGCCTTCCATGACGATACAGGGCGTGCTGTTATTGACCGATTCTCTAAATTCGATCGTGCCTTCATTGAAATCTTTCAGATTCAAGAACGCGGCGATAACAGCTTCTGGCGTAGCGTCGTGAAAAGCAGCCATCGCATCAATCGCCTCCTGGACGGGCATTTTCTTGCCCAAGGGAATATATTTGGAAAAATTACTTTCCCGCTTTTCGTCGGCCACAGGAACGTTTTCCTGATCTCTGGCCTGCTCGGGTGGATTGTCCATTCTTTCACTCATATGTTTAATATAATACGATAATTATAATTTCATGATTTCAATCTCGTCAAACAAATTGGCCTGGTCGGCGCTAATCGTCCGCTGCTTAATAAGCTCAAGCATGGCCAGAAAACTAACAACGATTTCAACTTTCGACGTGGCGCCGGAGAGAAACTCACTGAAGCGCGAGCGGACCTTTCGGGCGACTGTATCGACGAGCTGGGCAATCTTGTCTTCAATACTCAAGGAAGCAGCCACCGACTTTTCCTCCAACGGAGCCTGGGGCGGGGCGATATTAGAAATAATTTCTTTCATGATAGCGCCAAGGCCGGCAGCCGTCAGCTTAGCTGGAGGGGCGAAAATATGAAGATTGGCGACGATTGCTTTGCGGTTAAACTCACGAACAAACATGAATTTTTTTCCGGCAATCATCGTTTCAATACGCTTGGTCGCCTCCAGAAACTCTTTATACATGCGCAACTGCTCCTCGAGATCCTCGATCGCCTCCTCTTCTTCCGGCAGCAGGTACGGCAGGAGGGCCTTGGATTTAATCAACAGCAAACGTGAAGCGACGACCAGAAAATCCGCCATCTCCTCCGGATCAAGATTAACGAGCGCCTTGAGATGGGCGATATACTGGTCAGCTACTTTCGCCAGCGAGACCTGAGTTATATCAAGCTCGGCCTTGTCGATGAGCTTGACCAGAAGAGCGAGCGGTCCTTCAAATTGTTCGAGCTTGAGAATCATGGCAATTATTTTTTACGCTTCGCGACGGATTTTTTCTTTGGGGCAGCTTTTTTAATACTTTTCTTGGCAACTTTCTTAACCGTCTTTTTTGCAACCTTCTTTACAACCTTCTTTACTTTTTTTACATTCTTTTGCGGCTTCTGGGGCTTTGGACCCGGTATGGTGAAAGCCGCCAGAATGCCATTTTCATGCGCCAAAAAATCCTTTACTTTCATTTCCAGCGAGGTATTAAAACTTCCGGCCGGAAAAACGGCTCGAATTTTCTTGGCAATCAACACATCAACAAACAGCGGCAAGTCGTAGTATGAGGCAAAGGCAGCGACGGGACGTTCGTCTTCTTCCGTAACTTTTAAGGCAGCTTTTTCGGAAACGATTTTTGCTTCCGGCAAAACTTTGCCCTGGTGTTTAGACAGAACCTTGGTGAGTTTGGCCGTATCCAGGCGACGACCGGCTGGCATCACCGCCACGGCGACAAATGGACCGGCTTTGATGATAAGCGCTTTGGCGACTTCATCTAGCGAACGGCGCAGGGTAGAGGCTAGGTCGTAGGCCGTAAATACCGTACGGTGCGCGAGGCTTTCAAAGGCACGGCCGTCGGCTTCGAGACGTGAGAGTATTTTTTTAGGAATTGGTTGGATTTTCGACATAGGTAGATTGCCTAAGAGCTAGCGGGATGCCGGCACTGCCATCTGCTTTTGCTGCATGACATCATTAGCGATAATGCTTACTTTCTGCTTAAGGCACTGATAGCCGGCATCATGCGCCCAGCGATCAGAATAATTGTAATACCCGTCCGGAGACTGCTCCTTGTTGCTGGTATTAAATTCCGCACAGAGCTGATACGTCATCGCGTCGATTTTCTTGTACTCGAAAGAACGGCCAGTTGTCGGATCTTTAAGGGTGTCAGCCGGCAAGAACAGGTTCTCGTCAGACAGCTGTCCGAGATTTTCCGGAACAGACTTTTTATTGGCGTAGTACGTATTAATCGTGCCGTCAATCTGCGTAAAGCGGTTCAGCACACCGTCGTTGTCATGGCGGCGGGCCCGAGCGGCAGCCGGCGATTCAACAAAGAAAAATGATGCTACCAACGAACCGACGGTAATAACGAGTGCGGCAATCAGATAGGTCATAACCACCCAGTCGCGCTTCTTGATGCTCTCGCGGCGAATGTCATAGAGATAATAGCTAAAGATGATGGCTGACAAAACAATGGCAGTCAGGGCCTTAAGCGCGAAACGCGAGCTCAACTCACCGCCGAGGAAATTATTGATCGTACCGATGAGCCAGACAATCATAACGACGGATGAAACAAGAAGAATGACATAGGTCAGCCAGCGGCGAATCGGAGAATCTTTTTCAATCTCGCCCTTAGCCAGGCTTTTTTCAATCTGCCGCATAGTCAGGAAATACAGCGGAATCGAAATTATCAGTGCTGAAATGGCGAACTTAAGCATGCTTGTGTCCTGTCCGAAACCGCCAGTCGTCAGATCGGCAATTGACTTGTTGATGATCTGAAAAATGGCCTGTCCCGAAGCGATGGCCAGAAAAATCAAAGCCACCAGCGAGAGCATGTACCAGAAAGCGTGTTTGGCGTTATTTTTGTGTCCCATACGTGTATTAGTTATTTAATTTGTTAATTGAAATGTTTAGTTCTTTAAGCTGCGCTTCATCCGCCGGCGCCGGGCTATCCATGAGCAGGTCGCGGCCGTTACCGTCTTTCGGGAAGGCGTACATGTCGCGAATCGAATCCCAGTCGTTGAGAACCATCAAGAGACGGTCGACGCCAGGCGCATTGCCGGCATGCGGCGGTACGCCATAGCGAAATGCCTTCATGAGTGCGCCGAAACGGCGATCGACTTCAGCACCGTCATACCCGACCTTGATAAAGGCCTTGCGCAGGAGCTCCGGATCATGGTTGCGCACTCCCCCGCTGGAGACTTCGTAGCCGTTAAGAATGAGGTCATACTGGTACGCGAGAATGTCGAGCGGGTCCTTAGTATCAAGCGCTTCATGTCCCCCCTGCGGCATGGAAAAAGGATTGTGAGCGAAGTCGAGATTTCCCGGACGCAATTCGCTGTGATCATAGAACGGAAAATCGACCACCCAGCACCAGGCCGCCTCATCTTTATTAATCAAGCCGAGACGCTGCGCCGAAGCGCTGCGCAATGAACCGAAGGCCTCACAGACTTCGCGCCAGGGACCGGCGAGCATGAGAACCATATCCCCTGCCTCTGCTCCCGTCGCGGCGGCAATAGCGTCAAGCATCGGCTGGGCAATAAATTTAGAGAGCGAACTTTTCGCCGAACCGTCCGCTTCAACCGTAAGCGTCGCGAAAACGGAAACTTTTTTCTTAGCGGCCATTTCCTTGAACTCATCGGTCACTTTGCGGCTGAATGTGGCGGCCGCGCCCGGCAGGCGCAAGGCATGAACAACGCCGCCAGCGGCCATAGCGCCGTCAAAGCCGGCAAAGCCGCTCTCGCGCACCACTTCCGTAATCGGCAGGATAGTCAGGTCATAGCGAATATCCGGTTTGTCAGAGCCATACTTCTCCAGGGCTTCGCGCCAGCTAAAACGGCGGAAGCGGCCATCTTCGGCCAGCTTAATGATTTTTTTGCTGCTAAACTTTTCCGTCGTCTCAACCATCGCCGGTTCCATGATTTCAAAAATATCTTCCTGCGTCGCAAAACTCATTTCCATGTCGAACTGATAGAACTCGCCGTAAGCACGGTCGTTACGGGTGTCCTCATCGCGGAAGCAAGGGGCAATCTGGTAATAGCGGTCAACGCCGCCAACCATCAAGAGCTGCTTGAACTGCTGCGGCGCCTGCGGCAGCGCATAAAAATTGCCCGGATAGAGGCGGGATGGAATTAAAAAGTCACGAGCGCCTTCCGGTGAAGAGTTGGCCAGAATCGGCGTCTGCACTTCAACGAAGTTATGGGCATGGAAATACGAGCGCAGATAGCGGAAGAATTCATCCTTGATGCGCAGCATCTCCTGCAGCTTCGGACGGCGCAGATCGAGCGTGCGGTATTCTAAGCGCAAGGCCTCTTTAACATTCGGCATGACGCTCTCGTTGTTGATTTCAAAGGGAAGAACTTCGGATTTACTGATAATTTCCAAAGAGGCTGCTTCAATTTCAATCGCGCCAGTCTTCAAATCAGCATTAATCATGTTCTCTGGCCGAGCAGTGACGATGCCGCTGACGCGCACCACCCATTCATGCCGTAAATCACCGGCGGCAGCACAAGCCTCCGGATACTTTTCGCCGTTAAACGTCAGCTGCGTCAGGCCATAGCGATCGCGCAGGTCGATAAAAATAACGCCGCCGAAGTCGCGCCGGGCATGCACCCAGCCGGCCAGCGTCACGCTTTGTCCGACATGTTCGGGATTCAATTCACCGCAGGTATGAGTTCGCATCATATGAGTTCTTCCATGGTTAATCTAGTTCTAAAAGATAGAAAGGCACTGATTGCTTCGAGCGAAGGCCGTTTCAGGGAACCGGCGGCCAGAGCCGGTAAGCTCAAGGCATCCAATTCGCGCAGACTGCTCAATTCCTTAAAGTCAAAACGGCGGGTAAGCGGTAGTCCTGCTCCACACGTCGCGCAGAGAAATGATTGTTCGCCCGTCGCGAAGACAACCGCGTCATTACCAAGCGATTTTCCGCAGGTCCGGCAACGATCAAGATTTAAGCCGTACCCGAGCCGAGCAATCACTTTATAGAGGAACACTTCTCCGAGATATCGATACCACTCTGCGACGGCGGCGTTGCGGTTAAGTAGCGACAGAAAATCTTCCGTCAGGGTAAAGATCTCGTCATCCCGGACATTCTCTTTCAGAATGCGGTTAAGACGGTTGATTGCCAAACCGGCCGCTTCCAACTTGTCGTAGTCGGCTTTCAGGTTCGGATAGCAATCGCGACTTGAAGCGCCACCGGCATAATCCATGCGTCCGCTGACGACCATCAGGTCGAGCAGCGTCAACGGCTCGAGATGCGCGGCCAGCCGAGAGGCCGGGCGAAGCGCGCCTTTTACCAAAAGATCGACTTTGCCCTTCTCGGCGGTATACAACGATACTCGCTGATCATAACCGCGATACGGTCGCCGCCGGAGCACTATTGCTTTAGTAGAATAGGTCTGCGGCATGCCCTTATTATAGACTATTTTTGATTATTTGGGCAGGTTATCGAAATAGGTCTGCAAAATGATCATGGCAGCGATGGCGTCCCGTTCCCCGTCCCGTTTCGTGCCAGCCCCAAGCTTATCGGCCGATTGACTAGAAAAACGCTCATCGATAAGGGTTAGCGGCAGGCCGCTACGGGCCTCCAGAGCCTCTACAAAGGCCGTAAAGGCCTTATTTTCCGGCCTAGCCGTACCATGGCTATGCAAGGGATTACCGACCACTAAACGGTCGATTTTCTCGCTTTTCGCCATGTCCAGAAGGGCATCCAGAGACCCGACGACGCCCAGAGGCGAGGCAATTTTCGTTTCCGCATTACCGAGGCTTAATCCAATTCGGACCGTCCCCCAGTCGATGCCTAAGCATTGTTCGTTCATCAGGTTTATCTTATTGGACGTTGGTCGATCCCTTTTCAGACGAATTGACTGCCGGCCTGCCAGAGAGCCTCTTGATACTGCTGATCAGATACCAGCCGATGAGGATATATGCGAGCATATAAATCCAGGCCATCGCCGCCAGAGCGCCGATGATATTAAGACTCATGACGATCGCCACGAGGGTAATCAACTGCTTAGGCGATTTCTCTAAGAAGCGATAGAGCTTGATTCCGTAATACAGGAAAAGGATGCCGCCGATCAGCGCAAAAGCCGATCCGAGACGGGCTTCAAGCCCTTCTATCACGAACACATCAGACCCTGCCAGGATGCCGAGAACGCCAATCACGATGAAGTAGACTTTAAGCGATTTCCTTGTTTCTCTCATCATATAGATAAATAATTACTGATTAAGACGCACTGCTTTCGGTCAGGATCTCATGCCCCTCCTCCGTCACCAGCACGGTATGCTCGAAGTGCGCCGCCAAGCTGCCGTCAGCTGTATCATACGTAAAGCCGTCCTTGTTGGCCGTAATCTGCCAGCTGCCGAGCGTCGCCATCGGTTCAATGGCAATAACCATACCCGGCTCGAGAACGACATTCGGAAATTCATTTTTTTCAAAAATATAATTCGGGACCTGGGGCGGTTCATGCACATCCAAACCGACGCCATGACCGACCAGATCACGGATAATGCCGAGCTTGTATTTGTTTAAAACATTCTCGATAGCCGTCGCGACCTGCAACAACGTCGCGCCCGGCTTAACGGCGGCGATGCCTGCTTCGAGGCTGTCCTTCGTGCCGGCTAAAAGCATGCGAGTTTTCATCGGCACTTCGCCGACCGCCACGGTCGTCGCCATATCGGTATAATAGCCCTTGGTCCCCTTCTTGTACGGATACTCCATGCCGATATCGAGTGTGACAATGTCGCCGCTCTTGAGCGGGCGCGAAGGCACGGCCGGGCCATGAACGATGCCTTCATTGATCGAGATACAGAGGGCGCTCGGAAAGGGGCGGCTATGCTTGTCCGGCTTATAGCCCTTAAAAGCGGGACGACCCCCCGCTTCAGCAATGCGCGCCAAGGCCCGATCTTCCAGTTCGGCAGTGCCTAAACCGGGCTTAACCATAGCGGCAAGCTCCTTGAGAATACGATCCAAAATATGTCCGCCTTCGCGGATGAGGTCGATCTCTTTCTTTGTCTTAATAAGACGAGCCATGCTATTTCTTACGTTTCTTGAATAAACCGTAACGCTTAAGGTGATCAACTAACTCACGGTTGATACTAATAATCGAGCGCTCACCGTCGATGACGATAATCGAGCCGCGGCCGCTGGCCTTTTCCAGGAGCGGCTTAATGGAGCTGTTATATTCTTTGAGGCGCTTGCGAATAACGACTGGACGGTCGTCGGTCCGCTGACGCAAAGCCTGGCCACAGAGGTCGCACTTACCTGGCTTCTTCGGGGGATTATACATCGTATGGTACGACGCGCCGCAGTCACAGACGCGACGGCCAGAGAGGCGTGTCATGACCTCGCGGTCAGGTACCCGGAAGTCTATAAAATACAGGCGGTCGTCGCCTTTAATAAGTTTCAAAAGATTTCTGAATTGGTATTCGTTACGCGGATAGCCGTCGAGGATAAAACCTTTTTTGGCGTCCGGCTTGGCCAGGCGCGTCTTGAGGAGATGGTCGACGAGAGTGGCTGATACCATCGTTCCCTGGCTGATAAGCGATTTAACCTTTCGGCCGACGGCCGAGCCGATTTTCTGCTCATGCCGCAAAAGTTCACCAGTGGAAACGGCCGGCCAATTTGTGATATCGGAAAGCAAATCAGACTGAGTGCCCTTGCCTGAACCAGGCGGGCCAAAGAAAACAAGGATAGTGCGTGGCATGGATGATTATTAGCTTAATATGCAGGCGCGGCTATCCGCTCGACAGCCCCATTTGCCCCCACAGTATAGCAATATCCGCCTTTTTTGGCGAATCCCGCGTATAAAAAAGCTCCGTCCGGCATATGCTGGACGGAGATGATTGTGTCTTAACGCACGGTCTGCACGCGGATCAATAATTCGCTGCCATGAACCGGCACATTAGCAAAGGTGCTGCAGGGATCAAAATTTTTACTGCCCTTTATCTTCCGGACAACAGGTACCGTTGCCGGTTTTTTGAACAAGGCAGCTATTTCAGCCGGTCCGATGACCGCGCCGGCTAACCTAATTCGTTTCTTTGGGATGTCATACAAAGAGCTGACCAGCGGCGTCAAGCGGCGGATATGGCGACTGACATTGCTGTTATCAATACCGAACAAGTTACCGAGGAAAACATGGCCGACATACAAGTGATTATAAGTCAGCAGGAGCAAGAGCCGGTCTTCGAGAACGAGACTGACCTTGCGTCCCCCGCCCGCCTTCCGCTGGCGGCGCTTGGACCGCCGCAGGCGCATTTGGCGCTGGGCAGTGTCGAGCGGCTCTACCTTGGCCCAGAGGTCTTCAAAAGGCTCTATCTCTAGCCCGGTAAGCCGGACGATGGCTTCTGGTGTCTTTTTGAGCACGTCGTATTTGCTCGTTTCTTTTTTCTCCACGCGTATGAAATTTTTAATTTAACAATGAGCCTATTTATAGCAATCTTTTGCAGTGAGGTCAAGGCCGGATATAAAAAACCGTTAGCCGACATGCGACTAACGGTAGATTCACAAAGGAACTGTAATTCCTCGACGATTATGCTCAAATAGATTATATAAAGCGGTCAGCGTTTCAATTTCTTCAAGTGTTGCGAAACGAAAAGGCCGCTGCGCCAGCGGCGAAACCATCTCAGTCTCGCCCTCCTCGAGAAACAAAAAACAAACCGCGACGTCATACCCTCGTTTGTGCGATTCCCAGGTCTTCCAGGCCCAAAATCTAAGAGCCGTTTCACTTAAAGACTTTCCGGCGATATTTTTCGGGTCGGGGCTATACGCATACTTACTGCCGAAATAACTCAAGTAACAGCCCTCAGAATCTTCCGGCTGCGGAACCAACCGATACACTCGGTACAAATCTGTATGTGGTTTTTTTCCGGTAAAATGCATTAAGACAAGCGTGTCAGCTTGTGTTTCTAATTCTTCCATCCAATCTCCATTTTATTTTTAGGCTGCTATGGCCGGTAACTCACTAACTTCATATTTTGTTTTGGAAAATCCGCTAATCGCAAAAGCCGACAGCGAAAACCCAAAGCGGTCGGCGCAGGCCCGTCCGATTGACCGTCTCACATATTTAGACAGATAACGACCGACATGTTCCGGCTTACTCGTGGTAATTTCTGATCGATGATTCTGCCAGACGCGTACTATGTCATAGTAGAAGGGATTGATTTGGCCTTCAGTTCTGACAAACGGCTGAATATCAATTCCCAGAGGCACGCTTTCGCCATACTGCCACAAACAGAACTGCAGATACGATGACGCATCATACGCCACGGAAAAAGCATACTCGTAGCCATCTTCGACAAAAACATACTCCTGCGGTTTTGTATCGACCGGACGGCGATGAAAAACAAAAACAAAACTTCCGCCGCTATCAAAACCGATAATCCGACCGTTGAGCGTTACGCGCAGGTGCGGATAGCGAAAGTTAAAAAGCCAGCCGATTAGTCCAGTGGCTATTCCGGCACTTGCCGAAACATACCAGAGGCGATCATGCAGCGGCGCTGAGTCACTCGGAAACAAAGCAACGAAAAACAGCGTCGCCGTCGTATTTAGCACCGCCAGATATAGCAGGCTTTTTCGACGTACGCGTTTATACACGTCGCCCATGTCACCGAACGCAGAGCCTAGCCAGGCTAGGCAGAGAATAAAGGCTACCACAAAGGGCAACAGGTTTGTCCTACTCATATTTTCTCCTTTTAATGTACTGCAAACGAATGAACCAGTTATAGCACCACCGAGAGCAGCAGTCAAGGGAAAAAATAAAAAAAATCCTCCGGCAAGCCAGAGGATTAAATATAGAATAAGTCGCTTATATTTAAGCGGAAAGGAATGTCGGTACAGTTATCCAGCTTCCCATACGTCCACCAACTAATTTACGACGTAAGTAGATGTGTGGTTCTACGAATATCTTTAGTTGCTCAAGGTCCTGCTTCAATTCAGCGGCAATTATGTCTGGGAGATCGAGGTTCATTTCCTCTTCGGCAAAACGTTCAATATATTCTTCCAGAGCTTTTAGGCACTTTTTGCGCATGCCCAGCCAGTTGCTTTTATCATAATCGACATATGTCGCATCTGCGCCGGAAAAAATATACCAAGACTTAATACCTTCGTAGATTCGGATCAGATCATTTTCACTAAAAGAAATTTCGCAGTCGATACGTGCAACGTTGCCAGTCTTCGGCTTGAAAGTAATCTCCAGCGGAGAGTGTCGCAAGAATATACGTTTGGGATTGTGCTTACGGAACTTCAGTGAGAAGTCGTACCTATATGTCTCAGCACCGGTTGCTTCGGCGGATGAATATGTGCTTTGCCAGAACTTTTTTGACACAATATACCCAGCCACGCCAGCCGCAAATATCCACAAATTTTGTTCCACTGATGGTAGCCATATTTCATTGCCCGCTGAATAGTACGCCATAGAAGGCAAGCTGCTGCACAACCAAAAAACAAGAATACTTAGCGAGCGGCTTTTCAGTTCTGCATGTGTCCCGCTATTTGGCGAACGTCTAGCTTGCAGAAGGTCGATGAAAATGTTCCCAATGATGGCGAAAGTCCAAATGCCCGCCCAGGTATTTATTATGAACATGATGCTCCTTTCGATATTTAATATTGTTAAAGAAAATTATTTAAATATAGCATATTTATCATAAAATGTCAATGCTAGCTTTATAACATTGATAAATAAAAATCCACCCCAAAATGAGGTGGATGAAAAAATAAACATTCTAAGGCAATATCGGTAAATTTTTAAGATTTGGCACCACAAAACGGTCGCGATCCCGTGCTCCCCTTTTGCAGTATGGACCATGAGGAAACATAGCCATATCAAGCAAGAGCAGGTTTTCCTGAGCTGTTGAATAATATACTTCATCGGAGTCCCAGGCAGTATTGAGCCTCTCGACAAAAACCATAGCGTAAGTTCTTTCAATGGGCGTTAGAAAAACGGTTGGAGTATTGCGATTCTTAATCCATGTCAGGTAGCGACGGCAAAAATTCGCTATTTGCGCTTGGCCCAGTATTAAGCGTTCGAAGTCACTGGATAGATTCAAGAACATTTCTTCAAATTTTTGCTCTCCAAGAACTTCATATGGCATAACCGAAAGACGTTCGCTAGGGTTACCCGAGACGCTCATAGATAAAATTGAAGTCTGATTTATTAAGGGAAAAGCAAAAATATCGCGGGCATCAGCGATAGTTTCCTTCCCATCAACTGCTTCAATATACATTTCCTCATCCTGAATAGGGAGGTAAAGGGTATTATCGAGATATGTATTTTCTTCCATCTTCTTTTTTAAGGTTTGATGTCTACTATAGCCGATAGTAAACAAAAAATCAACCGTCGAAGCGGTTGATTTTTGATACTAGCTTTAAGAAAGTTTAATCCATCGTATACTCGCGCATGCTAAGCTGGGCTTCGATCTGCTTAACCGTTTCAATAATAACCGAGACGATAATAAGCAGGCTCGTTCCGCCGATCGCCAGCGACTGGATGCCGGTGAAGTAGCGCATGATAAGTGGTAGGATAGCGATGATGCCAAGGAAGAGGGCGCCGACCAAAATAATCTTGTGAGTAACGTTGCCAAGATAATCAGCCGTCGGTTTGCCGGGACGAATACCTGGGATAAAGCCGCCCTGCTTCTGCAGATTCTCCGCAATTTCGGTCGGATGGAAAACAATCTCCGTGTAGAAATAAGTGAAAGCAAAGACAAGCAGGAAGTAGACGATGCCGTAGACGAGCTGGTCCTGTGAAATGCGAATCACCCACTGAGCCGCCTCGGCCAACTTCGGACTGGCGGCGTTGACGAAGAACTGAGAGATCATGGACGGGAACAGAATAACCGAGATGGCGAAGATAATCGGGATAACGCCGGCCATGTTAACGCGCAACGGCAGATGCGTCGATGAACCGCCAAAAGCGCGATTGCCGCGTACCTGACGGGCATACTGGACCGGGATATTACGCTGGCCTTCGTTGATAACAATGACACCGACAATAGTGATAATAACAATGGCCACGACGCCGATGAGCGTGAAAAGCATCGATGAATCGTAGTTAACAAAAATTTGCTGGATTACGGTCGGGAGGCTGGCGATGATGCCGGCAAAGATCAGGAGTGAAATACCGTTACCGATTTTCTTTTCGCTGATAAGCTCGCCAATCCACATAAGGAAAATAGTACCGGCGGTTACCGTCAGGATAATGCTCGTATAATCAAAGACCGAGAGTTCGCCGATGATGCCGGAATTTGAATTGCGCAGGAGGCTGATCATGGCGTAGGCCTGGAGCATGGCGAATGGAACAGTCGCCCAGCGGGTCCACATGTTGATTTTCTGGCGGCCGGCTTCTTCTTTATTCATCTCTTCCATTTGCGGGATAAGCATGGTCAAGAGCTGGAAGATGATTGAAGCAGTAATGTACGGACCGACGCCCATCATGACAATGGAGAAGTTCTCCATGCCACCTCCGGAAAACAGGTTCATGAGGCCTAGAATAGCGTTTGAGTTGAAGAACTGGCGCAATGCCTCGGGATTAACGCCCGGGACAGGAATATGCGCCGCCAAGCGGAAAATGACAAGCATAACCAGCACAAACAGGACGCTGTTGCGTATTTCCGGAGTCTTCCAGATTTTTGCTAGTTTTTCCATAGCGGTTGTCTGATATTCATTATAGCACGAAGCCCGAAGGCATCGGGCGAGGCTTAATCGGCAATGATAGCACCGGCTTTAACGGCCTGTTCACGGGCACCAGCACTAAAGGCAACGCCTTTGATCTTAAGATTCTTAACGGTCAGATTTCCCTGAGCCAAAATCTTAACAGTCTGTCCGGCATGCGAAACAAGACCGGCTTTTACGAGCGACTGACGGGAAATAACCGCGCCGTCCTTGAAATGGCGGTTGAGGTCAGCCAGGGTGACTGGTTGGGACTTTTCGTGAATCGAACGGAAGCCGCGCTTCTTTGGAATGGCCAGCAACTGCTTCTTCATACCGAGACGCTTAAGGCCGCTGACACCCGAACGAGACTTCTGTCCCTTGAGACCGCGCGTGCTGTAGGTTCCGTGACCAGAAGCATTACCGCGACCGACACGCTTACGCGTCTTGTTGAAACGAGACGCTTTTTTGAGATTAGATAAGGAAAGTGCCATATGGTTGGATATGTAGGTTAGACGATTGCTTCAGCGACGGCTTCAGTAGCGGCATCTTTCTCAGCCCGTTCCTTAACGGTTTCTTTCTTAACTTTCGGAGCGCGCAGGAACTTAATGGCTTCAATAACGCACTTGGCGTTGTTGACTTTATTGTTTGTGCCGAGAATCTTTGAAGTAACGTTGTTAATACCGCTCAATTCCAAAATAGTACGGACAATTCCGCCACCGATAATACCACGACCAGCGGCTGCTGGCTTAAGCATGACGTGCGCTGCGCCGAACCAGAGGTCGACAGCGTGCGGGATGGTTCCTTTGACAATCGGTACAACAACCATGGCCTTCTTAGCCTGGTTGACGGCCTTGGCAACAGCCAATGTGACGTCCGCTCCCTTAGCCAGACCAATACCGACGTTGCCTTTTTTGTCACCAATAGCGACACAGGCACGGAAGCGCATGCGCTTACCGCCGGCCATAACACGCGTCACGCGGGCGATATCGATAATACGCTGCTCGAATTCGTCAGCCGGCTTATCGTCGCGTCCACCACGGCGTGGGCCGCGGTCATTGGGCGAACGGCGTCCACGGTCACCGCCTGGGCGGTTTCCGTACGAACCGCCGCGATTGCCGCTGGCGGGGTTACCGGTTCGTCCTGCGGAGGCCGAGGCATTAGATGCCTGGCTGCTCTGAGCTGAACCGGTAGCTACTGGGCTCTGAGCCTTGTCCGACTTGTTTTCCATTTCACTCATATGGTGTTAGTCAAAAATTAACTGATAGATTAAAAATCCAGACCACCGGCGCGAGCACCGTCAGCGGCCGCCTTAACGCGACCAGTATAACGATTTCCACCGCGGTCAAACACAACGCTTTTTACTCCCTTGCTTAGGGAAATTTCCGCCAGCTTCTTCCCGACTGCTTCGGCGGCTGCGGTCTTAGACTGCTTTTCCTTGATATCGCGGCTGTGTGCTGCCGCCAACGTTACTCCCTTGACGTCATCAATCAGCTGCAGATAAATGCTGGTGTTGGTTTTTGAAACCGACAGGCGCGGGCGAGCAGCAGTACCGCTGATAATTTGGCGGATACGGCGCTGGCGACGGGCTTTGCTGGCGGCTTTGGCTTGCTGTTTGTTCATATGGTTATCTTATGGCCTTAGGCGCCTTTGGCGGCGGTCTTACCGGCCTTACGGCGGACATTCTCACCGGAGTAGCGGATGCCCTTACCCTTGTATGGCTCAGGCTTCTTCAGACGACGAATCTGAGCGGCCGTCTCACCAACGAGCTGCTTGTCGATACCGGAAAGGGTTATAGTATTAGCCTCAACGACTGCCTTGATGCCTTCTGGCAATGGGAAGTTGATGACATGAGAAAAACCGAGGCTGAGGGTCAGGCCAGTGCTGCCAGCGGCCGCTACTTTGTAACCGACTCCCTGAATTTCTAACTTTTTCTGATAACCTTCATTCAGGCCGATGATCATGTTCTTAATAAGGCTGTAGTACAGACCCCACATGGCACGCTCTTTCTTGTTCTCCGGATTAGCTACGGCAACCTTGATTGATTCCGGCGTCAGATCGAGCTGAACCATGGCGTGAACCGCCTGGTGCAACTCCCCTTTCGCTGACTTTACCGTCAACATATTATTCGCGAGAAGCGCGGTTGTTCCGGACGGCAGGTCAATTGGCAATTTTCCTAAACGTGACATATTAGTAGATTTCGCAAATTACTTCGCCGCCCAAGTTGCGCTTACGGGCTTCGCGATTGGTCATAAGACCCTGAGAGGTAGAAAGGATAGCGATGCCAAGGTTATTGAGAACGCGTGGCAATTCATCCTTGCCGACGTAGACGCGGCGGCTCGACTTGCTGATACGGTTAAGAGCGGAAATAGCCGGTTTGCCGTCAGTCTTATACTTAAGGACGATCTTCAGTTCGTCAAAACCAGTCTTGCCTTCGTGTGCAACAACTTCTGCCTTGGCAATCCAGCCGTTCTCTTCGAGAAGCTTGGCGATATTTAATTTGAGCTTGCTCATAGGCAACAGAACCTCCGGCTTGCCGACGGCGGCCGCGTTCCTGATACGTGAGAGCATGTCTGCTATTGGATCCATCATATGGTTATATAGTATTCTTACCAGCTTGACTTGGTGATGCCAGGCAGATCGGTGTTATTGGCCAATTCCCGGAAACAGATGCGGCACAAGTCGAAGTCGCGCATGTAGGCGTGATTACGACCGCAGCGCCAGCAGCGTCGGACTTTGCGGGTAGAAAACTTCGGGGTCCGCTTCGCCTTGATGATGAGTGCTTTTCGAGCCATAGGGATAGCCGGTTAATCTTTCTTAAATGGGAAGCCGAGGAGGCGGAACAGTTCCAATCCTTCCTCGCGAGTCGTTGCTGAAGTCGAGATGTTGACTTCAAGACCGTGGACATTATCGACTTCGTCCGCTTTGATCTCCGGGAACGCAACGTGCTCCTTGAAACCGACCGACAGATTACCGCACTTGTCGAGTTTTCCATCGTCGATACCGCGGAAGTCGCGAACGCGAGGGAAGGTAACATCGATAAGCTTCTGCAGGAAATCGTACATCCGTTCGCCGCGCAAGGTCACCGCTACGCCGATAACCGTTCCTTCGCGTACCTTAAAGGCGGAGATGGACTTTTTCGCCTTCGCCATAACCGGCTTCTGTCCGGTAATGCGCGCCAGGTTATTGGCGACGTTCTCAAGATAGGTCTTGTCCTTGGTGTAACGGCCAACGCCGACGTTAAGCGACACTTTCAGGATTTTCGGCACGGCCATTTCATTAGCGTAGCCGAATTTCTCCTGCAGGGCGGGCTTGGCTGTCTTTAAATAGAGTTCGCGGAGTTTCATAAGGTTAATCTATGGTTGCTTGGCACTTGCGGCAGACGCGGACCTTGCTTCCTTTGCGTCCATCAGCGGCCTCCAGATATTTATAGGCGACCCGAGTGGTCTTGTTGCATTTCGGGCAGACGAGCATCAGATTGGAAATATCCAACGGGGCGGCGAATTCAACGCGCTGGCCCTTTTCGCCTTGGCGACGCGGACGCAAATGCTTGATGAGAAGATTGTTGCCTTCGACGCTGGCCCGGCCGGATGCGGCAAAGACCTGCAGCACTTTGCCGCTCTTGCCGTTATCTTTACCGGCGATGATCTTAACCTGGTCGTTTTTCTTGATATTCATAAATGTGGTTTAGAGAACTTCCGGTGCCAGCGAAGCGATCTTCACATAGCCAGCCTTACGAACCTCGCGAGGAATCGGGCCGAAAATACGGGAACCGCGCGGCTCGCCATTCTTCTTATCGATAATAACGCAGGCGTTCTGATCAAAGCGGATATAGCTGCCGTCGACGCGGCGAATCTCCTTGGTGGTTCGGACAATGACGGCCAAGAGGACGTCGCTCTTTTTTACCATGGCATGCGGCACAGCCTGTTTAACGGTAATGATGATGCGGTCGCCGACACGAGCATAGCGCTTCTGGTAGCCGCCGAGCACGCGGATACACATGACGCGCTTGGCGCCCGTGTTATCGGCTACATATAGCATTGATTGGACCTGTATCATACGGTTAGCTGTAAATCACGCGCCAGCGCTTGTCTTTGCTGAGCGGACGGCATTCGACAAAAGAAACGGTATCCCCTTCTTTGTACTGGTTCTTTTCGTCATGTACCTTATAATTTTTGCGCGAAGCATAGCGCTTCTTGTACTTCTCGTGAATTTTGACCGATTCGACGGTGACAACAATTGTCTTATCCATCTTATCGCTCTTGACCACGCCCTTGAAGCGGCGCTTCATGGTCGTTACCGGGGCGGCGCTGACTGCGCTCGTGTTTGGCTTAGTAGTAGTTTTCATATTATGACTTGTTTAGCATGGTCAAGATGCGAGCGGCCAGTACTTTCTCGCGACGGATTTCGCGGACGTCCTTGAGCTGCTTGTTTGCATCCTTGAAACGAAGTTCGCGCAGCTTTTCGCGCGACGCCGCCAGCATAGCCTGCAGTTCGGACTCTTTTTTACCTTGTAGTTCCTTGAATTCCATACAATTAATGCTTCTTGATGAAGGTGCACTTCACCGGTAATTTATGAGCGGCAGCGAGCATCGCTTCACGTGCCTGAGTCTCACTCACTCCTTCGATTTCAAAAACGATCATACCCGGCTTGACGATAGCGACGTAGTGGTCAACCGGTCCCTTACCTTTACCCATTGGCATTTCACCGCCCTTAGCCGTGACAGACTTGTCAGGGAAAATGCGGATCCAGAGCTTACCGGTGCGCTGCACGTAACGGGTAATAACGCGTCGGGCCGCTTCGATCTGACGGGACGTAACCCAGCAGGCTTCGATGCTCTTCAGCCCGTAGCTGCCGAAACCCAGAGCGATACGGCGCGAGGCTTTGCCGCCGCGGCTGATCTTATGGGACTTCCTGTACTTTGTCTTTTTTGGAGCTAACATATATTATCGCTTTGAAGTGGTTTTTTCCTTAATAACTTGGCCGGCTTCTTCCTTGCGTTCGAAAACTTCGCCGCGGTAAATCCAAACCTTTATGCCGATCAAACCAAAAGTGGTGATAGCAGCCAGACGGCAGTAATCGATATCGGCGCGCAGAGTCTGCAGAGGCAATTTGCCGCTAATCAGCATTTCGCGACGGGCAATTTCCGCGCCGTTCAAACGACCTGACATCATAACCTTGACGCCAAGCGCACCAGAACGTTCCACGCGGCCGATGGCCTGCTTCATAACGCGCTTGAAAGGCATACGCTTTTCAATCTCGATAGCCATTCCCTGAGCCACCACCTGGGCGCTAAGGTTTGGGCGATCAACTTCGGTAATGTTGACGCTGATTTCACCGGGTCGGAAATTTTTCAGATACTGCGACTTCAGCTTCTTCTTTAGGTCTTCAATACCGGCACCGCCGCGGCCGATAATGATGCCTGGCTTAGCGGTATGGATATTGATGGCAATCCTCTTACCGGATGGTCGCTCAATATCTACCCGGTCGATACCGGCTTCGCGCAACGTCTTGGTCAGGAACTTGCGGACAAGAACGTCCTGCTTAACCTGATCGATATAGGTTTTGCCATCAGCAAACCACTTGGACGGCCAGGTCCGCGTGATTCCGACGCGCATTACTTTTGGGCTGATTTTCTGTCCCATAGGGGTAGTATAAGGTAAGGATTAACCGCTCTTGCGATTGAATAATTTAGAAGTGAAGCCTTGTTTTCCGCCGCCTTCATTACGGTTGTTGTTAGCGCGACCTTCGCGACGTGGGTCAACGATCTTCTTAGCCTTGTCCTCGATTGGATCATTTGGACGTCCGGCGGCTTTGGTTTCGGTCTTAATGCCTTCATCTTCTTTCGGAGCAGCACCCAACTTCATTGGTGCTTCAGCGGCTTCTTTACGGCCAGCCTTTACGCCGCTGTCCTTGATTTCACCAAGCGTTACCATGATGTGGCTCATACGCTTGCGCAATGGCGAAGCATGTCCATGGGCACGTGGCAACCAGCGCTTGAGAACTGGTCCGCCATCCACGCGAATCTCTTTCACAAGAAGGTTTTCTTCCGAAAGCTCGAAGTTGTGAACAGCATTAGCGGCGGCTGAGGCGATGGCCTTGCGAACCGGCTCGGCTGCTCCCTTGCCGACGAACTTAAGCTGTTCATAGGCTGAAGCAAGTTTCATACCGCGAACCAAGCTCACGACGAGGCGAACTTTGCGGGGAGATATTCTGATATAGCGGGCAGATGCTTTGACTTCCATATATTTAAAAGATTACTTGCCCTTGGCCTGATCCTTGGCCATCTTACCACCGTGGCTGCGGAACGTGCGGGTTAAGGAGAACTCGCCGAGCTTATGCCCAACCATATTCTCGTTGATTGTTACAGGAACGTGCGTCTTGCCGTTATGAACACCGATAGTAAAACCTAGCATAGCCGGTGTAATCGTTGCGGCGCGATCCCAAACCTTGATAACCTTGCCATCACCTGGCTTCATGCCGGTTAAGCGGTTTTCTAGTCGTTCGTTGACGTATGGTCCTTTTTTGAGACTTCGTGACATATGTTTACTTAAAGTTTCTTGCCGTTACGGCGCGTGATAATCAGGCTGTTTGACTGCTTCTTGCCATCGCGAGTCTTCACGCCATAGGCGTTCTTTCCCCATGGGGTCTTCGGATGCTTCAAACCAATCGACTGGTTGCCTTCACCACCACCGTGTGGGTGATCGTTCGGGTTCATGGCTGAACCACGGACAGAAGGACGGCGGCCAAGATAACGGCTGCGACCAGCCTTACCAAGCTTAACGTGACGCTTGTCGAGGTTTCCAACCTGACCGACGGTGCCGATACATTCCTTCTTTACCAGGCGAATTTCACCGGATGGCAGTTTCAGCTGAGCAAACTTCTTGTCGATGGACATGATGAAGAGAGCATTGCCGGCGCCGCGAGCCATAACACCACCCTGGCCGGGGTTAATTTCAACGTTGTGAACGGGCAAGCCAACCGGAATAAATTCCAAAGGCATGGCGTTACCAACTTTCGGTTCAATCAGCTTCTTTGAGCTGAGAACTTCGCTACCGACCTTGAGGCCGTTCGGAACAATCATGTAGCGCTTTTCACCGTCCTTATAAAAGACGAGAGCCAAACGAGGACCACGGTTCGGGTCATATTCAATCGTTTTGACAACTCCAGGAATATCAAACTTATCGCGCTTGAAGTCGACGATACGCAGGAAGCGCTTGACGCCGCCGCCCTGGTGACGGACAGTAATTTTACCCTGAGAGTTTCGGCCAGCATGCTTCTTGCGGATAAGCAGCAACGAAGCTTCTGGGGTGGTTGAGGTGATGTCGCTAAAGTCTTCAAAGCTGGCACCGCGACGGCCTGGGGTTGTTGGGTTTAGTTTCTTGATTGCCATATAATTATACGCCTTCGTAAAGACTGATAGTCTTGCCCTCAGGCAGGGTTACAATCGCTTTCTTCCAATCCTTGCGGCGGCCGGTAATGCGACCGGTGCGGATTACCTTGCCCTCGACGCGAACCATATTCACCTTTGTCGGAGCAATACCGTATACATCCTTAACAGCCTTGGCTACTTCAATCTTGTTAGCAGACAAAGCTACCTGGAAAAAATACTGGTTGTTTGCCTGCTGCTTGGAGGCCTTTTCGGAAATAATAGGGCGCAATAGAACACGGTAAGCATTTGATGTCTTAGCCTTCGCCGTCTTTTTTTCGGTTGCGCTAACATCGCCAGCATACAAATCTTTTGTAGCAGCGGCGGCAACCGGAGCCGACTTCTTCTTTGGTTCTTTTGTTGGAGTATTAAACAGTGCCATACAATTAGTTCTT
>CAYVHQ010000002.1:32219-49427 GCA_964451345.1 uncultured Gammaproteobacteria bacterium | reverse complement strand
CTGCGTGATGTTCTCCGGACAGCGGTAGACATGCGTGTCGATGCCGACCGTACCGGCCTGCTTTTCCTTACGACCGACATAAATCATCGAATCGGGCCGGTCGCCGACCAGGATGATGGCGAGGCCGGGACGCAGCCCGGCATAGCCGAGGATTTCCGCAGCGATGCCGTCTTTAATTTTTTCGGCGAGAAGTTTGCCGTCGATCAGTTTCATGTTTTCGTCAGATAACTTAGTAAGGGAGGGGATACTGGGCGCAGAGCGTTTTAATAGCGCTCTGGCATTCGTTCAAAACGTTTTCATTATCTTTTTGCATTAACGCCTTGTCGATAAGTTGCGCGATAGTCCGGCAATCATCAGCCGTGCAGCCGCGGGTTGTGATGGCGGCTGTACCGAGACGGAGTCCGGAAGGATTAAGTGGCGGATTCGGATCATTCGGAATCGTTGAACGCGAAACAGAAATGCCGATGGCGTCTAAAACCTTTTCCGCTTCTTTGCCGCTCAAGTTTTTGTTGCGCAGGTCGATAACGAAGAGATGGTTATCCGTGCCGCCGGAAACGATGTCGTAGCCGAGTTTGGAAAATTCTTTAGCCATAGCCTGGGCATTAACGACCACCTGCTTGGCATAGTCTTTGAAGTCCGGCCGCAGCGCTTCGCCAAAAGCGACGGCCTTAGCGGCGGTCATGTTATCGTGCGGTCCGCCTTGTAATCCTGGGAAGACGGCGCGGTCGATAGCTTTAGCATGGATTTCTTTGCACATAATCATAGCGCCGCGCGGGCCGCGCAAGGTTTTATGGGTCGTGGTCATGACGACATCGAAATACGGAACAGGATTGGCGAGCACGCCGGCGGCGATGAGACCGGCCGGATGAGAGATATCGGCAAAGGTCAGCGCGTCGACTTCTTTTGCGATATCAGCAAACATTTTCCAGTCCACTTCGCGCGAGTATGCGCTGAATCCCGCGACGATCATCTTCGGTTTGTGCTCGAGGGCGAGAGCGCGTACCTGGTCCATGTCGATCAGTCCCTGTTCATTAAGGCCGTACTGCACGAAGTTGTACATCATGCCGGAGAAATTGATTGGATGGCCATGCGAGAGATGGCCGCCATGATCAAGACGCAAGCCGAGAACAGTATCGCCCGGTTTAATGAGCGCCATGTAGATAGCGGCGTTGGCTGGTGAGCCGGAGAGCGGCTGAACGTTGACATGCTCGGCGCCGAACAATTCTTTAGCGCGAGCGATGGCCAGGTTTTCGACTTCGTCGATGACGCTGTTGCCGCCATAGTACCGCTTGCCGGGATACCCTTCGCTGTATTTGTTAGCGAGAGGGGAGGCGAGCGCTTCAAGGACAGCTGGCGAGACGTAGTTTTCTGAGGCGATCAGTTCTAGTTCTTCAGCCTGGCGCTTGACCTCTCTGGCAATGAGACCAGCAATTTCAGTATCTGATGTGGCCAAGTATAGATTTTGTTTCATATTAGTGAAAAGGGGCGGTTTATGAATGCCTGTAAGTATACTCATTTAAACACAAATAGTGGCCATAAACAAGGCCACGGCAAATTGACTTTCTAGATAAAAGATGAGATGATATATGAAATATTCTTTTAAAAAATACCAAATAAACATGGACTCAATAAATCTAATTACTGAAAGCGAAAGCAGTTCAAAAATACGTGCATGGGCTGCCATATATGATCCGGTGGCATTTGTGTTTCTTATAATAGCTGCCAGTGGCGGTACTGCACTTGGATATAATGCAATATATATGATTGGCGGAGGGGCTATAATGCTTTGGACAGTAACCATCTTTGGTTTCTATACGGCTTGGTGATGTCATTCATTAAGGGTAAAGGATTATGTAGATTTGATAATTATCAGACCTTTCCGCAGAGATGTTGCCACGTTCATGATCCCTTTTGTCGGCCTATTTATCGGCACACTTCCATTTTGTACTTATATGGCAGCAGAGCGTGCTATTTCTCCTTTGCTTCTTACTTTATATCCTTGGACTTCACTATTCTTCTGTTTCGGTGGCTTCCTCCTTATAATAGCTACATTTGTTATACGACTTTTTAGGGCAAGATAGACGAGGAAAAGTGTAAAATAAACACATATTTTATAGACATGATCTTGGGTCATGTCTTTTTTGTCTTAAAGTCTAGCTAGAATCTTTAATAAAAAGCGAGTATACTTACTATATAAGTATTAAACTATATGCATATGTTCAAGACAAGACTAGGCATTGTGGCCATGGCCGCCGTCGGTCTTTTCGCGTTTGCCTCGGGCGCGCACGCGCTCATGTTCAAGAACGGCGACGCCGTTTCTGTCCCTAAGGACGAAATCGTCGCCGGCAGCCTCTATGCGGCGGGCGCGAATATCACGGTCGACGGCAAGGTGCAGGGCGACCTCGTCTGCGCCGGACAAAATATTACCGTTAATGGAACGGTTGACGGCGACGTGCTCTGCGCCGGACAGATTGTCACGATCAACGGCAATGTCGGCGGCAGCGTCCGCGCAGCCGGTAACTCTGTCAGTGTTAACGGCAAAGTGGCCCGCAGCGTCATGGCCGCTTCCTCTAATCTCAGCTTCGGCGCTTCATCCGAAGTCGGTTGGGATGTATTGTTCGGCTCAGCGACGGCTGACTTGCGCGGCAACATCAAACGCGACCTCGACGGCGCTGGCGCAGCGGTAACTATGGCCGGACCGGTCGGCCGCAATGCCTGGCTGATGATGGACGACCGTTCGTCACGCGCTAAAGAAAAAAATACTACAGCAAATGCCAAGCCTAACCTTGTTTTGGCGAAAGGTGCGGCGATCGGTGGAACGCTTACCTATACAGCTAATCGTGATGCTGAGCTCCAGCCTGGTTCGAGCGTTAAGGGCGAGGTGAAACGCCATGAGCCGACGATGAAAACCCGCAGCCATGAAAAAGACATGTCGGCCTGGATCTGGTGGCGGATTATCGTTATCTTCTCGGCACTGATCTGTGGTCTTATCCTAGCTAGCTGGTTGCGCCGTCCGTTACTCGACATCGGCCATCGTTTGCTGGCTAAGCCATATAAGGCGCTCGGTCTCGGCGCGCTTGTCATGTTCCTCACTCCGTTTGCAGCTATCGTGTTGATGATTACTCTGATCGGTTTGCCGGTCGGCATCATCCTGCTGATGCTCTGGGGTATTGTTATGTATCTCGGCAAGATCGTCACGGCAATTATTATCGGTCATGAACTTCTCAAGCGCTATGGCCGCAAGGCCGGTGAGGCGCGTCCGGTATCGCTTATCTGGGCGATGATTGTCGGTATCGTTCTCATGTTCATCATCTTCTCGATCCCGGTCATCGGCTGGCTTGTTAGCCTGGTTGCGACGCTCATCGGTGTCGGTGGTATCTGGATGTACGGACAGGAGAAGAGTTGTCAGAAGACTCTTTAAGCCTTCAAGTCAAAATGCACCAAGCGGCCCTCCGGGGCCGCTTTTGTTTTAATATAAGTGATTATTTAGTAGTTTATATTGACAAATTTATAAAAATATGATAAAATCAATATTATATTATTAATACATATAGATATGCTGGATTCAGTAAATCTGCCCTTAGATCGCAAGAAGATTATAAAAAAGACTCTCGCGCTGTCGCTCTTGCCGCTTTTGGTATTTGTTTTGTCGATTATTTTAATCGGCATCGGTATCGCTTTCTCCTCTGATTTCGGCCTGCTCGGCTGGGTCGGCGGCGCTTTGTTAATTATAAGCGCTTTGATTCTCGGCGGTTTCTATCTGTACCAGGTATATTATTATAAATTGTATTTCTATAAATTCGAAGACGGCGGCGCGGAGATTTCCAAAGGCGTCATCAGCCGCTCGACCGGCCATGTTCAGTATCACCGCATCCAGGATATTTCCGTTGACCAGGATTTTCTCGACCGCATCTTCGGCCTCTATGATGTGCACTACGAAACCGCCGGTGAAGTGTCTGGCATGTATTCGCATGTCGATGGTCTAAACAAGCAGAATGCTGATACGCTGGTGGCTTTCTTGAAGACCCGCCTGGGCCGTCATCCAGAGCAGGGACACGTTCCGGCAGCTGTTCAGTCAGCTGAAGGGCCGCGTACGACGACAGCGGAAGATGAAAAAGTGGTTTTTAATCGGGACAATACTCCTTTGAGCAAGAAGTTTTTGGCGAGCCAGATTATTGCCCGCTTAGGAACGGTTATCGGCGTCGGTCTTTATGTCGGTCTACGGAATTATTTTGATGAAGGCCCCATTGATATTTGGTTTGCCGGGTTTCTCGGAATCGTCGGCGGCGGTTTCATTATCGCGTTGATTGTTTATACGTTTCTTTGGTTTAAAAATTTCCAATTTGAATTCTCCGGTGTCTCCGGTACTCTGCGTCAGGGAGTTGTCGCTAAGAGCGAGACGCATATCTATTACGACCGGGTGCAGAATATCAATGCCATGCAGACCGTAATGGATCGCCTGTTAGGCATCCATACCGTTTCCATTGAAACGGCCGGCGGCAGCGGCAAGATGTCGACATTCACTATCTCTGGCTTGTCTAAGACCGACGCCGAAAAGATCAAGGATTTCCTGCAAGGGAAGCTGGCGGTTAACCGGAATCGGGTTTAGTTCTCAGTTTATATATAGGACGGTCCATCTGGGCCGTTCTTTAGTTTCACGGGTTGATTTTATGCCGTAAAAAAAGTATACTGTTTTGACAGGAGCTTAGAGAAACGGCCCCTTTTTGCTATATATCCGGCATTTACTGCTATACTGAAGACATGAAAAACATCCGCAATTTCTGCATTATCGCTCATATCGACCACGGCAAATCGACCCTCGCCGATCGTATGCTTGAAGTAACCGGAACGGTTGAACATCGTAAGATGAAGGCGCAGCTTCTGGATCGCATGGACATCGAGCGCGAGCGCGGCATCACGATCAAGCTGACGCCAGTCGCTATGGAATACAAAGGGCATCGCCTTAACCTCATCGATACGCCGGGTCACGTCGACTTTACCTACGAGGTCTCCCGCTCGCTGGCGGCCGTCGAAGGAGCGGTATTGCTTGTTGACGCTTCGCAGGGCATCCAGGCGCAGACCTTGGCTAACCTGTATCTGGCCATGGAACAGGATCTGGTTATTATTCCTGTTTTGAATAAGATTGACTTGCCGGCGGCGGACGTACCGCGCGTTACTCAGGAAGTTGTGAAACTGCTCGGCTGCAAACCGGAAGAAATTATTTTAGCCTCAGGCAAGACCGGTGCTGGCGTCGAAGATATTTTAAATGCCGTTATCGAGCGCGTGCCGAGTCCGACGGGCGATCCGGATGCTTCGCCCCGCGCGCTGATTTTCGATTCTAACTTTGATGAATATAAAGGCGTTGTCGCCTATGTGCGCGTGATGGATGGACGGCTGGCGAAGGGAAACAAGATCAAGCTGTTGGCAACGCACGCACAGAGCGAAGCGCTTGATATTGGAATTTTCAAACCAGACTATCTTTCGACCGGCGCGCTCGAGGCCGGCCAGATCGGTTATGTCATCACTGGTTTCAAGAGCGTCGTAGAGTGCCGCGTCGGCGATACGATGTCGATTGCCGCGGCGCATGACGTCGTCTCGCTCCAGGGCTATCATGAAGTGAAGCCGATGGTCTTTGCCGGTATCTTTCCGAAAGAAGGGGACGACTTCGGCCGCTTGCGCGAGGGCATCGAGAAGCTGAAGTTGAACGATTCGGCGTTGATGTATGAACCGGAACAGTCGCAGGCGCTCGGTCTTGGTTTCCGCTGCGGTTTCCTTGGTCTCTTGCATTTGGAAATTGTGCAGGAACGATTGAGCCGCGAATACGGACTCGAGCTGATCGTTACTGTCCCGAGCGTCGCCTATCACGTATACGTTAAGGGGCAGGACGAAGCGCTTGTTGTGCGCAGCCCACAGATGCTGCCTGATCCGACGAAGATTGATCACGTTGAAGAACCATGGGTCAAGCTTGATATTGTTACACCGAAAGATTATATCGGCGGTATCATGACGCTCGTCCAGGAGCGCAAGGCAATTTACCTAAATACTGAATACCTCGATGAAGATCGCCTCGTCCTGCATTACGAAATTCCGATGGCGACAATCCTGACAAATTTCTATGACCGCATCAAAAGCGTCTCCTCCGGCTACGCTTCAATTAACTACGAATTTTTAAACTACAGGCTAACTGATGTCGTTAAGATGGATATTCTCGTGGCCGAAGAACCAGTCGAGTCACTGGCCGTTATTGTCTATCGCGATGAATCTTTCCGTCGTGGTAAAGAAATTGTTAATACTCTCAAGGACAGCCTGCCAAAGCAGATGTTTGTTATCAAATTACAGGCCTGTATCGGCGGAGCGGTTATCGCCGCCGAACGCATCGCTGCCATGCGCAAGGACGTGACGGCCGGACTATACGGCGGCGACGTCTCGCGTAAGCGCAAACTTCTCGAGAAGCAGAAGAAGGGCAAGAAAAAGATGATGGCTTCGGGCAAGGGTAGCGTCGAGATCCCGAGCGATACGTTTGTTAAATTATTAAAGCAATAAGTATGAAGCGCCGACAAATCGTCAAAATCGTCTGGGCTGTTATCAGCATCATGGTCATGCTGTCGATGGTCGCCTGGACCTTTACCTCTTCCCTCTATTAACAGTATGGCCAAACAATGGCAGCTATCGCCGGTTGCGCCGGCTGATTTTCTCGCGCGCTATACTGCGTATGGCCCGGCGGTCGCGCAGATGTTGTATAACCGCGGTTACCGCGAAGCCGAGCAGATCGAGCTTTTCCTGCATCCGGAACAAGCGGTCGGCGAATATGATCCTTTGCGCTTCCGCAATATGGCGGCAGCGATTGATCTGGTTATTGAACACATTAAGCGCGGCAGCGACATCGTCGTCTGCGGCGATTATGACGCCGATGGCGTGACGTCATCGGCCATCATGGCGGAAACGTTGCGCGTGCTGAAAGGCAAGGTGGAGGTCTGGATTCCAAGCCGTTTCGGCGAGGGCTATGGCCTTAACAAAAAAATCGTCGAGGAGCTGGCTGAGCGAAAGGTTGGTTTGCTTATCACGGTTGATAACGGCATCCGCGCCAAGGAAGAAGTCGCGCTGGCCAAGAGTCTCGGCATGGATGTTATCGTTACAGATCACCACGAAGGACCACAAACGGAAGATGAGATGCCAGGCTGCCTGGTCATCAACCCGATCCTGCCGGCCGAAATCTATCCCTATAAATTTTTGTGCGGCGCCGGCGTGGCCTATAAGTTCGCGCAGGCGCTCATTAGCCGCTCTACTCTGTCAGAAGAAGATAAGAAAGCGTTGTCTGGCCGCATCGTTGACCTGGCGGCCGTTGGGACGATTTCGGATTGTGTTAGTCTCTCCGGCGAGAATCGCCTCATCGTCAAGCAGGGACTGGAACTGATGAATCGGACGCCGCGCCGCGGACTAAAAGAGTTAATGGAAGTATCGAAGCTGGAAGCGGGCAGCCTGACTGCCTGGAACGTCAGCTGGCAGATGACACCGCGCCTCAATGCCGCCGGCCGTATCGACCATGCCAATGCTGCCTATGCCTTATTAGCCGCAACGTCGGTCGAGGAAGCTCGGAAACTGGCGACGGATTTGAATGAAAAGAATATAGAACGTCAGCGCATGACCGAAGAGCTGATGAAAGCCGGTATCGCGCTGGTTGAAGCGGAGCAGATGGATGAGAAATTATTAGCTGTTACGTCGCCTGACCTGCGCGGCGGAACGGACAGCTGGCCGGAAGGCATCATCGGCCTGGTTGCCGGACGCATTGCCGAGAAATTTTCCAAGCCCTGCTTTGTTATCGCCCTGAGCGAAGGCAAAATCAAGGGGTCGGGCCGGAGCATCGAGCAGTTTGACCTTGGCGCCAGCTTAGAGGCGGGCAAAGACCATCTCGTCCGTTATGGCGGGCACAAGATGGCCTGTGGCTTTACAGTGAAGAGTCTCGAAGACCTGCCGCAGTTTATCGCTCAGGTGCGAGCGGTAGCCGAAGAACAATTGGCTGGCATCGACCTGACGCCGATCCTAAAGATTGATGCGGCAATCGGGATTAACGACGTGAAGCCGGCTTTCATCGAATCGCTCGACGCCTTCTTACCGTACGGTCAGGACAACCCGGAACCGAAATTCGTCAGCTACGGCGTCATGATCGAAGACGTCATGACCATGGGGGCGGACAAGCGTCATATCAAATTCCGCCTCGGTGGCATGTGGGGCGTGGCCTTCAGCAAGGCGGAAGAATGGAAAGAATATAAGATTGGCCAGCGGATTGACGTCGTCTATACCGTATGTTTCAATGTATTTAACGGTCGCCGCGACGCGCAGCTAAAAATTATCGACCTGCGTCCGGCTGAAGCTTCTACTTAAAATACTCCATGAAAAAATTCATTATCCATAGCGACGGCGGCAGCCGCAACAACCCGGGCGAAGCGGCCATCGGTGTCGTTATTGCGACGCCGGAAGGGGAAGTCGTCGAGACAATTTCCCGTCGCCTCGGCATTGCGACTAATAACCAGGCGGAATACGCCGGAGTCATTGCCGGGTTGGAACGCGCGAAAGAACTTGGTGCCGAAGAAGTAGAATGTGTTCTCGACAGCGAGCTGGTCGTCAAACAGCTGCGCCGGGAGTACAAGGTCAAGCACCCGGACCTTGCGCCGCTCTTCATCAAAATGCATAACCTGTCTACTTTCTTTAAGAAAGTGACCTATACGCATGTCCGCCGTGAGGAGAATAAGGAAGCGGATCGGCTGGTGAATGAGGCGTTGGACGCTGAAGTTTAAAACAAGGACGGCTAGCTCAGCTGGTTAGAGCATTGCATTCACATTGCAGGGGTCACAGGTTCGAATCCTGTGCCGTCCACATGAAAGTATTTATCGAACAAGTCGGGCAAGAAGGGATTAAGAATGTTTTTGATAAAGAGACAAAGGAGCTCCTGCGCTCTGAACCGTTTCATCTGGCGTATCCCTATCCCTACGGCTATATCATCGATACTCTTAACGAAGACGGCGATGAATTAGACTGTTACCTAATTACCGACCGGAAGTATGAGGCGGGGGATATCGTCGAGGCTGCACCGATCGGCATGATAGAATATTTTGACAACGGCTTGGCGGATCATAAGATTCTTTGCGCCTTGGCTGGTGAGGCGACGATAATTACCGACGAGGTAAAAGCTAAGCTCAAGTATTTCAGTGAACATTTTTATGACAACCGGCCGGAAGTTACAGCACATGATGGAAAATATCTTGATAGGCAGCAGGCAGAGGCGCTTATCGCCCGCTGCACAGTGAAGAAATAACTTATTGAAAATATATGCCTCCATTTTCTTCTGAAGAAGATTTAATCTATAAGCCGGAAGTAGCGGCTGAATATTCTAAATCTCGTGAGCTGTTTAATGAAACTGACGAGAAGCTTTTCAGCGAGATTCATATCCTCGGTGTTAATGGAAAAGTGATTGTCGATTTCGGCTGCGGCGACGGCCGCCATCTCTTGCGTCTTAAGGAAGAGGGAGCCGCTCGGGTTATTGGCGTGGATATCAATCCTAAGATGATCGAGATGGCTAAGCAGAATTCAGCTGCTGTGCTCAACACGGATTTCATGGTTAGCAATGGAAAGCAAACGCCTCTCGAGGCTGAGTCAGCCGATCTGGTCGTCTCGAATTTCATGATTCATTATTTCGAAGACGCGCAGGAAATTTTCAATGAGATATCCAGGGTTCTTAAAGAGGGCGGACACTGCGTTTGCACGTTTAATGTTACTGACGTAGCTCCTGGTTCCGGACATTTATATAATACGCCGATGCCAATCAGATTGGGCTCGGCTGAGAAGCCTGTCATGATCGACAATCTTATCAAGTCGAGTACGGAATTGCAGGTGGCGATTAATGAGGCGGGATTAGTAATTGAAAAAGGTGATGTCCTTCATCACCCTAATGCGGTCGTCGATGATTCCTTTGAACATAAGAACAAGGTGGAGAAGCATGCGGTAATGCTGGTGTTGAGAAAGCTGGATAAGGCGGCTTAGTTGAAATAGGGTATTTCTAAAAATAGCTATTATTAGCTATTTTTTGGTATACAAAAGTTAATATTATTGACAAATATCTGTTTGTGTGCTATAATGTATTTATAGTTAGGTTCGTTGAAAAAAGCGATTTAAGCATAGTTTAGTGGATTATCCAGGGATGCTGTATGTCTGGATGGGCCACTAAATTATTTTAAAAACTTAAATCAAAAATAGTCAGAAATGAAAAAATTTATCATATTATTTGTATCAGCGCTTGTTTTATGTGCCGGTATATTCATTTATCAAGTCTCTAAAGAGAAAAATTTTACCGCCATCATTAATCCGAATGTTTCGGTAGTAACAAGTGATTCGGTCTATAAGGACCTAACCTGGCAAAAGCGTTGCTCTATTCCTGTTATTGACGAGCAAACCGGTAAGGAAGTATTGGCATATTTTTTTCCTGAAAGAGGATTTTTAGGAAGAGATTGGCTTACTTGTCGGGTCGGTGGTTATGTAAACGACCGTGATAATCTTGGAATTAAAAGAAAGCTGCGAGTGAAAGGTGAAATTAATGAAGCAGGGCAGTATATAATACTGCAGGTTGATCCAGATTATTATAAAAATAATAGCTAACTACGACATAGAAAAACGATGATTTTTCTATGTCGTTTTTCTTTTCCTTCAATTTGCTTAAAAAAGGCTCCGGATGGTATTTTTATATATATGAATACTAATCCCTCCATCTTCAAAGCCTACGACATCCGCGGTATCTATGACGCGGATTTCGATGACAGCTTCGCCTACCAGCTCGGTTTGGCCTATTGCCAGCTGCGGCGTGAGGAACTGGGACGGGATGATTTTACGATTGTCGTCGGTCGCGATATGCGGCTGTCTTCGCCGGCACTGCAGGCCGAGCTGATCCGCGGACTGGTTGACGGGGGAGCTGAGGTGATTGACGTCGGGCTCGTTTCCACACCGACTTTTTACTTTGCTGTGGCGCATCATAAATACGACGGCGGCATCCAGGTCAGCGCCTCGCATAATCCGAAAGACTATAACGGATTCAAACTCGTCCGCAATATGGCGTCACCGATCGGGGAGGATAGCGGCATTCAGGACTTGAAAATGATAATTCTCGAGCAGGGTGTTGCGCCGCATGTCAGAAAAGGCAGCGTTCGGATGCAGGCTGGCATCGTCGCCGAACAGGTTGCGTACGATCTTGGTTTTGCGAAGCAGATAAACATCAAGCCTTTGAAAATCGTCATCGATACCTCGAACGCCATGGGCGCTCCGTATTTTGATGAACTCTTAAAGCATCTCCCGCAGCTGACAGTTGAAAAAATGAATTGGGATCTGGATGGCAGTTTCCCGGCGCACGAAGCTGACCCCTTTAAGCCGGAGAATATTGCTGCCCTCTGCGAACGAGTTAAAGCAAGCGGTGCCAATCTCGGCATTGCGACGGACGGAGACAGCGACCGTATCTTCTTTGTCGATGATAGTGGCCGGGCGATCACGCCATCTGTGACTCGCGCCATTCTTTGTAAATTATTCCTCCAGGACAAGCCAGGGGCGACCATTGCCTATGATATCCGCCCGGGACGCATGACATACGATACGATTGTCGCTAATGGCGGTTCACCGCTCATGACGCGTGTCGGTCATTCGCTCATCAAGCAGGCAGTCATCGACGCTGGTGCTTATTTCGCTGGTGAGTCGTCCGGACATTTCTGCCTGAACATGGAAGTAGAAGGCTGCTATGAAATTCCGGGTATAGTCGCCTTGAAACTTATGGCGGAGATTTCAAAGAGCGGGCAGAAATTTTCTGAATACGTTAAGCCCTATGAAAAATATTTCAGCAGCGGAGAGATAAATTTGAAAGTTGAGGATGCGGCAGCGGTTATTGAAAAGCTGAAAGAAGCCTATGCTGACGGTAAGCAGAATTTGCTGGACGGATTGTCGGTTGAATATCCTGAGTTTTGGTTTAATGTGCGGGCGTCTAATACTGAGCCGCTCTTGCGGGTGAGCCTTGAGGCGGTGAGCGAGGAGGCTATGAAACGGGAAAAAGAACGCTTAGTAGGTAATATCGACAGGAAAGGGTAATACTTGAGTTCTTGACTTAGCTAGCTTTTATTGGTTAGATGAACCAACTACATTATAAATTTAATTTGAAAGGGCGCTCATTAATGCAACAAGAAAACCCGTACATTGATGTACTGAGGATTAGGGAAATTGCCGCATCAAAGACAAAAATCAAAATTTGTTTTCTGGATTTTGATGGGGTTATGAATAACGATAAGTGGTACTTGGTTCCGGAAGTCAGGAAAAAGATAAAGGAAGGGTCTACCGGAGATTATATGTTTGATACAAACTCTTGCCGACTCATCAATACGCTTGTGCAAGAAACTGGCATGATGTTAGTGATCTCTTCCGACTGCAGGAATGACAAGGTTAAAGGCATGCGTTGGCTACCGGCCATGCGAGAGGTTATTGCCAGTAATAATATTACGGCTGAGACCATCGGTCTTACGCCTTTCATCCACGACGCTGCCGGACACCCGCAAAGAGGCGAGGAAATCGAAGCTGTCTTAAATGGCTTCGCGAGGAATAATGTTGTGGTTTCCGGGTATGTGATCATTGACGATTGCGAGAGCTATATACTGCCCGACCAAAAAGCGCATTTTGTAAAATGTCTTTCAGTAACTGGTTTTCAGGAAGCCGAATATGCGGAAGCGCTACGAATTTTATGTGAATAGTATTTTTATAATCAAAAGGCGTTGGAAAATCCAACGCCTTTTTTATATAGTGCGGAGAAACTATTTCCGCATCGCTTCCATGATTCGCTTAACGGCGATAACGTAGGCAGCAGTACGTAGGTCTAGTCCGTAGTCTTTATAATATTTCCAGATGATGTCGAAGGCGTCGATCATCTTTTCCTTGAGGCGGGTATTCACTTCATCAAGCGTCCAGGCCGTCTCGTCCATATTCTGTTTCCATTCGAAATATGAGACTGCGACGCCGCCGGCGTTGGCGAGGACATCCGGAATGATCGCAACACCCTTTTTAAATAGTTCTTGGCTGGCCGGCAACGAGACCGGACCGTTGGCAATTTCTAAGATAGTCTTAGTTTTAACATTCTGCCAGTTCGTTTCCGTGATAGCGCTGTTAAGGGCGGCCGGGACAAACACGTCGCAGTCGAGGGCGAGAATATCTTCGTTAGAAATATCTGTCGCGCCGGCGAAGCCGATGACTGAACCGCTTTTCGCTTTATGGTCGATCAGGTCTTTGATATTAAGTCCATCGACATTATACGTCGCGCCTTTCGAGTCGGAGGCAGCTACGACTTTCCAGTTTCGCTCCTCGGCGAATTCCGCGAAGTGCAGGCCGGCATTGCCGAAGCCCTGGACAGCGACGCTAATCGCTTCGCCTGCTCGTCCGGTTTTTTCTAAATAGGCTTCGAGAGTAAAGACGGCACCCAGAGCAGTGGCCTTATCGCGGCCTAATGATCCGCCCTGGCCTAAAGGCTTACCGGTAATAACGGCCGGCGTCGGTTTGCCGACGATCTGACTGTATTCATCCATGAACCAGGCCATCATTTCCGGAGTGGTGTAGACATCAGGAGCAGGAACATCGACCAGGGGTCCGACAACTGGCGCCAGCGCGCGGGCCAGACCGCGGGTCAGGCGTTCTAGTTCGACCTGACTCAATTCTTTCGGGTTAACCATGATACCGCCCTTGCCGCCGCCGAAGGGGATATCGACGACCGCGCACTTGATAGCCATCCAGAAAGCGAGAGAGGTTACTTCGTCTTCATCGACTTCCGGGTGATAGCGCAGGCCGCCCTTGAAGGGGCCGCGAGCGTCGTTATACTGGACGCGGTAGCCCTGGAAGACGCGGATGGCGCCCGAGTCCATCGTCACCGGAATGCTGACGCGGACGAGACGGCGCGGGGATTTCAAAATAGCGATCTCATTCTTCGCGTCATCGATATCAAGGAGCTTATGCGCCTTGATCAGCTCGTACGCGTCGTCGAGCTGCTTGAGGTTTTCGATCATCATAGAAATATGCCGCCGTCTGAGACAGCTGCGCTTAATTAGTTAATGCCGATGGCTAACTTAACTTTCTTGAGGGTTTCGGCGGCCTTCGCTTTAGCAATGACGGCGCCGTCGTTGAGGACTTTTCGGACATCATCGTCCGTAAAGGCGTTGAAGCGCTCCTGGAAGCCTTGCAGGAAGTTGGCGACGACATTGGCCAGGTCTTCCTTGAATTCGCCATAGCTCTTGGTTTCGTAGAGGCCTTCGAGTTCCTGTATGTTCTTACCGCCAAGCGCGGAATATATTTCAAGCAGGTTGGAAATGGCCGGCTTCATTTCTGGATTGTAGATGATGCGTGTTTCTGAGTCGGTGACGGCTTTCTTGATTTTCTTATGAGCGACGAGCGGATCGTCGTTGAGGAAGATACAGCCGGCCGGATCGCTCTTGCTCATCTTTTTCGTCGGGTCATTGGCCTGCATGATGCGGGCGCCGGCTTCGCGGACGAGGGTTTTTGGAATATTAAAGGTTTCGCCATAGAGGGTATTGAAGCGGCGGGCGAGCGTGCGCATTAATTCATTATGCTGCGCCTGGTCTTCGCCGACCGGCACGATGTCTGGGGCGTAGAGGAGAATGTCGGCCGCCATGAGCGTCGGGTAGTTGAGCAGTCCGGCGCCGGGACCTTCCTTGTTCTCTTCTTTACGCACGTAGTCCTTGTACTGGGTCATCTTCTCGAGTTCGGAGACTTTAGTGAGCGTGTTCATGATCCAGCCGAGTTCAGTATGCTCGCTGATATCGGACTGGCGGAAGATGACGCATTTTTCCGGATCAAGGCCGCAAGCCAGATAGGTTTTAATGACATCGAGGCTACGCTGGCGCAGTTCGGCGGCCGGCTGATGCACGGTGATGGCGTGGTAATCCGCCAAGAAGACAAAACAGTGATACGTGTCTTGCAGCGGAATCCATTGCGAGAGGGCGCCGATATAGTTGCCGAGATGGAGATCGCCCGAGGGCTTAATGCCGGAGACGAGAAGGGGTTTGTTGATTGGTTTCATATAGAGGTAGTGTACGTGAAAAGGCCTGAAAATTCAAATATTTAACTAGGAAAAACTAGTTGACTTTTTGTAGAAAATATGCTAGATTAGACAATTAATGCATTTTCAAAAAGTTGGTACGCCAACGAAAACATAAAAGGGGTACGCCCCAAGGAATAATATATAATGGATAAAATCAGGGAAATACACACACAGTGTTATCAGAATTATTTAAATTTGAAGAGCAACTGGCCTCAGGGACACGCTTCTTTGATTCCGGTACAGGGATTCTTGAATGCGGTTGAAAGATGGAAGAGCAAGATTATAAACTATCGCAAAGATTTTCCACTCTCCTCCTTTGATGAGCATAGCTCTCTCCTGGAATGCACTACTGTTAATACGGGAAATTACAAGCAATTAAATAAAGGTAAAAAAATTGATATTTCAATTGAGCCGGACTGTTTGTTTACTTTAGGAAGTAGGGGAGTTTTCTTTCCCATAGATACTTCCTCGGTGGGAGAATTTGGGTACGGTTTGCGGATTAAGCCCTTGAAGATGTATATCGAGCCGGATAAGGAATTCAGAAATGAAATTCTTGGATTTATGGACAATGGACAATGGCTTCATATGCAATCATGTTTTAAAACGGTTACGCCTGGTATATACGAAAGAAATCATAAAAGCAGTAAGTTTGATACTTTCTTCAAAGAAATTACTTTGTCGGTTAAGAAAGTGAATTTAGGCGAATGGATTGCTGACTTTTCTTGGTCTACCAACTATTATCCTCAGCCTGCTGACAAAAAGGTAAAATCCACTGATATCAAACAAGTGGAAAGAAATATCCTAGTAATTACCGACGCATTGACGCAGTATCTTATTGAAAAGCACAAACGACTTACGGATAAGATAAATATTCTGGAAGAATTTATTGGGGAAGTGTCGTTTGATGATATTGTGATGTGTGACAATGTAATCAAAGAATAGATATAATGCCCTGCTATATACAGCAGGGCATATTTTATATGTGGGAGCGGAAAATTTTATAATTCCAGATTTGGGTCTACTTTCAGCTTCCGCCAGGGTGTCGTCTTGCCCGCCTTGAACTTAAAATATCCCGCTGCAGCGATCATGGCGGCATTATCGGTCGTGTTCTTCAGGTTAGGCGCGGGAAAGTTATGGTCTTTTGCTGAATCCTATTGTGCCGCTGGCGATTGGAGGCAGGCGCGGTAGGCTTTAAAGTCTTTGGAGTTCTCGTATTCTAGGGCGTAGCCGACTGTTTTCAAACCTTGATTAGCTTCTTTCATGACGGTGTCGAGGTCATCGCCCGAAAAGACCATCTGTTCTTCCCGGCTTTGCCACCATTTTTTATCTGGGCGCGGCATGGCGACGATAACAGTGTATTTGACACCTAGGTCCGGCAAGAGGCCGACGTTTATTTGACCGGTGATTCCCCAGTTGAAGACATCGTCTTTCATGAGAGCGGCGGCATTGAAATTATCATTTAATTCAGGAAGAACTATTAGTTTCCCGGAAGGAACTGGATTGTTTGGCATGAGGTTCTTGGAGTTGGAAGTTTCCATATGGATAATAAATTTTATAATTCTAAATTAGGATCAACTTTCAGTTTCTTCCATGGCGTCGTCTTGCCCGCCTTGAACTTGAAATAGCCGGCGGCAGCAATCATGGCGGCATTATCGGTCGTATACTCCATCTTTGGCATAGAAAAGTCTAAGCCGATATTTTTTACATCTGTCGCCAGCCGTTCGCGCAGAGCTGTGTTGGCGGCGACGCCACCGGCCAACATGACTGTCTTAACTTTTAACTGCTTAGCGGCGCGAATTGTTTTGATCGCCAGGACATCGACGACGGCTTGTTCGAAGGCATAGCAATATTCGTTGATACGTTTTTTATAATCCTTGTCGTCACGGATAGCGTAGAGCAGAGCCGTCTTCAATCCTGAAAAAGAAAAGTCGTAGGTCTTATCGTTAAGCATCGGGCGGGGAAGGGTGATACGGCAGTCCGCCTTACCCTTTTTAATAAGCGCGGCAAACGCGGCGGCGGCCTTGGAAACGAGCGGCCCGCCCGGATAACCGAGGCCTAAGAGCTTGGCGGCTTTATCAAACGCTTCG
>CAYVHQ010000002.1:30649-32209 GCA_964451345.1 uncultured Gammaproteobacteria bacterium | reverse complement strand
TATAGCTCAGATGGCTTTTCATGTGTACGAGCTGCGTATGTCCGCCGGAGACGGTGAGGATGAGGGCCGGCAGTTTCGGAGCAGCGTCGATGAAGTTGCTGTAGAGATGGCCTTCGATGTGGTTAACGGCAACGACCGGAATATCCCAGACGTAGGCCAGCGTCTTGGCGGTCTCGAGGCCAATCATTAATGAAGTGATAAGACCTGGTCCTGACGTAACGGCGATAGCCGCTATTTTTTTCTTAGCGTCTTGACGCTTAATGCCAGCCTTCTTCAACGCCTCTTCGATAACCGGCAGGATATTTAAGACATGTTCGCGGGCCGCTACTTCCGGCACGACGCCGCCGTAGGCGCGGTGCAGGGCGATCTGCGAAGAGACGACGTTGGAGAGCAGCTTCAAGGACGAGCTGCGCCCTTCCGCAACAGCGGCGGCGGTTTCATCGCAGCTCGATTCGATAGCTAATATTTTCATATAATCATTATACAAAAATATCAGTATTTAGATATCATTGACAATTTTATAAATATATGGTTATATGGAGGAAATAACATTAATAATTAAATTCAGGAGATAAAAGACATTGGCACAAACAAAAGAGTGTAAGATTATTGAAATGCCCTGCACAAACCCTGACTTCAGGAATGAAGAACCTGTTGTTGAAGTGGTGGAGGGAGAATATGTCTTTGCCGATGAGTGCATTCCCGGCGAGACATACAGCTTTAATCCGCCCATGCTAGCCGATGGTCGCAAACCAGAAGGCGGCATAGAAAAGGATTTGCGTTTCCCGAATGGCATGTTTCTAAAAAAAGAGGATGATGGTTCCTTTATTTTCCAAGGTACGATTGGCAATAAAGTGTATTTCTTCGGGGTCGAACTCGAGCCCGGGGGCTGTAAGATATATAAAGATTAAAGTAGTAAAGGACAGTAACTCTGCCGTTAACCTGGTAATTCTAGGGAGCGGCAGATTTTTTTATATTTGCATTATACGCAATCTGTATTACTATGTAGGGGCTTGTTTCGTCAGTTGTTTATATTCGCGGATGTGGTGAAATTGGTATACACGCCAGCCTTAGGAGCTGGTGCCGCAAGGCATGAGGGTTCGAGTCCCTCCATCCGCACTTTTTCCTAACAAAAAAAAGACGCCTTGGGCGTCTTTAAGTTTATGACTGGAAACTTATAAATGCATCTTCGAGAAGATCGTTCTTAAATAGTTCGTTGTCAGGATACGTCGTTTTCAAATGTTCAATAATTTGAGAAACTTTTTCTTTCTCTTGGTTACGGCATTCTATTGCTTCTTCGTAGTTCTGATTGCGTACGTAGCGATTTTTTTCTATTTGAATCGTTCGTAAGTCTTTCCATATTCCGCCGAGGTACGTATCAGGATTTTCTAGCTTTTGGCGACCGGGAATATTCAAATCACCGACTAGGAAGCTAAGTTCTGCGTCTAGTTCCTTTTTTATCCGCTTAGTCTCAAGCCATTGCTGGAATTTTAGTATTAGCAGGCCTGTTTTTTCTGTAAAGTACACCTTAGTTTTTTCCTTCTCTTTTCCTAGGATTGT
>CAYVHQ010000002.1:1514-30639 GCA_964451345.1 uncultured Gammaproteobacteria bacterium | reverse complement strand
ACAGAGCTGCCGCTATCGTTCTCCATCATTTCTTTGGTCAAGATTAGCTTATATTTGAACAGATCGCGGAGGTCTAGAGATTTAGGCATGCTTTCATGGAGCGGATCGGCAGCGTACATCGGAAAGCTGATTCTAAGCGTTTCGTGAAAGCGAGACTTCTCGTCTGAATTAACTTTCAATGTTATTTCAAGCATTGATTTGAAAAGGTTGGTATCTTCTGAAGAAATTCTTACATACTCATTATTTTTTTCCATAAATTTTTTTTGTTTAAATGGGAAGGAACAGTTAATTGCCCATATCTTAGCTATTAGTGGTGATTTGTCAAGTTAGTAATTTGATTCAAATAAAATAAAAAAACCTCCTATTAATAAGAGGTTTGATATTTTTATGATCTCAAGTCAAATTCATCTAAGCCAAATAAACCACTGCCCATCTCATCATCATACTGCTTTGACGCATGTTTTCTTTGAGGAGATTTTTCTTTTTCATTCTTACCATCAAATTCATTCAGCTTAAAAGGTTTTTCTTGCAGTTCGTCATCTTCTGATTGGTTTTTTGTTTTTTTTCATAGGTTATTTTTTATTGTTAATGGGCGGATGGGGGAACATTAATGATTTCAGTATAAGAGATCATTTATGACTAGGTCAATTAGGTAATATTGACAAAAACTATTTTAAATGCTATAGTACTGTTAATTATAAAGCGTTCTTTTAATAAGCAAAAGGAGAAAAATTGAAAAAATATTTATATATAATACTGACTGGTTTTTCAGTCCTCTGTACACTGTGCGCATGCAAACTTGCTAAGTTTGAAACGTCGGATATTTTTACTGTCGAAGGTGTCGTCACAAAAGTAGAACATACTGGCAATTCTGGTGGTGGCTTGACGGTCCAGCCTTCTGTTGACGTAGGAGGCTTCAGCGTAGGAGAAGATGGATTAGGAATTGGCGGTGGTAATGGGTATTCGGTTACGACCGAAAAATCTACCGAAAAATTTTTGGTGCATATTTGGACCTCGTCCGGGAACTTCATAGTCGATAGGAAAGATTTGTTTGAGAAGTTGTATAAAGATCAACATGTCATTGTGTCATACAAAGAAGAGGCCTTCGTTACCTATGATGATTCAAATAGGGTAGTGGATAGAAAGCTGCATGGGCTTATTTTCTTCGATGCTATACCGAAATAAATAGTTATTATTAGCCGCACTCCTCGTGCGGCTTTTTTATTTTCATGGTATAATAAGGTAATCAACAATTATTTTTTCAAGTTATGCCCGTCCAAGAAAAAAAAGTGTACGACGCCGACGTCGAAGCCAATAGGCTCTTCGCCGCTCTTTCCTATGCCTGGCTTCTTTGCCTGTTCCCGCTTGTTTTTCGGCGTCACTCCAAGTTCGCCCAGTTCCATGCCAAGCAGGGTTTTGTTCTGCTGATTGTTGAGCTGATTCTCGGTCTCGTTATGTGGATTCCGGTTATTGGACAAATCATCTTCCTTATCGTTCTCATAATGTCTATTGTCGGCTTTATTAAAGCGTATAACGGGGAGCACTACAAAATGCCCTTTATTCATCAGTGGAGCGAAAAATTAAAAATATAAAACCCTTATGAAATTCATCAAATTTTACAACGAGCTCGGTATCAAGGACGTTCCCTCGGTCGGAGGCAAGAACGCTTCGCTCGGCGAGATGTTCCGGACGCTGACGGCAAAAAACATTCGCGTGCCGAACGGCTATGCCACGACGGCTGAAGCTTACCGCCATTTCTTCGCCGAAACAGGTTTGATGGATGAAATTAAAGGGATTTTAAAAGGACTTAATACCAGCAAGGTTGATGACCTCTCGCGCCGCTCACTGAAAGTACGCGAGGCTATTATTAAAGCGGAGTTTCCCGACCAGCTCAAGAAAGAGATTATTAAATCCTACGATAAGCTTTCTAAATTATCCGGTACGAAAAATTTACATGTCGCCGTCCGCTCTTCCGCCACCGCCGAAGACCTGCCAGACGCTTCCTTTGCCGGCCAGCAGGATACCTATCTTAACGTTTCTGGTCACGAAGCTTTATTGATCGCCGTCAAGAAGTGTATCGCCTCACTGTTTACCACTCGTGCCATCTCCTACCGTGTCGATAAAAAATTCGACCATTTCAAGATCGCCTTATCCGTCGGCATCCAGCGCATGATTCGCTCTGATATCGGCTCTTCCGGTGTCATGTTCTCGATCGACACCGAATCGGGCTTCAAGAACGTCGTGCTCATCAACTCGATCTACGGCCTCGGCGAGAATATCGTGCAGGGTAAGGTTAATCCGGACGAGTTCATGGTTTTCAAACCGACCGGTCAGATAATTTACCGCCAGCGCGGCCGCAAGCGCATCAAGATGATTTACAACCCGGCCGGCGCCAAAGAGGGCAAGCCAGTCAAAGACGTTCCGGTGCCAGCCGATCAACAGACCGAATATTCCGTGACTGACGCTCAGGTTAAAGAACTGGCCCGCGCCGCCATGATTATTGAAGAACACTACGGCCGGCCAATGGACATGGAATGGGCGGTCGACGGTCATGATAAAAAAGTCTATATCATCCAGGCTCGTCCGGAAACGATTCATAGCGTCCGCGACTATAGCATTATCGAAGAATTCAAGATCGCGGCGCATCCTGCCCCGATCGTCCGCGGCAAGAGCGTCGGCAGCAAGATTGGCGCCGGCGTCGCGCATCGCATCATGGACATCAAGGATATTTCTAAATTCAAGAAAGGCGAAGTGCTCGTTACTGACATGACTGACCCGGACTGGGAGCCAATCATGAAAATCGCTTCCGCTATCGTCACGGACAAGGGCGGCCGCACCTGCCATGCCGCTATCGTCTCGCGTGAGCTCGGTATTCCCTGTGTCGTCGGTACGGAGAACGGTTCGAAGCTCATTCAGCCGGGCGATAAGATCACGGTGAGTTGTGCGGAAGGTGATGACGGCAACGTCTATCCGGGCATCGTCAAATACAGCGTCAAGAAGACTGACGTCAAGGCGCTCGGCCGACCGAAGACCAAGATCATGATGAATATCGGTTCACCGGAGCTGGCTTTTACTTCTTCTTTTATTCCGAACGACGGCGTTGGTCTGGCCCGCGAGGAATTCATCATCAATTCCTATATCAAGATTCATCCGCTCGCACTGCTTAATTACGACAAGATTACTGATAAGAAAGTTAAGAAGCAAATTGATGAGCTGACTGACGGTTACAAGGACAAGAAAGAATACTTCATTGACCGCTTGGCGCAGGGGGTGGCACTCATCGCCGCCGCCTTTCATCCGAAGCCGGTTATTGTCCGTCTCTCTGACTTCAAATCTAACGAGTACGCTAACCTGATTGGCGGCACGGCCTACGAACCGGTTGAAGCTAATCCTATGATCGGCTGGCGCGGAGCGAGCCGCTATTACGATCCGAAATATCAGCCGGCCTTCGAACTGGAATGTCAGGCGCTCAAGCGCGTACGCGATGTCATGGGACTGACTAATCTCAAAATCATGATCCCGATCTGCCGCACGGTTGAAGAAGGTAAGCGCGTCATCGAGATCATGGGCAAGAACGGCCTGAAGCAGGGCAAGAATGGCCTGGAGATTTATGTCATGGCGGAAATTCCGGCTAACATCATCCTGGCCGAACAGTTCGCCAAGGTCTTTGACGGTTTCTCAATCGGTTCAAACGACCTGACGCAGCTGACGCTCGGTATCGACCGCGATGCCGGCAGTCTGCATGTCGCCGGCATGTCGAACGAAAAGAACGACGCGGTCAAATCGCTTATTACCTATCTCATCCAGACCGGTAAGCGCACGAAGACTAAGGTCGGCATCTGCGGCCAGGGCCCGAGCGACTTCCCGGAATTCGCCCGCTTCCTCGTCGAACAGGGGATTGACAGCATTTCGCTCAATCCCGATACCGTCATCCGGACGACAGTTGATATCCTCAAAACGGAAAAACGCCTGAAACGCTAGCGGTTGCCGGTCGGCCCGCCTTAGAGTATAATCCTTATACGTTCCGCTGCTCGGCGGTCGACGGCCTTAAGCCATTATTATGAAGCAATTTTTTCTCTTCGTCCTCGAAGCGGTTAAGATGATTATCATCTGTTTGGCGATTATTCTGCCTATCCGCTATTTCCTGGTACAGCCTTTCTATGTTAAGGGCGCGTCCATGGAACCGACCTACGTTGACCACAATTATCTGATGGTCGACGAAATCACGTACCGTTTCAAGGCACCGCAACGCGGTGATGTCGTCGTCTTTCGTTATCCACGCGATCCACAAGAATATTTCATTAAGCGTCTGATCGGTTTGCCGGGCGAGACTGTTTCCTTCGCGGACGGCGCGGTCTTTATTGCTGGAGCGGACGGTGAAGCAAAAAAGCTTGATGAATCATATTTGCCAGCCGGCACGGAAACCTATCCGGTGTCTGAAGAGAAAGTGACGCTGGGCGCCAACCAGTATTTCTTCATGGGCGATAACCGTAACGGTTCGAAAGACTCACGTAGTTTCGGTCCTGTCGAAAAAAGCTTTATTATCGGCCGCGTGGTGCTGCGCGGCTGGCCGCTCGATCAGGCCGGTTTGACGAAGCGCCCTCTTTACAATTAAAACTACCTTATTTATACACATATGATGCGACACGCTCCTAAGAAAGCGCCGGTGCCCGCCCCGAAGACCGGCAAGAAGAATGAACCGCCGGCCCGCCTTAAGGGCATGAAGGATGTTTTGCCGGAGGAAAGTCGGTACTGGCGCCTTGTCAGCGATAAGGCCTTACAGCTTGCCCGCGTGTACGATTTTGAGCGCCTGGAGACGCCCTTGCTTGAGTCCCTCGGATTGTTTGAGAAGGCTCATGGCAAAACGAGCGACTTGATCGTTAAAGAAATCTATTCGTTTGTCGATAAGGGTGGCGATCGCGTTGCGCTGCGTCCGCATGCCAAGGCGTCAATCGCCCGCGCCGTGCTCGAGCATAATTTAATTGACGAACTTAAGCCGATGGTTAAGACCTGTCTGCTTGGCCCGTCTTTCCGTTTCGATAAAATGCAGTCTGGCTGGTATCGTCAGCATGCCCAGTGGAACCTCGACATCATCGGTGAAGCCGGTCCGATCAGCGACGTTCAGCTTATTCTCATCGGCGCGAATTTCTTCCGTGAATTGCAGGTCGAGACGCAGGTCGAGATTAATAGCATGGGAGACGCCGACTGCCAGGCGGCCTATAGCACCAAGCTGGCGGAATACTACCGTGAGAAGACGAAGAAGCTGAAGCTGCCGATTGAGCTTAAGAAGCAGATGGCTAAGAAGCCGCTTGAGGTTCTCTTGAGTGACGACGAGCGATTGGCGGAAATCAATGAAGAAGCTCCGCAGATCGTCGAGTTCCTCTCTGAAGAAGCCAAGAATAATTTCTTTACCGTTCTCGAATACCTCGACGCGCTTGGTATTCCCTATAACCTTAATCCGAAACTTTTCGGCCGCTTCGATTATTATTCCGGTACGGTCTTTGAGTTTGTTACTCCGGAAGAAGAAGGCCGCAAGCAGCAGACTCTCGCTACCGGCGGTCATTACCCCGGCCTTTTCGATCGTCTCTTTGGACGGGTCATTCCTTCGGTTGGATTGACTGTTGGTTTGGATCGCACCGTTGCCCGCATCCGCAGCTTAAACCTGCCGCTCGACGGCCAGGGCGGCAGCGACATTTATCTCGCTCAGCTCGGCGATCCGGCCCGCCAGAAAGCAATGGTCCTCTTCGAGGAACTGCGTCGCGCCGGCTTCAAGGTCAGTCAGGGTTTCCTGCACAACGGCCTTAAGCGTCAGCTGGAAGAAGCGCAGAAGATGAATGTCCGCTACACACTCGTCCTCGGTCAGAAAGAAATGATGGACGGTACGATTATTATTCGCGACATGGAATCGGGCGCCCAGGAAGTGGTTGATGCCAAGAAGGTCATCCATGAGTTGGAGAAGCGTCTCAAGCCCGCTAAGTAAGCTGGAAATTGAATAAGGTTTGTTAAGCGGCTCCTTTCGGAGCCGCTTTTGCTTGCCCCGACTAGAAAAATGTGATGAAATGAAGAACGTCGTTCTTTTCGAAAAATAAAAATATAGCCATTGAGAAAAACTATCCTAGCGCTGTGGGCGCTTCTTTTAATTTCCGCCTGCGGACGGATGCCGCCGACGTCGGAGTTCACAAAAGGCTACGTCGTGAATGACCAGAGCGAGCCGATTGCCCTCGATTCGTTAGTAGCGGCTTCCTACTATAGTGATCTGGATACGAAGTTTATTTCTCTGCTGGCCGCTTCGGCTGATTTTTTTGACAGTCAGGAGAATGCCGTTACGATGCCCGCTCGGGGACAATGGGCCGTTCTTAATCAAGTGCGCTATCGCTATTCTATTCAGAAGACCCGTTACGAGCAGGTTTCCTGGATTGAGTTTAGGGTGGTTGATCCAGAACAGGGGATACAGGAAATTTTTCGTTTCTCCTATCCGGTCAAAGCACGCTGTGGTAGTATTAGATATCGTTTTTCAGCGGCAACATATCGAGCGTTGCCCAGTCAGTCAGAAATTATAAACCGCTTTGGCTGGCTGGTAAGTATTATGAGTCAAATTGATAATGCCTCAATTCGAGTTGACGGGTAATCGTCATTATTCCGGCAAGACAATGTCTTGTCGGTTTTTTTACCCAAAAAAGCTAAAAATGGCTAATATTAAAGTATAATAACGCTAAGATATTGACTTTTTATGTAATATGTGATATAATAGATATTATTGATCTTTGACAAGTTTTGGGTTGATTTAGTAAAGCAGCGTGGAAATCGCATGGTTTCTAGGCTCATTTACTGAATTAAACCTAAAATTAATGAAAAGAAGCATTTGTATATTAGTTATCGTTATAGTCTGCGTTATTTTGCAATCAGGCTGCAGTTACTTCAAGTCTCCGGAAGGCGCAATACTTTCTTACACTCTTCTAAATGATGCGGAAAATCAAGAATTCCATCGAGCATTAATAGAATGGGATAGTACTGTGAGAAGTTTCCAGCATGTAGATGATGGCTCATCATTGCTGCTTATCAATAACCGCAATATCGTGAGTTATCGCATTACCATTACTAATAACGATAGCCTTCATAAAATAGATTTTTACATGGGTGGAAGCGGTGATACGTATCATCATGAGAGCGGCATAGAATATTCCTATTGCCTTGACAAGAAAAGCGGAAAGGGAAGAATATGGCAAACAAATTATTTTCTTCCCAGGCTTTCTGAAGGTTATGAATATATTCCGAACCTCACTACAAGAGATTATGGAAATTGTACTCCGATAGGCGCAGTCAGTTTCAAGGGTTGGGTAATGTATAGAGTCTCAAGAACGATTGAGCTTGAGCAGGAATCTGTCGGAAAAAAGAATTTATAAAAGTTATAAGCAAGTTTTATTCCCTAGACAACAATCTAGGGTTTTTGCTTTTTACGGCTAATAATTGACATATCCCCCTAAATACGCTACACTCCGAGAGTCGATATTTACTCTAAATTCTAGAAAGGCAGGTGACCGCATGGTAGAATTCAAACGGAAAAAGGGAGAAACCTTCGAAGGTTTCCTGCGCCGCTTTAATAAGCGTTTGCAGCAAAGCGGCAATCTCATGCAGGCCCGCAAGAACCGTTACCACCGCAAGGACCAGAACGAGCATCAGAAAAAGACGAGTGCCTTAATCGGCCTCGAGCTCCGCTCGAAAAAGGAATACATGCGCCGTACCGGCAAGTTCAAAGACGAAGCCATGGGACGCTGGTAAGCTCCTATCCGTCTTAAAAAGAACCCTCTTCGGAGGGTTCTTTTTTTGAAATCAAACTCGTATACAGTACCCTTGACAGGGCAAGGCGAGAACAGTAAGCTGGAGGCATAATCCTTAAAAAAGCATTTCCAAATTAAATATTATAGTCATGGATACACACAATGATTTTCCTACTGCTTTGAGATTCGCGATTTATTCTGGAATCGTTTGTATCATTGCTTTTGTGTTCGTGTTCTTATTGGGAGAAAACGCGAACATAATTTTCAAAATGCATTGTGCTATTGGAGTGGTACTTAATCTTTTTGTCATTGCTCCTCTTATTAAAGTGGGAACCCTTGATCATATGGGCGTTGAAGGCTTCAGGGTCAGTTCGAGAGTTGCCGGTCCTACGCTTTTCATTCCTTTGATAGCCTATTTATTTTATGCTTGCATGGTGTTTAATCCTGACAATATCAGACACCCAGGAAATTGGCAGCTAGAGTGGCTTGCTACTTGTGGTGGAATTAATATATTTGTCGATTTTTGCTATTGGTTATACTGCGCGTATAAATATGGCAGTGTTGCTGATCCTGTTTCCTCTTAAAATACCAAAAGAGTACTGAAGCTTACCGTAATCAGATGATTACGGTATTTTTTTTAATCCTTGAATCCCGGAATGAAGCGCTTAAGCGAGCCGAGGCGGGAGCGCTTGGCGTACTGTTTTATCTTTTCGCGGGCACGGCGCGTCTTAACGAATTTCAGCCAGTCATAGTTCGGGCCGGCGCGATGCGGGTCGATGACGATTTCGACGACGTCGCCGTTGCGCAGTTGGCTGTCGAGCGCAGCATGCTGGTTATTGACGCGAGCCGAAACGGCTTTGTTGCCGACGTCGCTATGGACTGAATAGGCGAAGTCGACCGGCGTGGCGCCGTTCGGCAGGTCCTGGACGTCGCCCTGGGGCGTGAAGACGAAAATACGATCCTGGAAGATATGGAATTTCATCTCCTTGATGAAATCGCGGCTTGAGGTTGCTTCCCGCTGGATGTCCATAATTTCCTGGACCCATTTCGGCATCTTTTCTTTCTCATCGCCCTTGAGCTGCTTGTAGTACCAATGGGCGGAAATACCGAATTGGGCCTCTTCATGCATTTCACGGGTGCGGATCTGGAATTCGGTAGGGTGGCCGTCTGGGCCGTAAATGGTGGTGTGGATGCTGCGATAGCCGTTTGGCTTAGGCACGGCGATATAGTCTTTGAAATGGCTATAATTCGGGCGCCAAGTGGCATGAATAATGCCGAGGACTTTATAACAGTCGGCGACCGTCGGGACGATGATGCGCAAGGCAAAGACGTCGTAGATCTCATCGAAGCTGCGGTCTTTCAGCTGCATTTTTTGCCAGATGCTATAAAGATGCTTGAAGCGGCCGTCAACTTCGTGCGGGATGCCTTCTTCGTCAAGCTTGGCGGCGATGATCTGTTTCATGCCGGCGATATATTGCTTGAGCTCGGTTTTCTTTTCGATCTCGTAGGTGTATTCGAGCTTACGATATTCTTCGGGGTAAAGATATTTAAAGCAGATGTCCTCCATCTGCCATTTGAGGCTGGAGATACCGAGGAGGCCGGCGATCGGCGCATAAATCTCCAGCGTTTCCTGGGCGATGCGGCGCTGTTTCTCCGGCGGGAGTCCGTCGAGCGTGCGCAGGTTGTGCAGGCGGTCGGCGAATTTTATGAGAATGACGCGCAAGTCTTCGGCCATGGCCAAAAACATTTTGCGCAGACTTTCCCGGTAGCGGGCGATGCCGCGATACTTAATTTTTGAAAGCTTGGTAATGCCTTCGACTAGCCGGGCGACTTCGTCGCCGAATTCAGTTCGTATGTCTTCAAGTGTCGTGGCCGTGTCTTCCGGAACGTCATGCAAAAGCCCGGCGACGATTGAAGGAATGTCGGCGCGAATCTGGGCAAGGATGAAGGCGGTGTGCAAAGGGTGCTGGATGTACGGTTCACCGGTTTTGCGCTTTTGGTCGCCATGCGCCGCTTCGGCGAAATGGTAGGCGCGGCGCAATACTTCCAGATCCGCTCCCGGATGGCTTTTTTCTGCCTGGTTGACGATCTGGTCGATAGTCATCGATTGCACAAGTTAAAATGTATATGGTATTATGATTATAAAAGTAACGCTCCGGCAAGTCAAAAAAACTTCCCATGTCCCTCTTTACGAAATCTTCAAAAAAACGTCTTTTCCTTTCTCTGGTAACAGTACTCGCTGTGGCGTTTTTTGCGTACGATGTTCATGCCCAGACCCTTAATACCGGTTTGCAATTCGGTGCGCAGATCGGTCTCGGTAATCAGGACATTCGTGTTACCATCGCTAAAATTATCCGCATCATTCTCGGCTTCCTGGGCATCATTGCGGTTGGTCTGACCATGTATGCCGGCTTTCTCTGGATGACGGCTAAGGGTAATGAAGAGCAGATTGAAAAGGCTAAGGGCTTCCTGAAGAACGCCGCTATCGGGCTGGCTATTATTCTCTCCTCATTCGCCATTGTTTCTTTCATTCTCAGCCGCTTACTGCTGGCAACCACCGGAGGTTTCGGTAACAACAACGGCAACGGCGGCAATAGCGGCTCTGGCGGTTTGAGCGGTCTAGGCAACGGCATAGTTAAATCAGTCTATCCTGAACCGTTCCAGGAGAACGTGCCGATGAATACCAGTATTATCGTAACCTTTCGCGAGGCGATGCGCGCTTCGAGTCTCTGCGTGACTGTCAATGGCGACAAATGTGCGCCGGGCTCAAAGATGAAGACGGGGAGCGTGAAGATTTACCAGACGGCAGTCGGCGACGGCGTACGTAATGTTAAGGATGCGGTTGTCAGCTCTCTGGACAACAAGACCTTCGTGTTTAAGCCCGCACCATCAGATTACCTTGGCTCGTCAACTGAAACGCTTGATTATACAGTTAACTTGACGCGTGATATCAAGAAGGCTAATGGCGACCCAGCCTTCTCGCTGACAGATTTTCGCTGGTCCTTCAAGACAGGTAAGGGAATGGACACGGAGTCGCCAATAATTCTTAAGGTCGACAAGGGTGGCATTTATCCACCGACTGATAATGAAGCTGATACCGTGAGCGGCGCGACTCCGGCCGTAGCTGCCACCGGTACTATTAAAGTAATGGCTCGTCCGAATGAAGCGTTGACGGCTGACGCTAAACTATTCCGAACGAGCCCGAATGGCGGAGCGATTGGCGCCAGCGTTCAGGGGACCAATACCTGTCTTTCTCAGGAAATTACCTTCTCGATTGCCACTCAGGGTAACGGCGTAAAGGCGATTGTGGCGTATGGTAATTCAACCTACGATTCGGGAGAGCTGCCGGTTATTAATAGCCGGATTAACCTTGGCCCTTGTAATCTAGTAGTTGTCTTTGATCCATTGCCGGCAGTCGGAAGCGCCTGGCGTTTAAAGGTTGTAAAAGCGCGCGCGGCCGATACGTTAACTGTTGGCGCCAAAACCTATCAATTTGTAACGAGCACTCCGCAAGGCAATCAGATTCTAATCGGCGCTACGAATCAAGCAACCGCTGCCAATATAGACGACGCGATAAACAGTACGACTAATATCAATCCGGACGTGATCGCTACGGTTCAAAAAGAAGTCGTCACGGTAAAGGCTAAGGTGGCGGGCGCGGGTGGTTCTAATATTGAATTATCAGGCGTGAGCGGGGGGCTAACAGTAACTCGGATGAGTGGCGGCAGCGATCGCACGGTTACGTTTACCGTCAAAGGCAAGCGCGACCAGCCAAAGAACAGCGTCATTCAAATAAATTTTAGCGAAGCGATTAACCCACTGACGCTTTCCGGAAAGAGTAGTGACGTTGCGCCTTTCCTGCGCGTTATTAATTCTGATAAGCCCAATGCCGGCAACGGCGCCGGCTGTGCCCAGAACAGCGATTGTCGATCTTTCCGCTGCCTTATTCAGGGACAAGTCGGTACGTGTCAGGGAGATGAGTTGGCCGGAACCTTCCAGGTTTCCAATCAATATAAGACAGCTGAATTTATTTCTGATATCAAGTGCGGCGTCAACGGCTGCGGCGAGAACATCTATTGTTTGCCGCCGAATGCTAATCTGCGCGTTGAGACCTTTGCGGCCACGTTGAAGCGTTGTACAAGTGCGGCAGATTGTACGGCTCCTTTCTCCGCTTGTACTAATAATGTCTGCCGTGATCCGGTCAAAAATCAGAACCTAGGAACGGCCTCGCAGTTGGACGGTATCGTTGACGCAGCGGATAATTCATTGGACGGCAACCGCAATACCGATCCGCAGGGTAAGGCAAGTGTCTTTAATGAGAATGACGGCGCGACAGATGTCCCTGCGGGCGACAACTATCGTTGGTCCTTCTGGACAAACGATAAGCTTGATCTCACTCCGCCTCGGCTCAAGATTCCTTCAATCCCGAATAAGACAAGTGGCGCGCCTTTGTCTGGATTCTATACCTTGCCTTTCACGAAGGTTATGATGTCGGCCAGTCTCTCGACCGGCTCCGTCGTAGTTAATAACGGCATTAAGGATATTACGCATAAGCTTATTAATCTATGGAGCCTGTCCACTACGCCGATTGGCTATTGGGTACGTAAAGAGGATGCGGAAACGGGCGCGCCCGACGGGCAAATGGATTATTCGATTGCCAAAGTACTGCATGGAACCTTTAATGATTCGACAGCGTATCGGGCGCAGGTTGGTTCCGGGGTAAAGGATATTTATCAGAACTGTTTTAAGCCGTCAGCGGCTGATGACTGCGGCGCGACGGCCGAAAAACCGTCTTGTTGCCGTAAGAATACGCCACCTTATAATCTAATTGCGACGGATGCGGTGCTTACGTCCGACGGAAATTGTCCACCAAACTTATGAGAAAAATCCGCGCCATTTGGCTTGCCTTAGCTTTCGTCTGCCTTCTTGGTTTTACGGCCTCGATAGCAGCGGATGCGCTGGCGCAGACCCAGCCGGTTAATACCGGACTGGGTTTTGCCACTGGTACGGGCCTTTCCGCTCAGAATCCAAAAGCGACAGCCGTAAAAGTTATCCGCATCGGCCTTGGCTTTCTTGGTATCATTGCCGTCGGGCTTATTATGTATGCCGGATTTTTGTGGATGAGCGCTAAGGGCAATGAGGAGAAAATTGAACAGGCCAAGAAAATTCTTATTGGCGCGGCTATCGGGTTCGTTATCATTTTAGCCGCCTTCGGCATCGCCAGTTTCATTCTTGGCAAACTTTTGCAGGCAACTGGTGGCGGCACTGGCACCGGAACCGGGGGAGAGTTTGGTAACGGCGGCGACAATCCGTTTGCGGCAACGGGTATTACCCCGGGTAATAAAACGGTTAACATTCCACGTAACGCCATTGTGCGCGTCCAATTCAATAAAAATGTTCTTCCTTCTTCGGTAACTTCCAGAACTTTTGTCGTGTTGGATGGCGGAAAGGCTGTGAGTGGTGATCGAACAGTAGCTAATTCGGTAATTGAGTTTGTTCCAACGAGAGCCTGTGAAGCTCCTAATCAGAATCTTAAGTGTTTTCCGGCCGATAAGACTATTACAATCGAACTTAAGAATCGGGGGACTGTTTCTCAGGAACCGGGTGATTTTCTTGCAGTAATAACAAGTGATGAGAAGGGTGGCATTCTTACTGTTAATTCTGAACAGCTTTCCTGTACCGGTTCTTCGATCTGCACCTTTGATTTTACGACCGGAAATTATGTTGATACAGAAGCGCCGCGTGTTAACCTGACGACGGCCCAGGTCTGCGTTTCGACTGACAACTCGCTTCAGGCCAGTGCGATCGATAATTACGGCGTTTCTAAGATAGACTTCTTCGCCGCCGGGCAGCCGATTGGCAGTCGTCTCAATAACTCCTTCCCATTTGTACCTAGTCCCTATACTGCGACTTTGAATTGGAATCCAGGCGGAGCGACTATTGGTCAGACTATTCTGCTTAAGGCAACGGCGTACGATCTTGATAGCAATAGCGCCTCGGCCGAGAAAGCGTTGCGTCTGTCGGCCAACCATTGCTGTAATGGCGTGAAAGACGGCGACGAAACCGGCACTGACTGCGGCGGAGGCTGTTTGGCTTGTATAGGCGAGGCCTGTGCTGCACCCGGCAGTGAACCGCCTGTCTGCAGCGCGGATTTATGCAGCAGCGCGTTTTGTACGGCAAATAAGGATAATAAAGCAGATTGCCGTTGCCAGGCGCATCCACGGATAAATTGGATTAGTCCGGCGGGCGGTTTCTGTGCCAACAATGCTGATAAGTCCTGCACGACAAACGACGAGTGCGGAGCGAATGTTCAATGCAATACTGGAACGCCAAATGGCGCTCCGGGAAATCTTGTGACGATTAGCGGTGAGGGTTTTGGAACAACACCCGGAAAGGTTTACTTTAAGAGTGCGAACGGACGCGTGGCCGCCGCCTTGGCTAATGACCCGGAAGAGGGTAATCCGTCCTGTGGAACAAATGTCTGGTCGGATACGCAAATTATCGCTATTGTCCCGGCCGGTTCTGCGGATGGAGCGGTGTCCGTTGAAAATACTGCTGGAGTCAGCGACTCGACGGATGACGCATTCGGTCCACTTATTAATAATTTTAAAAAGAATTCAATTAACCGTCCGGGACTCTGCCGCATTAATCCTTTTAAGGGACGTCTCGAGGCCGAGGTAGTCTATAACGGTTTGAAATTATCCGCCTCTAAGGCTTACTTTGGGAGTCAGGATGACCCGATAAAGAAAATCGGTCTCGAGCCTAATTCTTTTACGCAAGCCACTACTGGTAGCGCGCTTGTTCCGGACCTGCTGCCGGGGTTGACGACAACCTACGTTTTGAACAGCAATGTCGCGAGTAATTATCTCGCTTTCACAAAAGACCGTGAGCCGTATGAGGGTCCGACAATCGCTTCAATAGATCCTCTGAGTGGTCCGGTTGGCCAGTATGTGACGATTAGAGGAACTGGCTTTGGCGGTACGCGAGGCAAGAGCAAGGTGTTCTTTGGTGATACTTCCGGCAGTCAGGCTGATTACGCATTCCCTGATGTCTGCGCATCGAGCGTCTGGACCGATAAACAGATTATCGTCAAAGTGCCAGCGGGTATTGCACCGGCTTCCTATAAAATTACAGTTGCCCGTGACGGCTTCCCGCCGGTTGATAGCGGCAGCCTGCTTTTTCAAGTGACGAGCGGTTCGCCTGATCCGGGGCTGTGCCGAATTGACCCGGTTCGCGGCCAGGCGGCCAGCTCAGTTACGCTGTGGGGCGAGTATTTCCAGAATAAAGATCAGAATAGCTCGGTATCTTTCAATGGTTCCACGACTCCACAAAGCGGTACGGAGATTTCTTCCTGGGGGATTGATCAGGGATCTCTGGGCATCAAGCCGTGGAAAGTTATCGTAAGCGTTCCTGCGAGCGCGACGAGCGGCCCGGTTCGCGTCAATGCTGGTTCGCCGCTACGCTCAAGCAATGGTGTTAACTTTGCGGTTGGTGTCTGTACTCAGGATGCCGAATGCGGCAGCGGTGCGTTCTGCTGCGCCAGTGGCTTGCCGGAAGGCGGAAAATGTAAGAGCGATTCGGCGCAATGCTATGGTTCAGCTCTCACGAGCGTGTATGAGTGGCAATTCTCAACTGGTACGACTGCTCCGCAATGCGCTGGCGATCAGCCAAATACTTGTGGTTCGGTCTGTTGTAAGGGTCCTTGTGATCCAGCCAATCCAGGTAAATGTCTGCATTGCCCTGAGACTCAAAACGAATGCGGCAACAATGAATGTTGTAGTTTGTCCTGTGAAATTCTCCCTGGAAACACCCAGAGCTCTTGCCCGGACCCTGATTCCTGTAGTGGCTATAATAGCAACCAATGCGTTGAGGCCTATATTTGTCCGAATTCTCCTGGGCGCTGTTCCCCTCAGCCCAGCCCAACCACCGAAGCGTCTTGCAAGTGCTGTTGCGATAAGCGACTGAATGATGAAGTAACCGGCGAGAACCCGGCTTGCTGTAGTGGTAACGGCTTAACCTGCGCCAACTCTTGCGGTGCCGGAGGTGATATGGGCGTCTGCGCCGGCTGTGCGCCGGACGGCGTGCCAAGCACGACGGCTGATGAAAAATGTAACTGCGTCGGAACAACAGGAAAGTTCTGCGCTGTTAATAAGGACAACCCGACCGGTTTCTGCGCAGATTGTTCGTCAATTACTGACCCGGTAGAGTGTTCAAGTCATACCCAATGCTGTGTTGATGGCCGCCCCGGCAAAGGAAATAAATGCACAAGCGTTGATGGTCTTCAGCCGCGCGTTCCGGGCAAGATTCAGGCCAGTGATATTCTCAATAAGCTAAAGAACAATGCGTTGACCGCGCCCGGTAACGGCAACGGTAATGAAACTCCTGAAGTCCAATTCTGCGGATTCTTCTCTTGTAAAGCGCAGGGCGGATCAAATAGCTGTAACGTAACTCCAAGTACTGATGGACGATATAAGTTCCTAGCTGAATGTATAACGAATTGCGCTAATCAGGATATTCCCTGCAGTACGAAGAATAATTGCGCTGAACCGAAGTGTGATGGCGATGCCCATTGCGATATGGCTAGCTGTACCTGCAAACCGAATGCGCAGCCTCCACAGGATCCTTGTAAGAATCCTACCACCCAGCAATGTACCATAACCTGTACCAAGGGGTATGAATGCCGTACGCCTGAAGCGGTGACCAGCCCAACCACGGCCGCTGCCGGCAATGAAACTCCTGATAATACCTGTCGCTGTTGCTGCAAGCCGCCGACGGAAGATGATCCGACTGATACCTGTAAGGATATCGATCCAGATTTGTCGTGCTTAGCAAACCAGGATGCTTGTACGGGCGCAAATCGCGGTGCTTGTTGCGGTTGTACTAAGGATGCCCAGTGCGGTGATCCGGCGCTTACTGGCTGCGGACAGACCGGCAGTGATTGTTGTCGCTCTCGACCATCCGTGACTACTAAACTTCCGGAAGCTAATGCAACAAATGTTTGCCGTAATCCAGCTATCGAAGCTTACTTTACCCAGAAGATGGAATTAGCCAGTTTCACGGCAAATGTTCTGCTCGTCGGTGATTACGAAGGTTCTGAATGTCCGACTGATTCGACCCCGATTACTATGAAAGTGCCAACGAGCCGTTTTGCCCGTCTGGTCTTGCCGCTGAAAAAGATGGTGGCGCGTATTGCGCCGGTTTTATTGACCAAGGATGCCGTAGCGGATACGAATAATTACTGTCTGATTGGCGGCTCACCGATTGGCCGCGATGTCGATTCTCTAACGTCTAAGGTTAGCTATCGATTGACTAAGGCCCTTGATCAAAACCGCCGCTACTTTGTCGTCGTGCAGGGTGATCCTGAACTTGCTAAGCTCGGAACAGGCACGCCAAAACAGTATTATGATTCAAAGGTACGCAGCCTCAGTCTGATCGGCCTGATGTCTAATCCGGGCGAGCCGGAAGGAGTTCCAGCATATTTCACTGAGACAAAATATCCAAATTCGGAAATTTGGACCTTTAAGACAGGCGCTGATATTTGTGCCGTTGATAGTGTTACTGTTTCTCCGTCATTCCATCTTTTCCAGCGCGCCGGTGAGGCGAATGGCAAGGTACTTAACGCTTCTGCTCGTGGTCGCGGCCAGGACATATTGCCAATCGCCGGTGTTTATGACTGGACCTGGAGCTGGGCGAGCGCTGACAGTAGTACTGTTAGCCTAGAAGGCGAAAACGGCCAACCGGCTGTGGTAGCCATCGCTGGTAACAAGAAAGATGCCCAGACAAGCGCTCAGGCAACTGTGACAATTACGGCTGATAGCGGAACCAATACCGTCGGACGTAAAGTTCAGGGAAGCTCCCAATTACGCGTCTTCCTGTGTGAAAATCCTTGGCCGATTTACTATACGTATAGACCACCGGCTAATTATTATTGGCCATGGAAAGACTCCACAACCGGCATTGAATTCTATTACTGCCGTGACGCTAATGGACCGGGAACAAGTGATGACTTGCCGGCTATTAAGGATGCGCCGCTTACCCCGGCCTCCGGCCGCCGCGTCTGTATGATCGGAGCCAATAAAGGAAAAACCTGCACGAGCGATACTGAGTGTGCGGTGGTAGGCAGCTGCTGGCCGGAAATACTAAAAGAATATTTCTTCTTCCGCGATACGCAGCCGGTAACTCCAGTGGTAAGTGGAACCGCCGCAGCCGAAGGGGGCAAAATAACCTTGAATTGGGCAGCAACACAGTATGCCACCAAGTATAAGGTTTATTACGGAACGGGCCGTGGTCAATATTCGAGAACAATAGACGTTCCCGGAGGAGTGACGGCAATGGCGAAAACAATCGAGGGATTGGCTAATGGCGTGAAATATTATTTTGCCGTTACTGCTCTTTCGGATAAGAATCAGGAAACAGGCTACTCCAATGAAGTTTCCCTGACGCCGCTCGATACGATTGCTCCAGCGAAGCCAGCTGTCTCTGGAACAGGCGGAGTGGGTAGCGGGGGACCGCAATCTAACGGTGAAATCGCTCTGTATTGGAGTCCGGTGCCTGACGCGATTTCTTACATTGCCTATCTCGGCACGCGCCCGCGGACAGGTAATGAGGAATACTTATCAAGTCGCCTGGTTACTACTACGCCAGCTGCCAATCAGCCCAATACCGTCTTTACGAGCCTCAATCCCGGTACAACATATTACTTAGCTGTGCGCTCGGTTGACATATACGGCAACAAGAGTGATTATTCGACGGAAATTGAAGTTCGGCCTAACCGTCCGTATCTCCTCTCCGCCGTGGCCGCTGCGCGGGGCATTCGTCTGCGTTGGTTGCCTTTCAAGGGCGCCGAGGGATATATAATCAATCTGCGAAAAAATGATATTACTCGCACATTGCCGCCTATTTCAGTTGGCGGAACGCTGTCTGAGTACGAGGTTACCGGCTTGGAAACGGGGGAGTATGTATTCTCGGTTACTGCTAAAAAGGCCGGTAATGTCCCGAGCGAGTCGTCTAATGAACAGCGTGCTACGTTTGGTTCCCCTAAGTAACACCTATGCCTTTCTCAGAACGATACAATCAGGCCCTGCGTCAATCCGGTGCCGAAGATTCTAATCAGACAGCCACGCGCTGGGGTATCGGTCTGCTTACAGTTCTCCTACTTGCCCTTATCGGCTTCTTTTTCTGGTATAATAACCGTTCAGTACCACGCGGTCTGAGCCAGATTAATGGCGAGGCGGTACCTGAAGAAAAAAGCAGCTTCTTTGAACGTGTTTTTTCGCCCTCTCCTTCCACTCAATCTACCGTTCTACCCGATGCCGATGCCGACGGTCTTGATGATGCCAAAGAGGAACGCTTAGGTACTGATGCTGCGAAGGCAGACAGCGATAGCGATGGCTTGACTGATCGGGAAGAAGCTGATGTGTACAAAACTGATCCACGTAGGGCCGACACGGATGGCGATGGAATGTCAGATGGCAGTGAAATTCGTGGACGTCGAGATCCCCTCAATAAGAATCCGGACGCCGTCTGGCCTCCGCTGCCAAACACCGCCACCAATTAGTTTTAACTTCATTTTATACATCGCATATGTTTGATCAGAACCAGCTTAATGCCGTCGAACAGGCTACGCCCCGCCCCATTACCCCACCGAGCGGAACCGCTGCTGTGCCGCCAATTACTACCGTTGCGCCGCCGCCCGGCATCTCGGTCGACAACGCCGACATTTATTATATGCCGGAGAACTTTCAGAAAAATAATCAGGTTGCCGGCAAGAATACGGCTATCCGCGGTATATGGGTGCTGGTTACGATCATTTTGCTGCTCGTTCTTTTGGGCGGCGGATTGTATGCGTTTTGGGCGCAGCCGGCTTTTCTTCTGAAACTGCTTGGCCGTGAGCCAGCCACAACTACGCCGGTAGTTATAGAAAACCCAAGTACGGATCCGGTTCCGCTTGCCCCGGCAACCAGTACGCGCCCGTCCGGTTCTCCAAAGGAAGCGTACTTAGTTTTCCGCGGCGAATTGGCACTAGCTGATAGCGTCGAAAGCTACTTAGCGGCTTATTCTAAATACGCTACAGCTGATCGTTACGCCTCTTTGCTTGAGGAAAAGAATAAAGTAGAATCATCTCTGCCAGCCGGCGGCGACCTTCTGGCCGCTCTGCGGCTCAAGCCATTGCCGGTGCTGGATGGAACTGAGGATATTGCCGAAGAAGTGAGTGATCAGCGCGCTGTCTTAACGGTGAGTAAAACCAATAAGCGTCAAATTGGAACAGTTATCTTCCTTCCGGAAAAGGGACTATGGAAGTTGTCACAGGAATTATGGCAAGATTCGGCCGAAGCAGAGCCCGCTTCCGGCAGCACTACTGTCGCCGCTGATGATGACGGCGATGGGTTGAGCAACGACGAAGAAGTCCTATTGGCGACAAATCCTGCCCTGGCGGACAGTGATACTGACACCTACAAAGATATGGCGGAAGTGGAGGGGGGTTATAACCCAGCCGGCACCGGTAAGCTTTCCGATAATAAGAATCTGGCAACCTATCTTAATACGACCTTTAACCTGAGCATGTTATATCCAGCGGCCTGGCAGAAGACGGTCGCGACCACGGATGATTCAATCGTCTTTACGGCTGAGGACGGACAATTTGTTCAGATTCTCATACAGCCTAATTCGGATCGGGAGGATATCGCTACCTGGTATAAGAAAACGTTCAATGTCGAAATAATTCCGCCGTCCCAGCTTATTACGAGCGCTGGCTGGGATGGAGTACTCACGACTGATGGCAATATTGCCTACCTTACCAATAAAGATAAATCATACATCTTTATCGCGGCTTACAATCTTAGCGCGACGCCCGTCGTAAAATATAAGAACGTTTTCAACCTCATGCTGCGCAGTCTGACCCTCGCTTCGTAACATATGGCTGTTACGGTGGCAAATGAAACGGCAGCAAGAGTGGAGACTGCTCTTATTAAGCGCTCCGTAGCAGCTGCCTTACGGCACCAGCGCGCCTCGGGCGATGTGTCGGTCGTCATTGTCGGCGATCTGAAAATGCGCCGCCTTAACCGCATCTATCGAGGCAAGGATGCCGTAACGGACATACTTTCTTTCCGCGAAGAAGAAGCTGAAATTTTCGAGAATGGTTTTTTAGGGGAGTTGATTATTGACTATCGGGTAATTCGGCAGCAGGCTAAGCAGTTTGCGCCGTCGATTCGTTGGGAGTTGGCTTTTATCGTAATCCATGGCGTACTGCATTTGCTGGGCTATGAGGACGAAACTGACAAGGGAGCAGCCGAAATGGAACGCCTGGGCCATCTAATTATAAAAAAAGTTTTATGAAGACGCCTCGTATTATTAAAAGCCTAGCCTATGCCGCTCGGGGATTGGCTAAGACGTGGCGGGAAGAGGCGAACTTTCGCATTGAGGCCTTGGCCACGCTCCTGGTAGGCGTTCTGGCCTGGTGTCTGGGGCTTAATTGGCAGGAATGGGCTATCCTGGCCTTGGCGTGCGGCTTGGTTTTGGCGCTTGAGCTGGTAAATACCATGATTGAGCAGATTAGCGATGTTCTTAAGCCCCGTTTGGATCAATATGTGCGTCATATTAAAGATATTAGCGCCGCCGCCGTCCTGGTCGCCTCGCTGTTTGCGGTCATTGTCGGTCTCTGTCTCTTTTTGCCGCCGCTTGTGCGTCTTTTTTATTGGCAAGGTTAGAGATTTTTGTTATAATAGACGCATTGTCACTATACATTTTTTATGCGGGAAAACCTCATTGCCGGCTTAGATATTGGATCGCTTGAAACCCGGCTTGTCATCGGTCAGCGTGTTGATATTGAAGGCGGAGCAAAGCTGCAGATCATCGGCGCTGTTTCAGTCCCTTCCGAGGGGGTCAGCAAAGGCATTATCAATAGTATTGAGGATACGACTGCTTCAATTTCCGCCGTCCTGGAAAAGGCGGAGCGCCTTATGGGCAGTCCGATTGCCGCCGCCTGGGTGGGTATTAATGGCCCTAACCTGAAGTGCCAGTCGAGCCGTGGTGTCGTAGCGGTAAGCCGCAGCGATAGCGAAATCAACACCGAAGACGTTAATCGCGTGATTGAAGCGGCTCAGGCTTTAGCCGTACCGCCGAATTACGAAATTTTACATGTCATTCCTTCGAAGTTTATTGTTGATAGCCAGGAAGATATAAAAAATCCAGTTGGCATGACGGGCATCCGCCTCGAAGTCGTAACCCTTATCATCCAAAACTTGACCAGTCAGATTAAGAACCTGACCAAGGCCATTTATCATACCGGTTTGAACATTGACGATCTGGTCTTTTCGCCCCTGGCCGCTGCTGGCGTTGCCCTGACTCCTAAACAGAAAGAAATCGGTGCGGCAATCGTCAATATCGGCGCCGCGACAACTAGTCTGGCTGTCTTTGAGGAAGGCGAGTTGCTGCATGCTGCCGTACTGCCAATCGGCTCTTCTCATATTACCGCTGACATCGCTATCGGCCTGCGCTGCCCGATTAACTTGGCTGAAAAGATTAAGGTGCGCTACGGATCGGCCAAATCAGAGCAGTTCAATAAGAAAGATGAAATCGATATTAATGACCTCGTCCAGGAAGAGAATCTGACCGACGAAATTACTGTCATCTCGCAGCGCTATGTTTCAGAAATTATTGAGGCCCGCGTCGAAGAGATTTTTGAGAAAGTCGATGCCGAACTGAAGAAGGTTGATCGGGCCGGCATGTTGCCGGCCGGTATTTGCCTCATCGGCGGGGGAGCTAAGCTGGCCGATATTGTTGAGGTCGCGAAAAAGAAACTTCGCCTGCCGGTATCGCTCGGCGCAAACCGCAGCGTTGCGACGGTTGTCGATAAAGTCAATGACCTGGAGTATTTGACCGCTCTCGGCTTGGTGACCTGGGGCGAGCAGATGACGAAAGACAGTGCTCCAAAGAAAGGCATGAACCTGTCTAACCTCCCGTTCCAGAAGGCACTCGATAAAGTTAAGGGACTTTTTTCATCTTTGAAACCTTAGGAACCTCTCTATTTTTTGATGCAGAACAGCCGTTAGGCTGTTTTTGTTATAAGATTGACATTTTCAGAGCAAGATGGTAATTTGATACATTAAAAATCAAATTCAAAATAAAAATAAAAATAATGAAAGTAAGCAAAAAAGAATTTTTTAATGGAACGTATGAAGAAAGCTTTGAAAATTTTCTAAAAAAGGTTAGTGGGACGATTTCGAACATTGATTTTCCTTCACTGGATTACTACAGGTCAAATCCACCTATAGAGCCTCTATGGATTTATCCTAGCATGCTTAAGACCCCGGACCGGATTGCCGAAGAGCTGGTTGCCATTATCAAAAACTTTGAAAAATGGAAAAACGCTAGTAAGTCTAAAATAGTAGTTTGGTTCTATTCGCCAGATGGTCAAACGCTGCAGAATGTGATTCTGACTACCCAGGGAGTAAGTAAAACGCCTAGAATATATGTTAGCGGCGGTGAGAAAAAATTCCTCTCTGGCTCATCGTGGTGTTGGGTATTTCCATTTTATTACGATTTAGTATCCCGCTAAGAAGGTTGTTAAAGCCGCATAATTCATGCGGCTTTTTTATATCATATATGCATAGGCGGAGCGTAGAAATACAATATATATTTGCCTGTACACAAAAAGTGTACAGTATTCTTGCTATTTGGGAACGCTCGTTCTATAATGGAAGAACGAGTGTTTTTATTTTATATACACACATATGGCAGAGGTTAAGCCCCTTATTGAGAGTTTTGCAAAGATCAAGGTCGTCGGTGTCGGCGGTTCGGGCGGGAGCGCCCTCAATCGCATGATTGATTCCGGCATCAAGGGGGTTGAGTTTGTGGCGGTTAATACTGATGTTCAGGCTCTGCACTACAACAAGGCCACCAAGAAAATCCATATCGGTAAGAACATCACCCGTGGCCTCGGCGCCGGCATGAATCCTGACCTCGGACGCCAGGCAGCTGAAGAAGCGCAGAATGAAATCCGTGAAGCCCTGAAGGATGCCAATATGGTCTTCGTGACCTGTGGTCTCGGCGGCGGTACCGGTACCGGTGCGGCTCCGGTCGTGGCCGAACTGGCGCGCGATATAGGCGCACTGACTGTCGCGGTCGTCACCAAACCGTTTGCTTTCGAAGGCGCGCAGCGCAAGCAGATTTCCGAACGCGGCTTGGCTGAGCTTACCGACAAGGTGGACACAATTATTACTATCCCGAACGACAAGATTCTCCAGGTCATTGAAAAGAAGACTTCTATCCTCGATGCCTTCATGGTGGTCGATGAAGTCCTGCGCCAGGGCGTTCAGGGCATTTCGGAATTGATTACTATCCCGGGACTGATCAACGTCGACTTTAACGACGTTAAGGCAGTTATGTCTGGCGCCGGTTCGGCTCTTATGGGCATCGGTACTGCTTCCGGTGAGACCAAGGCAATCGAAGCGGCCAAGATGGCTATCAACTCGCCATTGCTTGAGATGTCGATTGAAGGCGCACGTGGCATTCTCTTTACGATCGTCGGCGGCGCGGGTCTGACCATGCATGAAGTCAATGAAGCTGCTAAGATCATCACTTCTTCGGCTGACGAGGACGCCAAGATCATTTTTGGTGCCGTTATTGATCCAAAGTACAAGGACGAAATCAAGATTACGGTCGTCGCAACCGGCTTCAACGGTAAGCGCCCGGTCGGGACGCCGTCGATGACCACCGCTCCGGAACGGACCTATAACCCGACTCCTTTTATTGAAGAAGACCAGGCCTCGAACCTCGCTTCCTCTAAGTCCAAACCCTCGCCTTTGAAGATGGCCCAGGCTGAACCGGCGGCTAAGAAACCGACGGCTGAAGAAGACGAGGATGACGAGCTCTCCATTCCGACCTTCATCCGGAAGAAAATGATGTAGAATTGAGGAAGCTGACCTGTACACAGATAATATAAAACGGCCCGGAAGGGTCGTTTTTTGTTTTACTTGAAGAAGGTAGTTGACTTTGTTCATGTAAAATGATGGTATAGAGATAACTTAAAACAGATCTTTAAAATATAGTGCCCGATATGGGTAAAGGAGAAATTATATGAAAAAAAGATATCTTTTATTGATGTTAGTTTTTGTTATTTTTTTAGGCATAGCCTATTCCCGCTCCCAAAGAGCGGATTACCGTGATACCTTTTTTGTTATTGGTATTATTGCCCTGATTGCCGGCGTTACTGCTGTGTACATGTTGGCACAACGGAATAATATAAAGTCCCGCCTCTTATCGCTAAATAGCGATGATGAGCTGTATGTCATTGTCAAAGAAACACCCTGGCATATGAATTTTCCGTTGCACAGTCAAGCGTTGACGGGGTGGTTGTTGAAGCATTTATTAAAAACACCTGAACATAAATTGCTTAAAACTATATACGAACGGCGCCAATGGATTGATGCTCGCTCAGACGGATATAGATGTCCGTGGATGAGGGACGCATTTAATGAGGCAATCGTGAGTTTGCCCGAGGCTAAACTTATCGAAGCGGGTATTTATTACGCAGCAACGGAGGTAAACGATCCTGATGTCGATGGACAGGGCTTGTTATGTGCCTTCAGGTCGTACAAGCATAGTTGTCGTGGGCAAAGGCTTCAAGGACTTTTTAAAGACATGTGTGAAGAGCTCACAAGAAGATATGAGGGAGTTAAGGATATTACCCCTGATACAATTACTAAATGGCATAAAAATTTAACTTTTTATATAAATAAAGCCTAGTTTGAGGTGTTTGGGATAATTCGCGCTTAGTAATAAGCGCGATATTTTTTATATTGACTTTTCTGTTATACTGGCTTATACTGGATATTATCCAGCAATTGCCATGGCTACCAACCATGGTCGTCCCACAAGGGAAGAGCCGCGAGGCCTAAGCTGATTTTCAAAGAGTTTCTGCCTTCTGTCATAGAAGCAGGAAAATTCAGGTGGAACCGCGAGGCCGCCTTCGCCCTTAATTAAGGGCAGGAACCCCGTCCTGATAACGACATGATGAAAATCGTGTTCTTATCAAGGCGGGATTTTTTTATCTCTAAGCAATCATATGGAAAAAGAAAAGATACCACTCACCACTAAGCGCCATTCATTATCCCATCTTATGGCACATGCCATCATGGAGCTGTATCCGGATGCGCAGTTCGCCATCGGTCCTGATATCAGCGACGGTTGGTATTATGATATCGACTTTCCAAGCAATAAGCCGCTCGAGGCCGATTTCGAGAAGATCGAAGAGAGGATGACGGAACTTGTTAAAGCGGACCTTGAATTCGAGCGTACGGAGATGAGTATAGAGGAGGCTGTCGACTGGGCTAAGAAGAGTAATCAGCCCTACAAAGTAGAAATTATCGAAGACCTGGCTAAGACCGGCGAAACGACGGTCAGCTTCTATAAGGTAGGCGAGTTCAAGGATTTGTGCCGCGGTCCGCACGTCGAAAAGACTTCCCAGATCGCGCCGAAAAGCTTTAAACTTTCCCGTTTGGCTGGCGCGTACTGGCGCGGCGACGAGAAGAACAAGATGTTGACCCGTATCTACGGATTGGCTTTTGAGAGCCGCGAAGCCCTCAAGACGCACCTACAGCAGCTCGCCGAAGCGGAAAAGCGCGACCACCGCAAGCTGGGCAAGGAATTGTCCATCTTCGCCTTCGACGAGGATGTCGGACCGGGCCTGCCGCTCTGGCTGCCGAATGGGGCCGTCATTATAGATGAGCTGGAACGGCTCGGCAAAGAGACGGAGACTGCGGCCGGCTACAAGCGCGTCCGCACGCCGCATCTCGCCAAAGAATCGATGTACCTGACGAGTGGCCATTTGCCGTATTACGCCGACAGCATGTTCCCGCCGATGGAGATAGACGGTAACAAGTACTATCTGAAGTCGATGAACTGCCCGCACCACCATAAAATCTTCGCTAACCTCAACCCGAGTTATCGTGACTTGCCGTTGCGCCTGGCGGAATACGGTACCTGCTACCGCTACGAGCAGAGTGGGGAACTCTTCGGCCTGATGCGTGTCAGGTCTATGCAAATGAATGACGCCCATATCTACTGTACTAAGGAGCAGTTCGGCGCCGAGTTCCGGGCCGTCAATGAAATGTACCTGAAGTATTTCAAGATCTTCAATATCGACAAGTACGTCATGCGCTTCTCGACCCATGCGCCGGAAAAGCGGGGCAAGAAATATCTTGATCTGCCTGAGCTCTGGCAGGAAACCGAGGACATGGTCCGCCAGGTCCTGATCGAGGCCAACATTCCATACGTCGAAGTACCGGACGAAGCTGCCTTCTACGGTCCGAAAATCGATGTGCAGGTTTGGAGCGCCATCGGCCGCGAATTTACGCTGGCGACGAACCAGGTCGATTTCGGCGTACCGGCCCGCTTCGGTTTGACCTACCGTTCGAGTGAGAACACTCCAGAGACGCCGCTCTGTATCCATCGCGCGCCGCTCAGCACGCATGAGCGCTTTATCGGCTTTCTTATTGAGCACTACGCCGGAAATTTCCCGGTCTGGCTCTCGCCGGTTCAGGTGAAGCTGGTGTCGGTTTCGGAAACGCACAACGATTTCTGTGGCGAGCTTGCCAAGGTCATGCAAGAGCAGGGCATTCGCGTCGAGATTGATAGCAGTAATGAAACCGTCGGCCACAAAATCCGCAAGGCCACCCAGGAAAAGATCCCCTATATGCTCGTTATCGGCGATAAGGAAAAGGATTCCGACAAGCTTTTCGTCCGCGAGCGAGGAGAGCGGGAAGCGAAGGAGTGGGACAAGGCTGAATTCATCGCTGAGGTGGTACGGGCCAGCAAAGAGCGCAGCTAGGACGTACATTCATCAAATAGCAAAGCCGCTTCGTTATGGGGCGGCTTTGCTATTGATTTTATTACAGATATGTGATATAATAATATATTGTTTCTTTAAAAATGATTTAGTAAAAGAGCCTATATGTCATATGGTCTATAGCCTCTTTTACTAAATTAAACCTGAAATATAGTCATGGCTAAAGGGCAAAACTATAAAAAAATTAACAAAGAAGATTTAAAATTAGTAGTAGAAAATGAAGGGTCTTCACTGACCTTTCATACTCGTGTTGAGCTGACCAATGAGCATATAGAGATGTTCATGCGCGGCGAACATGAAGGGACAAAAAAGTATCCTCGCTTTATTAAGAATATTTTTAAAATACCGGGCATAGTTGATGAGATTTTCCTTGGACGCTATGAGTTGTCTGTTTTCAAGGGTCCTAGATTTAAATGGGACGAAATTCAATCAAAGGTGGAAATAATCTTGAAAAGGTATGTTAGAAGGAGAGCTGCACGGAAATAATATTCTGTTAAGATGTTGAACAAAGAAGAGGGGATATGCTGCGGCATGCCCCTTTATTTTTTTCGTCCCGATAATTCATAATCGGTAAGGTTTATGTGGTAATATTGACTTTTATCATAAAATATGATATAATACTAAATTGGCGGTTCTTTACCAATTTTGTTGTTTTTAAAGGAGTTTTAGTGAATTGCCGGGGTTTTGTCTCGAAGCTCGGGCAATTCACTAATTAAACTCCATTTTTATATGAAAACAAAAATAAAATTAACGAGCTCTTCTATTCCATTTGCAAAATCAGGCGAGTGTCATAGGGCTCACTGCTATATAAATTTTGCGGATATAATAGACGATGTTGAAAAAGCTATAGACAAATCAATCCATGTTATCAATATGGAACTGATTAATGGAACGCCTTTTACATTTTGTTGCGTACCAGGCTATAAGCTTCTGTCTAACGATGCATTACTGACAGGCACGGGGATTGAAATAAAAAATCATGAAAGAAAGCTGATGCCTATTTCTACTCTCTGTGATTTGTACTTTAATCACTTTCCATACCCTGATACGAGCATCCAGTATGATAATAGTGACGAATTTGATCACGAATTATGGAGAAGATGGGCTATCATCCAGTTGGCAAACGATAGGCTTATGGAGGGAAACCCAATGAGTCAGAAGGAACAAAATACGGTAAAAGAAATGATGGAGCCAGGTTTCTTTAATATAGGCAATGCAGAAGAAGATGTTGAATTTGAAGAGGGACCCTATGAAGAAGAGCAAATCGCTGGTTATCACTAAGTACTACCTGCGGAGAAAATGAGAAACTAAAAGCCGGAACTGAGAAATCAGACCGGCTTTATTTTTTTGTACAGAGATTATTCCTTGACTGGTTCAATCTTTTGCTCAGGTACCAGTAAGGCCGCCCCGATCGCCCCGGCCAGCGGTCCAAGTTTTCCCTTAACGAGCTTGACTGAACGGCCAGCGGGGGAGTACGTATGCTGGCGCATGGCATCGGTTG
>CAYVHQ010000002.1:0-1504 GCA_964451345.1 uncultured Gammaproteobacteria bacterium | reverse complement strand
TCTTTGAGGAATAGATCGCTTGAAGCCAGAACGCCGCCTCCCAGGACAATGATTTCCGGGCTGAGCAGGTTGACGATGTTGCTGAGGGCAATGCCGAGGTACGCGCCCAACTCAACAAACGTTTTTTCTGCGAGGAGATCGCCGCGCCGCGCCTCGTCGGCCAGCAGTCCGGCGTTGTTCTGGGTCATCTTATGATAAGCCTGTTCGAGAGTGAGGAGGTGGTCAAAGTCGATAATGATGTGACCCGGCTCGGTCGAGGCGCCGTGATTGCCATGATAAATTTTTCCGTCACGCCACCAGCCGCCGCCGATGCCCGTACCAATGGCTAGGCCATAGGCGTTACTTGAGCCCTTGGCGGCTCCCAGCAGGGCTTCAGCACGCATGAAGCAGTTGACGTCGTTATCAATCATCATAGGCAGCTCCGGCTCGTTAAGCTGGCGTCGGAGGGCGTCAACCAGTTTTATCTTATTGAGAATCGGCAAATTGCGGGCAAGTAAGACTTGGCCGTTTTCGCTGTCGATGGCGCCGAGGCAGCCGATGCCGATACCGCCGATACGAGCCTTGTCTTTGGCGGCTCGCTCGCGAAGAGGATCGATGACTGCCTGGACCATGATAAGAAAATGTTCGAGGCTGTCCTTCGGCGTAGCTAGAACGGAACTTTCAATCGTTTTGCCTTTACGTAAAAGGACTGCGGCAATTTTGGTACCGCCGATATCAATCCCTAACTGATAGACAATAGTGCGCGCCATATTATTGCTTAAATAGTTTCTGAGCGGCTAACCAATAGGCGTCGTTACCGCGCTGCTTTTCCCAGTACCAGAACTCTACTCCCCACCAGTACATGGTGCGGAAGCCGCTCTGCCGGGCAAATTCGTTAATTTCTTCAAACTTGCGTATGTCCATCGTGCGATCACGTTCGGCTTGCGGCAAATCCTGGAAGGCGGTTTTACCCCACGGTTCGCCTTGCAGTTCAATGACGATCCAATCCTGCGGGTAGGCAAAGAGATTTGCTAGGTTGCGCTTAATGCGGAAAAAAGCCGGTGTGATGGGGTAGCGGATGTATGACTTAAGATGTTCGGAGTAGGTGTTGAGGTACATGGTTGATCCGAAGACGTCGGCGCGCTTGGCGGCCGGGAACCACAGCGAAAGCTCGCCGGAGTCGGTAATGATTATCGGGCGGGAGTCCAGTGATTTAACGAGAGCGATTTCTTTATCGAGAAAATCCTTATCAAAGGGAGGACAAATACCAAAATATTTCAGGAAGGGCTCGTTTTCGACTTGCCAGTAGATTACCGAGGGGTTGCGGCGGTAACGGGCGACGGTTTCACGAATGTACTCGAAGGTAGCTGTCTGGCGTTCGGACTGGGCGGAGCTTGCCGTCCAGTTTGGCAGATGGCATTCTGGCCAGCGGGGAACCCGGTTGCCGATAGTGAGGATCAGTTGGACGCCGCGCTTTTCGGCTTCATCAACCTGCCAATCGAGATCAGTCCAATCGTAACGACCG
>CAYVHQ010000001.1:32584-63341 GCA_964451345.1 uncultured Gammaproteobacteria bacterium | reverse complement strand
ACTAACAAAATATTATATTACTAACTAAATGTTACCTTATTGCTTATTTATTGGGTTTTGCTTCACCAATAAATAAATTCTTTGCTTTGAATAAATTTATCAAAGCAGTTATTAGTGACATCGGCTTAACCTTTGAATTAACGGTTTTTACCGATTTGCTGCTACCCCAACAGAGAAGAAACCCTGTTGGATGTTCAAACCACAAGCCAGCTTCACCAGCTGCCTTAATGACCTCCATGATAGAAGGATCATTGGCAGCAAATTGAGCCTTGCCTCTGAAGTAACTATTTCGTACTATACCAATATTGCATTTATTGATATAGACAACTGCCTGCACTCCTCTTTCAAAAAGTACGGCGTTAAGGCTGGGACAGCCTGTATTATTAACAAGAGCAATCTTGCCGTAGTACCAATATTTGACACGAGGTGTCTTTATGAGATCCAGGGCATGCAAGCGAGCCTTGCCGTTCGCTAACAATCCGTCAAATATAACCGCTGCATGATGCAGGAGGGTCAAGGAATGAGCAGACTGAGTTTTAATGGCATTAAAGATGGCGGCTAAGGAAGTCTCGGCTAATTGCTCAGCTGTTTCTTCCGATAAGCCATACTCTTTTCTAGAGAAAAGCGCATCGCCTTCTAAAGAATAGGCTTCTACGAAATCAATAATTGACTTCATAGCTTCCTGATCCTTTGCCGGTGCATATTTTACCATGACCGAACGAAGAGGCAATGTGCCGGAGCGTTCTTCAAAGCTCCATTCGTTTTTTGGTGAAGAATATTTCGAATGTGCCCATACGCAAGCGGCGGCATTCAAAGTAATATTCAACGTTTTAGACGGAGAGTCAGAATCAGACTCAAGTCCGAACTTCTGTCTGCCGACTTCTAGGAAACCTTCATAGATCATTCCTGTGAAATTGATCACCTTTAAATCGTCACACAGCTTTTTCTTATATGCTCCGAATGTCGAGCAAAAAGATGTTTGACTGAGCATTTGGAACGCGCGTGCTCCGATTGTATCTGGTGTCAAATGATAGACCGCATTCCCGTAGGAATCATCTACCGTAATGACAGTTGCCAAAGAATCGAAAATCCTCTGGTCGTTGTCCGAAGCAAAGTTGCTTAAGACATGCTGGAAGGCGGAGCCGACACCGCTCTCTTCATGCGAGACTTTATGGCCCTTTCCACCGGCATAAATATCTACTGCAAAGTCATCGTCGCGTAAGCCGCTGCCATTATCATTCGCGTCAACGAATTTAATTTCAGCGTCCGAGTATTGCGGAACATTCTTCTTTACTACCTGTATGGACAAGGCAGCGTCAGGATCGACGTTGCCGTGTGTTACGAGACGCCCGGCCTCGTTATTGGTTGTTGCGATTACTAATACTTCTTCTGTGCTTGCCGCGGTTGATTTATCACCTGATAAATCGATTGCCTGTTTAGCCATTTTTCTATTTGGTTTAATTAGAGAAAAGGCCATACGCCAAACCGCTTGGAATATCGCTTTTTCTCTAATAAACACTATATTTTCAATGTTCTACCCAATATAGTATTCTAGCACATTTTATATACTTTGTCAATATGTCTCTAAGAAGGGGCGAATATTAGGGGAAATAGATACAAAAACAGCCCCTTCCGAAGAAAAGGCTGAATTTCTAGAGTTAATAGCAATTAGGTCTGGCGCGAGTTATGCAAGAGCATTTCCAGCGCCTGTTCCATGGAACCGGCCGGCGTAACCGCTCCCCCGTTGACGAAAAAGATCTCGTCGGCATTTTCAATGGTATTGAGACGATGAGCGATAATAACTTTGGTCGTCTTGGCCGGCAGATTACTGAGAATTTCTTCGAGCAGCTGTTCGGTCACCGTATCGATATTGGCCGTCGCTTCGTCAAGAATAAGCAAGTCAGGATTACGCAAGACTGCGCGCATGAAAGCGATTAATTGTTTCTGACCGAGACTGACCGCATCGCCCGTCGCCGTCAACTTCGTATCAAGACCGTCGTCAAAACGACCCAGAATTTTTTCCAGGCCAGCCGCCTTGATGGCTCGCGCCAAGGCCGATTCATCCGCAGCAGCATACGCTTCATTGCCGTACAAAGTATTCTCGCGTACCGTACCGCTAAAGAGTATCGGCTCCTGCAGAATAAAGCCGATTTTTTTCGAACGCTCGGCCGCTGAATAGCTGCGGATATCGCGACCGCTAAGCAAGACGTCTCCGGTTGTCGGATCGTAAAGACGAGCCATCAGCGAAGCAGTCGTCGTTTTACCGCCGCCGGTCGGACCAACCAGCGCGTAGGTTTTGCCGGCTTCGAGGCGAAGCGTAATGTCATGCAAGACTGGCTGACCGCCGGGGTAGGAAAAATGAACATTACGAAACTCCATGACAGCACCCGTATCCCCTCCGGCCGCCGCCGTCAGCAGTGGCAAGTCACTTTCCAGCACGAGAATTTCATGCACGCGGTCCCAGCTGGCCAGGGCTGTTTGGAAACTTGACCAGAGCGCCGCGAGCTGGCGCAGCGGATTATAGAAGCTATTGGCATACGAGAGGAAGATGAGCAGACCGATACTGAAATGGCCGCTCGCAATCAGGGAAATACCATAGGCCAGCACGATGAGCTGGCCAACGTTGGACGCCAGTCCATATATCGGTGTAAAGGTATTATTGGCAATGCCGGCGCCGATGGAAGCCTTGTAATTCTGTTCATTAACTTCCTGGAAGCGCTTCTTGAAATAGTCGCGGCGGTTAAAGGCAATGATAACTTTGAAGTTATTCAGGCTCTCCTGGATTTCCGAGCTGAGACCGCCGAGCGACTGTGAGCTGGACAGGTTTTTGCGCTTGACCCAGGGCGAGAGCAGCTGCGTAATTATGATGAGGACAAGCGCCGGTGCGAGCGTCGCCGCTCCGAGAGTAACATGGAGGCTGAGAAGGAAAACCGCCGAGCCGAGCATGAGAAAAAGGCTGCCGATAAACTGGACGAGTACCTGCGAGAAAAACTGGTTGATTTTATCAGTATCGTTGTTGATGCGGGAGATAAGGTCGCCGGCTTTGTTTTGATTAAAGAAAGCCACCGGCAGTTCCTGCAATTTTTCGAAAATACGGTTACGCAGGCGGTAGAGGACGCGTTGACCGACGCCGCCCATCAGACGAATCTGGATGTAATTCGTCACCAAGCCTAAAACATACAGCCCAAGAATAATGGAGGCATAGAAAAGAACGCCGCCGTAATTGTGGCCAACGATAAACGTATCGACGGCATGGGCAATTAAGCGCGGAGCCGTCAGGCTCAGCCCGGAGTTAACAACCACCGCCACCATCGCCCAGGCCATGATCTTCTTTTCCTCAACAATCAGAGGCCACAACTTCTTTATCGCCTGCCAGGTTGAGGTTTTCTGGCCAGGCTCTTGTTTGCTAAGATTGTAATTCATAGGCGCTGGTGCTTTGCTGTGAATCATAGATCTGGACATACTCAGGGGAAGTCCTCATCAGTTCCTCGTGCCGGCCGCTGGCAATGACCTCTCCTTCCATCAAGACGACAATCTGATCATATGTATCGACCGACGAGACTTTCTGGGTGACGGAAACGAGCGTCAGGCCGGGATAATTTCGTTCAACATTTTCCAGAATTTTCTGTTCCGTCGCCGAATCGACCCGGGCGGTGAAGTCGTCGAGGAGCAAGATTTTTGGATTAATCGCCAGGGCGCGGGCGAGCATGATACGCTGCTTCTGTCCGCCAGACAAGCTCGTCCCCCGCTCGGATACCATGCTTTCCAAGCCGTCGGGAAGCGTGGCGATGAAGTCGGACAATTCGGCCGTGTCGATTGCCAGGCGCATATCAGCTTCTTTCACCTCGGTGTTAAAGGCGATATTCTCGCGCAGACTAATATTAAAGACAATGCTGTCCTGAAAAACCAGACCGACCTGTTTGTAGAGCTCCTCGCGGCGGTAATCGTTAATATCGCGCCCATCGTAGGCCACCCGACCGCTCGTCGGCTGAATGAGGCCAATCATCAGATTAAGCAGCTGGGTTTTTCCGGCGGCGGTCGGTCCGATAATCGCCGTCTTGCTACCAGGAACAATCGACAAGGAAACATCTTTCAGGGCCGGCTTCTCCCCGAAGTTCAGCTGTACATGCTCAAGACTGATTTCTCCCTGCAGCGGCGTCACAATCGTCCCCTCTTCACGCGGGGCGGGCGCGCGCAAGACAGCGACAATACGGTCGTACGATGCCTGGGCCTGCGCGATGATATTGCTCATAAAACCGATTAAGAGGATCGGGAAAATAAGAATAACCAGATAGCTGTTAAACGAAGCGAAGTCGCCAAAACTCATGCTGCCATTAATAATGAAGCGGCCGCCAACGACAAGAATAAGAAGAATGGCCAGATTGGAAGCGAAGGTGATGATTGGAATCATCGCCGAAAAAAGTTTGAGAATTTTCGTGCCGACATCACGGGCATTGGCGTTAGCGTCGGCAAACTTGGCATGCTCCAGCTTCTGCGAATTAATAACGCGAATAAGGGCAGCGCCAATAATGCTTTCGTTAATGACTTTGTTAAGCCAGTCGATAATCTCGCGCGTCTTCAGGAAAAGCGCCCGTACTTTACCAAGCACGACAAAAAATGTCCCGGCAATAATTGGAATGATAATGAGGACGGTTAAACCGAGCCGCCAGTTTATGGAAATAAGCAGAACGCTCGCCCCGACAATGAGAAACAGTGAAGAGGCGATGTTGACGATGGCCTGCGAAACATAGTTCTTTACTGAGTCGATGTCGGATGTTAAGTTTGTTAACAATTTTGCGGCGGTGGCCTGCTGTACCTCGGAAAAACTCTGCGTTGAAATTTTATCAGACAAATCACGGCGGACATCGCGGGCCACCCGCTCCGAGGCGTAGGTCTGGGCGATGCTTTGTAAATACGTCAGAACGAAAATAATCCCGGAAGCAATCGAGAATTCCCACAGTACCTTCGTCAATCCCTGGCCGCTCAAAAAGCTGTCTATGCCATGCGAGATGAGGCGAGGCAGCCAGAGCGTTAGGGCATTAGCTGCCAGCGCAACCACAACCAAAGGCACAATGAGGCGCCAGTAAGGCTTAATAAGGCCAAACAAAGGGGCGGATGGTGGCTTGGCGCCCTTTATTTTTTTCGGTTCTTCTTTCGTACTCATATACTGCGAATTTGCTTGTAAGATGTTCTTACATCTTCATAAGATACAATCATACGTAAAAAATACCATTTAGTCAAAGGTCGTGCCTAAATATTATTCAAGATGACAGAGTGCAAATATTGACAAATACGTAAATAAACGATATGGTAGAACATTCTTTCAAAATAAATTGCCAATCATGCAAAAACCAAATCTGCAGCTGAACAGTGTAAATCTCAAGGCACTCATCAATAAGCTGCGCAATTTCAAAGCGCGCTATATACAAATAGGAGAAGAAAAAGCCTATCTTACCTTTTTCAACTCATTAACTGATGATGAATGGCGAGAAATTATATTGTTGCTAGCTGCTTTTAATCCTTCTATGCCGCCTTCCTGTACCTGGAAAATAGAAATTTCGAAGATCGATTTATCTAAAGGCGATTTGCCCCTCTATTTCAATGATGTCATTGAATCTGCCTACTGGGACACTCTTAAACTATTACAGGAAATTAGAATTGAAAGTCGCCACTCTGCTTTCCGTGCCCTTAATCAACTATGCCTTACCGCTCTCCAGGTTAAAGAACCGGGTTTTATCCAAGCTATCATGCTCTGGCCGGGCGTATCGTTGCCAGGCTGTCTCTCAACCGTTGTACTGCGAGAGATTATCAAACGAAGGGATATGTTCCCCAATGACGATCCCTGCATGTTTATGAGCTATGAACTGATCAAGTTTTCGCATCAGTGGCCGAATAGACTGCCACATAGCGAATACCTTGAACTGCTGACAGAACTGCAAAGGGAAAAAGGCGATGGCTACGTACTGCTAGAATTCAAATATCTCGTGGAACACGAACTGTATGCTGAGGCGCTGCGCTGCTTGACCAAGCTCAAAGAAGAGCCAGCCCTTATAATGCAACTTGGACACGCCCTTCAGAGTGTTACATCATTCGACACGCTCTGGAATGAAATTTCAGACAAACTGCATCCCGGTGTGAAGAGAATGATCGGCGAAGAAACACTGAAGCTCTCGAAAATATAATTTAATGTTTTATCACAACGGCTGCCTAAGCAGCCGTATTTTTTTTATTAGTTTCCCCACCAGCCGCGACCGCCGCCGCCCCAGTTGCCCCAGCCGCCATTTCCGTTACCGTTTCCATTGCCATTGCTGCCATTGCCCGAACCCTGGTTATTGCCACCCCAACCGTTCGAAACCGCAGGAATTTCACGCAGGGAGGCACGTCGTCCGTCGGCGATGATGTAGATAGTCGAAGGGGTTGCAAACAGCGAGTAACCGCCGCGCCACCATTCCTCGTACGCCTTACGACTTTCGACAAGCTGACCGGAAGAAGAAAACAATTTGATGTCCGGTCCGCCCTTGCTGGCCGGAGCGGTGATTATCGTATATGTACCTGAGAGAGACGAGGCCTGAACCGCTACTTTCACGCCGCCGCTGAATCCGGCGTCATAGGCGAAGAATTCCGTATCCGGGTTGCCCATCATATCAAAAGTCCTGACATGCGGTCCGCCACCGGGTCCGGGCGAGGTAACAATACGCGCCGGCGAACCAGCCGCTGCCGGCTTGATAGCAACGTTCACGCCGCCTTTAAAATTTTTGTCATACGGAAAGAAGCCGGCAATAGCTGTTCCATCTGCCCGGAATACGCGCACCTGCGGTCCGCCGCCCGGTCCGGCACCGGTGACTATTTCCGCTTTACCATCTCCGTCAAGGTCCCCGGCCGCAACCTGAACACCGCCTTTGAAAGCCGCAGGGTACGGAAAGAATTGTCCCAGAGGAATACCAGTCGAGCTGAGGATGCGGACATGCGGCCCGCCGCCTGCTCCGGCGCCGGTTATAATCTCGCTGATGCCGTCGCCATTAATATCGCCTGCCGCAACATTTACTCCGCCACGAAACGCCATCGGGTAAGGAAAAAATTGACTTAAGAGTGTTCCGTCAGCGCTCATCACCTTGACATGCGGACCGCCGCCCGGCCCGGCGCCGGTCACTAAAGCGGCATTCCCGCCAAAATTGCCGGCGGCAACAGTCGCGCCACCTTTAAAATTTCCATACGGCAATATTTCGTTAGCCAATTTTGGCCCATCAACCGGCGTTGTGATACGGGGCGCTGCTTTTAAACTGGCATAGGGGCTATAGGGCGCACCACTGGGATCATGTATTTCAAAATGCAGGTGAGCGCCGGTACTTTCGGCATTTCCGCTATCCCCCATCCAGCCGATCAATTGGCCCTTAACCACCGGCGCGCCACTAAAAATATCCGGCGCATAGGCGCGGAAACCGCCGCCTTGGCCGTCATCCGTTCCGGGATTGTCATTGTTAACATGCAAATACCAATAGTTAAATCCTTCAGCATCGCGAATATTGATGGCGTAGCCCCAATCCGGCTGAGGATACTGGACCCAGGAAATCGTACCGTCCGCCACCGCTACTAACGGCAGCATTTTTTTGCCCATAAGGTCATTGCCCTCATGCGTATGGCCGCTGCGCGGAGCGCCAAAATCGTCATAATACGAAACCGTTCCAATTACCGGAAAGACAATTGAACGGAATTCACCGGCGGCCTCAACGGCCGACGGCGGCACAAAAGAGCATACAAGAGCAAGTGATAAAAAAACAGCGCCGAAACGACGCAAATGGTTTGTATATGTCATGCAATAGGATACGCGGGAAACGACGGAACGTTACGAGCTCCTGACACGCTTAAGATTTCCGGGAAAATGAGCGGTAGACATCTTCAATCGCTTTGGCTAATACTCGGTCTTTTTCCGTAACAATATCCCCCTGATCATGCGTTGATAAGGCAAAAGAGACCGTATTATAGGTATTTGTCCAGGTCGGATGGTGGTCATGCGCATCAATGACAGCCGCGACCTTCACCATAAAGGCAAATGCCTGCGTAAAGTCCTTGAATTGGTACTCACAACGCAACTTGTTATTAGTTTCTTCCCACATACCCGAAGTATAGCACAGTCTCCAGATTGCCGCTTAACAAGTCGCTATGAGGATTAGCGCCACTCTTTTCCCTGCCTCACCAGCAATTTTTCGGCATGTTTCGGCTCTTTCATGAGACGCTTAACAATTTTTTCAAGTCGAACTGCCTGCGAGCCCTTAACGAGTACCAGGTCATGCTGTCTAACTTTCTCAAACAAATATTCCGCCGCACTAGCGGCATCAGCAAACCCGATAATCTGCTCTGTCTTCATTCCTTTCTTGCGCGCCTCTTCGGCAATCAAAGACGCTTCAGCACCAACCGTAATAAGATGATCAAAACCCTTACTGGCCACATACTCACCGATCTCGTGATGGGCGCGGCGACTTTCGGCTCCTAGTTCACGCATATCGCCGAGGACTATCCATGATTCGGCATACTGGGTCTGGTCAATTTCCGCAACCGTATCAAGACTTTCACGAACAGCCTCTGGCGAAGAATTATAACTGTCATCGATCAGGAAACCGTCATACGAGCCGGCCAACAAACGCATGCGTCCAGCCGGAGTTTGGAAGGTCTGAAGCGCCTGGGCAATTTCAATGGCGTTCAGCCCATAGCTAAAGCCGACAGCAGCCGCAGCCAGGGCGGCCAATATCCCCGGTCGGCTAATCAAGCCGGGAATAGAAACGGGAACGGCCGAGCCATCATAAACGAGTTTGAAGCTAACTCCCGGATCATCGGAAACATGGAGCGAAATATTTTCCGCGCAGACGTCGGCCTGTCTTGAAAAACCGTAGGTAAGTGTCCGGGCTTTACTTTGGCTGCCGGCCGCCCGCAGCCGTTCATCTTCATAATTTAAAACAAAAACGCCGTCAGGACCGAGCGCCTCGGCCAACTTCAGCTTTTCGGCATGCAAATCAGCGACTGATCCAAAAAACTCAGCATGAGCCGTCCCGAGCCTGGTAATGACAGCGCGAGCAGGCGGCGCAATAGCGACCAGCGCCGACATGTCGCCGGGATGATCAATCCCCATTTCCAAAACAAGCATTTCCGGATAAGGAGCCTGCCGGTCAGCTGCTATCTTCCTGGCGTCAGCTAACACCCTGCGCCAGCCGAACAAAGAACGCCCCGGAGAAGCGGCGCCGATAACGGTAAGCGGCAATCCAATTTCGTTATTATAATTTTTATGGGTGGCACGCACCGCAAAACGCGATGACAGGACAGCGGCAACCGCATCCTTAGTTGTTGTCTTGCCGACGCTGCCGGTAATGGCAATGACTTCCGGCTTGCGAGTAACAATGATTCGGCGGGCAGCCTTAGCCAGCGCTTGTTGTAATAATCTCTTAATCATACGGCCGGCTTATTTTTTCTTAAGGGGTTCAATCGGGCGATCTTTCTTGACCTGCCATTGATTGAGCAAAAACTGGGTGATGTCGTGGGCAAGGGGGACGGCGGTCGACTCAGCATAAAGCGCATCCTTAGGCTTGTCAATCTTAGTTAGAATAACAAACTTCGGATCGTTGGCCGGTGCGTAGCCGGCGAAGGAGTGGATATACTGGCCGCTATAGGAACCGTTCTTGCCGGCCACCTGCGCTGTACCGGTTTTACCGGCTATATAATAGCCGGGGATTTGTATGCTTTTCGAGTGGCCGTTTTCTACCACTTCCACGAGCATGCCGGTAATAAGCCCGGCGCTGCGTTCGGAGATAACACGGCGCGCCGGCGAAGGTTGCGTTACGGAACGGGTGCCGTCCGCCGCGATAATCTCTTTGACAATATAGGGCTTGAGGAGCTGTCCGCCGTTTGCGAGCGCGGCGTATGACATTGCCATCTGCAGCGGCGTCACAGTCAGCCCCTGGCCGAAAGCAGCCGTCGCCGCGGAAATTTCCTTTACCCGAAAACCGGTAATGCTTTTTATATTGCCATTACTCTCCCCTTCCAGCTCAATGCCGGTATTTTCGCCGAACCCGAACTTCTGGACGTAATCAGCAAATGTCTTAACGCCAACCTGCTCCATCGCAAAGATGGCGCCGGTATTGAGCGATTGCTCGAGAACCGTTACCATGTCCGTTTTGCCATGCCCGCCGTGCGTGAAGAAGTCTGAGTTTCTGATTGGCTTCGGCCAGCCCTTAATCATAATCTGTCCATTATCCTGATACGTCGTCTGCGGCGTTACTTTTCCCTGATCCAGCGCCGCCGCCATCGTGATAGCCTTAAATACCGATCCTGGCTCGTACTCGTCAAAGATGGCCGGATTGTTATAGACACTTAAATCGTTAGCCGCCCGGTAGTCATTAGGGTCAAAATCGGGCGCTGAACACATTGCTAAAATTGCTCCGGTTTTTGGCTCAACAATAATGACGCTGCCGCCCTCGGCGCCATGCTTCGCCACCGCCGCATCGAGCATCCGGCAGGCCGTAAACTGTGCCGAGCGATCAATCGTCAAAACTAGGCTCTTACCATTTGACGACTGGGTCAGCTGCCGATCATTAACAATCAGCAATCCACCGGCGCCGCGTTCCGACTTGACCGAGCCCGAAGCGCCATACAAATCTTCATCGAAAAATCCTTCCAAGCCGTAGTGGCCGCGCTCTTCCTCATTCTCGTAACTAGCAAAGCCGAGCACATTGGCTCCCAGCCGGCCTTCCGGATAATAGCGGAAACTGGTCATCGTAAAACTAAAGCCCGGCACCTTAAACTCGCTGTTATCGCTCGCCAGGACAACTTTGCCATCCTTAATAATTAAATCGGCGGGCGTGACATCGCTGCGCTCGGAGGCGAGAATGTAAAACTCCTTCAACCGCTCCTCGTCGAGTTTTTTCTCAATCGGCTCATACTGGTCATTGGCATCCCCTAGCAAGGCAGTGTACTTTTCAATCTCGATTTTTTTCTGCTCTTCAAAGAGCCGGTCTCGTTTTTCCTGCTCAAAATCAAGATACACCGGGTCTTTCATGGTGGCTTCATGCTCGCGGCGAACCTCTGCTTCTTTAACCGCCTTCTCTTCGTCCGGTACGGACGCGAGCTGTTCCAGATTTTGATTGAGTCGATCGGTTCTCTCACGGGACAGGCGCGCCTCGATATCGGCCCGTACGGCCGCTTCCTTGAAAAAAACGAATATTTTCTCAGCCGTCGCGGCTGGATCAGTAATGTCCTTGGGAATAGCAAAGAAGGAAGCAAAATTTTTATTGATGGCGATGGGATACAGCTCAGCCGAAGCGGAGGCGATATTATCTTGAATGAAAATCTTGCCGCGTTCCGGTTTAATCGCCTGCTCAACATTATGCTGCTGCGAAGCGGCTGAAGCATATTCCTCGTGCTTTCCGATTTGCAGATACGCCAATTTCAAGACCAGAGCGCCGAGTACCAAAAAAACGACCGATGCCACGTAGGCAGGTCGCTTATCGGCATGATTGGCCGGCACCTGAGTTTTGCGTACCGCGTGTCGGCGACTATCCATCATCATACGCGGAAATTTATCACGTTATTTTTGCGCCACAGCCTGGCTGCCCCAGGAGACATAAGCCACATCCTTCGAAGCGACCAGTCGGGCGGCGGCAATGCGCGGGTTAAGATTCTGATAGGAGGCCAGCGTCGTCACCCGGCTTTCCAAATCCTGGCGCTCAGCAATCAGCGAATTGTTTTTTTGCTTCAGTTCCTTAAAGAGGAAGCCCTTAGTAGACAGGTCATTAACTGTTATGAAATAGGCCGCCGCGCCACCGATTAGCGCCAAACAGAGGCAGGCGTTAAGGCGACGAAGATTGAGGCGGAAGACAGGCTGAGCTGATGTAGGGTTCATAACAGTTTTTATTTTAAGCGGGAGTAGCTCCCACATTTTCAGTTAAACGCTGGGCGGCGCGCAGCTTGGCACTACGGGAGCGCGGATTAGCCGCTAACTCTTCTTCTGTGGCCGTTACCGCTTTCTTGGTCAATACCTTGAGCCAGGCTTCATGACCGCAGCGGCAGACAGGAAACTCAGGCGGACACAGGCATTGCTTAGCTTCGGTACGCAGGAAGTGCTTGGCGATACGGTCCTCGAGACTATGGAAGGAAACGATAACTACTTTGCCGCCGGGCTTAAGCACCCCCTTAAGGGAAGCGAGCGCTAACGACAAGTTATCGAGCTCTCCATTCGTGGCAATACGTAAAGCCTGAAAAGTACGAGTAGCGAAATGAATCTTTGAACCGAAGCGGTTGGCCGGCGGCATACCATGCTTAATGGCAGCGACCAGTTCGGCCGTTTCGGTGATGGGCTTTTCGCGGCGGGCGGCAACGATTGCCTTGGCAATCGGCCGAGCGAAACGCTCTTCACCGAAGCGGCTGATCATATCGGCCAGCTCGTCTGCCGGCGTTTCATTGACCAGATAATAGGTCTTTGAATCCGGTATGAGCGAGCCGAAAGCCATGTTCAGCGGCGCATGTTCCTGAAAACTAAATCCGCGGCGTCGGTCAGCCAGTTGAGCCGAAGAAAGACCGAGATCGAAAACAACGCCAGCGACGTTAGGCTCCGTCCCAAATTCTTCCGCAGCCAATGCGGCCATGTCCTTAAAATTTGCATGTCTTATTTCTACGTTGCCGATATGCCGATCGGCAATTTTTAATTTGGCATTGTTAATCGCCAGCTCGTCCATGTCGAGACCAAGAACCTTTCCCTCTGGACCGACTCGTTCAGCGATGGCGAAGGCATAGCCTCCCCCGCCGAGAGTTGCGTCAATGATACGGTCGCCGGGACGCGGATCAAGGTACTCGAGAACTTCCGTAAGCAGCACTGGCGTGTGTTCGTACATTCCGGTTGTCGAATTTCGAATTTCAGCCTTCAAGACTTCTTAAAAGCTAGATCCCGAAATTAACTAATATCGCCGAGCGCTTCGGCAATCTGATTGCTTTGTTTTTCCGTTTCCGCCTTGAACTTTGACCAGGCTTCTTCATTCCAGATTTCCAAACGGTTATATAGACCGGCCATGACGGCTTTCTTGCTCAGTTTACCGAAGGCGCGGAGATATTCCGGCAGCGTGATGCGTCCCTGGGAGTCGAAATCGACTTCCATGGCTCCAGCCAGGATAAAACGAGCGAGACCGCGGTCATTTGCTTTGTTGATGGGCAGGGCGGCAATCTTCGCAGCCAAGGCATTCCACTCTTTCTTCGGATAGACAACCAAGCAGGCGTCGAGACCGCGCGTCACCACCGCTCCGCCGCGCAACAACTGGCGGAATTTGGCAGGCACGGCGACGCGTCCCTTGTCGTCGATGGCGTGATTGTATTCTCCGATGAACATAAGGCATTGCCTGAGGCGTGAGCTTGTGAACACGTTATCCACAATTCCCCACTTTTCCCCTCAATGCTGTAATTATACACCATTTTTTGCCCAAAGTCAACGCTCAGACTGGAGTCTCTAATATTTTGCCTATGGTTACATAAAATAAATTCAGGAAACTAAAACGCCACCTGCTTATGCACAGGCGGCGGTATACGAATATTGAAGCGAAGCGTTACAGTTACTCCTTTTTACCAATTGAAGGCGGCCGAGAATAGGCCGGTGCGGCGACCAGTATCCCCTTCTTCTTCAGAGCCTTCCCTTGAAGGGGCATTACCGGTACACCCAAGGCAAAAGCCAGCGCATTGGCGGTCGCTACCCCGATTCGGAGCGAAGAAAAGCCGGCGCCTTCCGTTACAACCTGGACCGCAGTGATATCAGACAGGTGCAGTGAAGATGTCTGCAACAGCTTTGCAATCTGAGGTAAAAGCAGCTCGGCCTGGCGCCGCTCAGCCGGGATCTGCCGGCGGGACACAATCACCTCTCCGTTGCTGAGGGCGAGCTCAAGAAAACGCGGTTCGGCGCTGGAAATTGACAATATCATATCAGGAACGTTCAATGAGGAAATTAAGGTTAGAAGTTATGCCGAGAATCCGTTGCGGATACCAACGGATAGTGACGCCGGGCGGCAGCATCTTTTCAATGTCTCCCTTGCCCAGTAATCGCAGATTCTTTTCTTCGGCATAATGATCCTTGCCGAACAAACGATAGATACCGCGTACTGCCGGCCGCGGCAAATAGTGCGCCAGCGGAATAAGCGTATGGAAGTCGACCGGAAACCAACGGTACGGCGTCGAGATAAACACGCGCCGGGCAACGCGACAGGCTTCATGGATGAAACGCTGCTGTTCGGTGCGGTTGCCGACATGTTCAAGCACGGCATTAGAAAAATATATCTCAAAACTATTGTCGGCAAAGGGCAAGTCCCGGGCATCGCCCTGGACCAGCTTAATTTCCGGATGACGGGCGCGGAAGCTCGGCACGTCTTCAAGCGCCAGGGCCGTAATGTTTGCCGGATAGGGATATAAATCTTCCAGAAAGTTCACGGCCGTTTCCAGGCCCTCTCCGACGCCGGCGTCAAGCAGGCGGTCCCCCGGGACGGGTCGGACGGCTGCCATGAAGAGGTCGAAGCGGCGGTGGCGTGAAGCGGCCATCCGGGGCATCAATAGCCGCCAGAAGAAACCATTGGGCCAGGAGAATAAGGAAAATGACATATCCGTCAGTATACTATAGATGAGGGTATAAAAAAACCTCGCTTCATCATATGTATTATATGACGTCGCGAGGCTTAACTCTATATTATTACTTATTGTATTGCTAATTTCTTATTTCACCTGAGTGGATTTCCAATCAGGTTTGTCCTTTTTGAGGATCTGTAATGCATCCTCTAAGGTTAGAATACGGGATGAGCCGTCTTCTTTAAACTGTACATATTTTTCCTTACCCCATTCATCAGCCGAAATGGCGATGATAGAGCCGGGAACGCCTGGTCGTGGAAGGACAACTTGGAAGCAAAGCTTACCGTAGTTATAATTCCAGAACGCAGTATTTTGAATTCTATTTAAGGCTACTGTTTTATCACCGATGCCGAAGAGCAATGCGATGATGCCGCCGGGAGGGGCGGACAATAGACTTATGTGATAACTTTTTACACCCCAACCACTTGAACCGACTGGTCGAGACACAGCTTGTCCATTGAACAAGTTGTCCTGCAACCAGGGCGATGACTGCGGATTAGGATTTTCAACTGAAGCAATGCGCGTATAGACGAACATTGAATCATGATGGAAAGCAAAACCCATTACCGTATCACCGAAGCCGTAGCGGATCGGAGTGAATGTCGTTGTGACTGTATACTGATTTCCTTGCCACAAACGCAGGCTGTAGAAATTTTCTACCTGGCCGGTATGATAGATTGATCGCGGCACGCTAACATTATTATTGTTAGTAAAAGCAGTTGCTAAGCTCCACGCTCCTGTCGAAGGCGAGCCATAGTTCACATGCTTTACCTCATTGTCATACGCGTATATGATTCCCTGCCAATAACCATTGACAAGGCTGGGCGAGATCATTGGAACCCACAGACCTTCATAAGTACGCATATTGGGGTCGCTGATCATTCCATTCGACATTCTTTCCGGTGGAAAGTTTTCGGTATAAGCTCTTTGACCAGAAGGCATAATTGCCGAACTATACAAAGATAGATCAAGACCGCCGGTACCACCACCAGGGATAGAATCCTGAATAGTAAAGTATCTTCTAATACTTGCGGTATCACTTGTATTTGTGTTCGTTGAGCCAAAACATTTCAGACTCACGTACGCTGCTGTTGTAATGACGGGAAAATTATATCTCAAAACCGAATCTTCGATACTGAAATACGAACTGCCATCATATACGGTCCATAACTGTCGCGCCAAGTTTCCCGAAGGGGCACGCGAACCAGCCATAGAGAATACAGAGACAAAGCCTCTTCGTAAAGTGAGTACTTGGTTATCCTGTATCTCAGTCCATACATTATTAACTACCCGTGACATAATTGGTCTGTACTGCGGTGTAGTTACTTGAGTTGGACTAACCGGACTGGTGTTACTGCAACCAACATAATTGGCTACAAACACCAAACCGACGAACAACATGATAAATTTGTTAATTTTCATGCTTTTTTTCTCCTTGATTAATTTGATTTTGAAAGAATCTGAACTTCTTATTTAAGTCCATTGTCGCGGCGCGCAATTGATGCGCGACGCAGAATAGGCTTAAAGGAAAGTAGCGAAGCGGGCAGCCATCAATTCCCAGGCGCTGCGGCGAGCGCTGCTCTGCGCAAGCACTTCGCGGTAGAGCTGCTCGGTCGAAAGAGCAATTGCCGGCCAGGCGTGTTCGGTAACGACGCGCTGCTGTCCGCGGCGGCCAACCTCCGCGCAGGAAGCCGGATCGGCCAAAAGAGCGGCTAGCTGTTCGCGCAGATCGCGCTTGTCTTTGTTCTTAAAGAGGAAACCGGCGCCCTTGAGCGCTTCAATGTTTTCCGGAATGTCACTAGCCAGGACAGCCTTGCCATGCGCCAGCGCTTCGAGAATAGCGATGGATAGTCCTTCGAGCTCTGAGGGATGGACGAAGAGTGCGGCGTTGGTAAACAGCTCAGAAAGAATAGCACCGCTGCGGCGACCGGTAAAGATGATATTCGGATTGCTCTCGGCCATGCTCATAATCAGCTGGGCGTATTCATCCGTGAAGGCACTGTCACCGACGATGACAAGCTTCTTATCGGTCTCGAGACCGTTATAAGCGGCGACAAGATGATGCAGTCCCTTATTTGGAATAAGACGGGAGACGGCCAGGATATAACTGTTCTTCTTCAGGCCAAACTCGCTCGTAATAAGCGAAGGCTCGAGGAAGACGCTTTCGGAAACGCCGTTTGGGATATAGGTCGGCTCCGCGTCATAGCGGCGGCGGACATAGGAATCAAGTGAATGAGAAATAACAATGGTGCGATGAGCCAATTTCGAAGCGATTCGTTCGCCGAGCTTAAGATAGGTGCGGGCGAACCAGCCCCATTTATGCTGGCAGTAGTCCTGGCTGTGAATGGTGGCAATTATCTTAGCGGACGGTTTCAGCAGGCGCATCAGCGGGATGAGCGAGGACGGGCCAATCGAATGAAAATGGATAATGTCGACGTTGCGGCGCATTAAATCAAGACACGCCAAGAAAGTGCTGGTGATGGCGTCGAGGTTCTTTGTGGCGATACTCGGGAGGCGAATAATCGAAACGCCGCGATAGGAACTGATTGCTCCGTCGTCATAACTGGCGCGGGAATAGACTGAAACATCATGGCCGGCGGCCGCTAATTGGACAGCCAGCTCCTCGACGTGTTTTTCCACGCCGCCGCTAACCGAAGGTATTCCTTTTTGTCCAACAAAGGCGATGTTCATAGGCTTTTTACTTTTTCTGTAATATTGAATTATTACACATAAAAATAATTCTGTCAATAGCCACAACACCAATTTCTGTAATTTCTAAATATATCACCGTCACAAAAATAAAACAAGAGCCGAGACGGCTCTTATTTTGGCTAATATTAAATAAAAATATCAGTTTGGCTCAACAGTCCCCTTACCCGAAGCCCGGGCATCCTTTGTGAGATTAGCGCTTAAATCGGGGAGAACGCGCTCAAGTGGACCTCCCGTAAATGCGTCTTTGCCGCTCAGCACTATTGACCTAAGCAGAACGGGAATTGTGCCAATATCCTTGGCTCGTGGCTGGATTGTTACGGCGAAACTGACTCGGTAATTACCACCGGTACGTCCGGCCGTCCCCGGCTTCCAAATAACGCGACGCGTGACAGGCGAATAGCTCAAGTCCCCCGCCGTTAAGCTTTGCTGATCCGCCCAGACGACCGTCGCCGGCAATTCTGCCTGAATGCTTAGGTCGCTGACGTCATTTCCTAAATTATTAATCTGCCAAATCACCCAGTAGGTTGTCGGGATATCAACTTTGGGCGGCAGCGGGCCGACACCGAGCTGATCGCCCTGCGGACCGTAATAATAAGCGCCGGACTCCATTGTTAAATTGCTGGCAAAGCGAATAACGCCGAGCGGCATAACATAGTCATAGGTCTCGCCCTTATAGCGATAGCCGACTGCGGCACTGAGCGACACCTGATCATTAGGTTCGATACTTTCGCGCTCGAGCTCGATATCCGCTCGCACTTCACGGGTTTCGGAAGCCTGTAAATTTCCAAAGCTCAAAGAATTGCCACGCGCGATGATACCAGAGGTCGCCGAAACAAGACGACTAACCGAAACGCGTTTGCCGGCCGGCAGAATGGTAATCGTTACATCTTCCAGGGCAGCCTCTTCCAGATTACGCAGCGATAGAGAAACAGTCGAGCGGGAAGCGACAGCCGCCACGACCGTCGGCGCAAAGGAACCGCTCAGGCGAAGACTAGGAGCGGCCACCGACACTCGTCGAACGGCGCGAGCCTGGAGGATACTCTCCTCCCCCTTCCCGACGCTCAACTCAACGGCCAATTCACGCTCGCCTTGTTCATCAGACACGGCGATAAGATCGATATCGCGGCTCTGGCCCGCCTCCAGTTTTCCTAAACCGAACGCGTCGCGCGAGGCCGGCTGACCATCAGGCGAAACTGTCCATTCAGTTCCTGGTACAAACAGACTGATATCATCGATTGCCCGGCTACTGGTATTAATCAGATGAAGGACGGTTCGGAAGCCAGCCCCCTGATAGGCTCTGTCCGGCGCCTCGAGTTCGGCCTGCAGGGCAGAACCGTCAATATGAAAGGCAATAGCATCGAGACTCTGCTTGCGCACCTGCTTGTAATAATAGGACATCGCAAAACCAATCGCCTGGCGCTCACCCAGCGGTCCCTCGACAATGCCCTTCAATTTTAATTCACCCTTTTCCCCTGACTTGAGGGTCCCGAGAGTAAAGCTGCGCGTGGCGGAGTCAAACTGCCCGGCTGGCTCAGCCTGGGTAACCGTAAAACGCCGCGGCAAATCAAGCGCGATTTGAGCGGCTGTCACCGGACCGTCTTCCAAATTTTGATATTCAATAACAAACGTTTCTTCTTGGCCGCTGAGCATGCGGGACGATTCCGGTCGGAGAGAAACCATGAACACCGGCGCCGAGCGCCAGAATGACAGCCAAATGACGATAACCACCAGACCGACGAGAATGCCAAGCAGAAGCAAATCGGCCCATAGCTGAAAATAACTATCGCGATAATGGCGATTATGACGGTCGCGCAAGGGACGCAGCCACCGTTCCCATCTTTGCTCAATCGGACGCAGCGACTGAAGCGGGCTATTCGCGTTTGTTTTTTTCATATAGTAATAGTATAGCAAACTACCGTTAGTTTAGAAATTAGCCGTGCCGGCCAAAATTTCGTTTTTGCCATCGCCGTCCACGTCGCTTATCATGACACGAACGCCAGTTCGGCCCGAAGGATCAAAGGCCATGAACTGGCCGCGCAACTGGCCGCCGGATGTAAAGATTCGTACGTGAGGCCCGCCGGCCGCCGCTCCCGTGACAAGCTCATTCTTGCCGTCGCCATCGATATCGCCGACAGCGGTATTCACTCCGCCGCGATACGACTGGGCGTACGCTAGGAATGAACCGGTCAATCGGCCTTTGTCGCTAAAAATCCGTATCTGCGGCGCAAGTGACGAAACCGGTGCAGCCACAATATCATCGCGGCCATCGTTATTTACATCTCCAGCTGACAGCTTGACGCCGCCGCGGAAGCTTTTATCAAACGCAAAGAAACCGGGTGACAATAATTTACCGCTACGGTTAAAAATAAGCACCTGCGGGCCGCCGCCCGAGGCCGGCGCCACGACAATTTCCCGGTTGCCATCGCGATCAAAATCAGCTGTGGCAAACGATAAGCGGCCGGCGAATTTTGCGCCAAATGGGGCAATCGTTACCGTTGCCCGTCCCGGACTGGCGACAAGCAGCTTGCCGCTTTTCTCATACAATTTTTCGCGGCGGCCATCAGCGTCGAGATCATCGATAATAACATTCACGCCGGCGTTGATATCTGGGCGGTAGGCAAAGAAACCGTTGCGCAACTGGCTGCCCGTAATATCAAAAGAACGAACAAGGTCGCCATTAGAAAAAGAGGAGGCAACGATATCCTGCTTGACGCGCCGCAAAATAATGCCGTCACTCGGCGCAAGCTTAACGTAGTTAACCGTTGTGCCGTCGTTAACCAAACGGTCCTGCGTGCCGTGAATTTTTTCAAACTGCTCCCGGTTAAAAACGTAGAGCTGAGTCTTGTCCGTCGAGTTGACGAGCGAGATACCGTTCTCGAAATCACGCCGCCAGAGCCCCGGCTCGATATAATCGCTTTGCGGCTTAAGCAGGTTAAAATAACTGGAATCAGCCCGGCCCAGCTTCACATCATACTCGTCATACCACCACAACTGCTCGTGAGTCAGTCCGTAGGAAAAAGAATAATAGCCATCGCCCAAGAGCGTGCTCGTCAGTCCGAAGCGCATCTTCTGATACGCGTCCATCCCCTGCTGGCCGTTTGTGTTGGAGTTTATGACATAATAATTCGGCTGCTTATTAAGCGGCGGCAGACGGCGCAAATAGTTATACATCGAAGACTGCCAGTAGCTCGGTCCGCCCTCCCACCAGGCGGGAAATGATTCAAACATACGACCGTTTACATTGGGCTGGTAATACGAATCGGACGTACCGTTCATGACAATCGCCTTGTCCGGATAGGCATCGCGCGTTTTCTGTAAAATAGAAATAAGCGCTTGTCGCCAGCGCGTATTAACCGTCGCCGGCGGGTCAACCCGTCCGTCGCCGTCAATATCGATGCCGTCTGTGCTGTAGCGATCGATAGTCGACTCGAAGGTATCATAAAACGATCCGTCCCAGGGAGCCTGGCGGTAGGTATCGCCGACCGAGGCGACATACATATTCTGCCAGGCCGAGGAAGTGGCGTTAACTGTAAAGAGGTTATTCCAAACTTCCAACTTTTCCCCCGCCCCGCCGCGCAGCCAGAGATTCGCGTCGTCAACTTTTTTATACAGCGTATGCGGCAAGTGCAGAACCATGCCCGGAGTATTGTAGGCAATAACAGTTTTTTCCGGACCAGCCGCTTTAAAGGCGCGAATGAATTCCGGAAATTTCATACTTATTTCATTCGGCAGGATAAGCAGATCCCATTTCTTAGCCTGAGTCAGTTCGTCTGGCGTGACGAGATCATAATATTTTAAATAATAGTTTGCCAGCTTGGGATAGGTGTCCTGGGCAGCGGCCAGCGGCCCGCCTGGCCAGAGGGCAATAAGCGGGAGTGCTAAAAATAGCCAGCGAATATTAAGAGAGAATTTCGGCATAGATATCAGTTAACGCAGCACAATGACGTGATAGGGCATAATCAGCGACGCTGGCGCGAATGCGTTCCGGATCAAGCGGCTCGGATACCGCGCGTTGCAAGGCGACGGCCAGCGCAGTCGGATTAGCCGCCGGACAAAGCCAGCCAGTCACTTCATCGGTAATAACTTCCGGTATGCCGCCCATCTGGGTAGCGACAACGCTCTTGCCTAAAGCCATGGCCTCAAGCAAGGCCAGCGGCATGTTCTCGTACCAGATCGAAGGCAACACGACGACTGAGGCCTCTTTAATTATAGCAGTTAATTCAGAACCATAAACAGGCGACTGGAAACGAAGACGGTCTTCCAAGCCTAATTGTTTCGCCAATGCCTGGCATTCCGCCTTCTGCGGACCGTCGCCGACGATGAGCGCTGCTTGATCCGGTAATAGACTAAGGGCTTTAATAAAATGCACAATCCCCTTTTCCTCGGAAATACGTCCGAAATATAATATAGAGTCTTTCGATTTTACGAGCGGTTCAGCAAGCAGACCGTCGTCAATAAAATTTCTTAAAACGCGGATATCGCTCGTAGCGAAACCATTGTTCTTCATCTTCTGCGCCATAAAACGACTCGGAGCGATAAAGGCCCGGACACGACGCCGATAAATGTTGAGGATACGATTATGAAAAAAGAGCGTGGCAGCCGCGAGCAGGCTCTTGGTATAGGAATTCTTATGGCAGCGGTCGACGACGCAGCGGAAATAATGTCCACCCAGGCAGCGTTCATAAATCTGGCCCTTATTAAAAAGAGCGTAGTTCGGCGACAGAACATTATAATCATGCAGGTGCATAACGACAGGAATTCCGCGTCGGGCGGCAGCATCAAGAATCGAGGGAGAGATTTGACTATAGATATTATGGACATGGATGATGTCAGGTCGGAAATCATCGAGCAAGCGACCGAACTTGCGTTTCGCTTCAAAGCTATAGAGAAGCCGGCCCGGCGCGATAAGTTTCTGCCATAATCCCCCTTCGTTAAAGCTCAGCCGCGAGACAAAATAAGACGACCAGTCCGACGGCAAATTTTTCGGGTGATTCATGGCAAAGACCGCCACGGCGTGTCCCTGCTCGCGCAACGCCGCTGAGATATCTAGAAAATATTTATCGGCCCCGCCACGAGGATAATGAAATTTGTTTACCTGAAGAATTTTCATAGAGATGAGCTAAGTATTTCACGATAGAGTTTTTCATAGGCCTCTGCCATCCACGAAACACTAAAGGACGAGGTTACATGCTGGCGCAAGGCCTTACCAAAGCGGTGACAATCCTCCGGGGAGCGGCGTAGTCTTTCTAGACTCTGGGCGATAGCCGCGCTCGACTGCGGATCAATCAGCAAGCCCGTCTCTCCGTCACTAATAACTTCCTGTACGCCGGGAATATCAGATGCCACGCAGGGCAATCCAGCCGCACCCGCTTCCAGCAAAGCCAAGGGCATACCTTCCCACAGTGACGGCAGAACAAAAGCATCAAGCTTTGACATAAAAGTAGGAACATCGTTAATTCGTCCGACAAGCTCAACGCGTCCAACCAACCCTTTCTCCTTAATTAATTTTTCCAAAGAAGCGCGCAGCGGCCCTTCACCAGCAATCGAGCAATGAACATTACCTTGCTCCGCCAGAACGGCAACCGCCTCAATAAGCCTCGCCAAATTTTTTTCCGGAGCAAGACGACCGATTGCGCCGATGCGGAATACGTCCGAAGACGCTGTCTCGCGGCGGGTAAAACGTTCAGCGGCGACGCCGTTATGAATTAGACGCAGCTTAGAAGATGAAAAACCACGAGCAATCAGCGTCTGACGGACTGCTTCCGACACGGCCACAGCCACGCGCGACCAGCGGAAGAGACGGCGTTTCAAGGCCAGGCGCAGACCGGAAGGCAGACCGGTACTGTGTTCCGTCGATAATATCTGTGACAGTCCGGCCAGACGAGCGGCTAATCCGCCGTACAAATCAGCTCCGAAAAGATGCGTATGAATAATCGAAGGTTGTTCTTTTTTCAAAAACCGATACAAGCGCCACAGTGCCATCACATCGCCGGGATAACGCTGGCCGATAACATGGAGGCGAACCGGCCCGAGACTGGCCGCCATCTCCTCACCGCCCGCGTCGAGCGGCTTAAGGGAAACAAGCAGAGGTTCAATAGCCGGCGAAGCCTGCTTTATTAAATCAAGCACCATCGTCTCAGCGCCGCCGCGGGTAAGGCGTGGCAGAATATGGATAACACGTAAGGAGGGTTGAGACGGCATATTAAGAATGGGAAATAAGACGGGAGTACAACTCAGCGTAGCGGCTGGCCATGACCTCGAGCGAAAAATCACGAACAACGCGTTCACGCAGAGCGTCGCCGAAAGCGCGTCGGGCAGTTCTCTCTAATCGTAGCATGGCAAGCATAGCTTCGGCCAAGGCGGTATCATCATCCGGTGTGACAAGCATTCCGCTCCTGCCATCCTCAATAATTTCCGGCAGGCCGTCAACGCGCGAAGCGACCACTGGACAAGCGGCAGCGCCCGCTTCCAGCGCGGCGATACCGAAGCCTTCCCAGCGGGAGGGCATCACAAAACAATCGACCGCAGAGAGGAAGGCCGGCACGTTCCGCTCAATACCAGGTAAGGCAACAGAATTCTGCAGGCCCAATTCGGCAATCAAGGCTTCCAGTCTTGCCCGCTCAACGCCTTCGCCGGCAATAATACAACGCGCCTCAGGAAATTCGGCCGTCACTTTTTTCATGGCGCGGATAAGAACATCAAAACCTTTTTGGCGGTCGAGCCGGCCGACAGCGCCAAAACGAAAGCCGCTTCCCTCTGCTTGCTTCTCTGCTAGCGGAAAGCGGGAGAGGTCGACGCTGTTGTGAATAACGCAGGCGCGCTTGGCGCGCAGACGGTAACGGACAATCATATCGCGACGCACCGCCTCTGACACAGCCACGGTCGTTGCCAGATACCAGGCGGTTAACCGCTTAATGAAAAAGATTACAAAAGGCTCACTGACATTGACATTATGTTCAGTGGAAATAGCCGGGACGCCGGCGAGCATCGCTGCCGGACGGCCGTAGCAATCGCCGAAGAGATGACAATGCACGAGATCGATTCGCCCGCGGCGAATGATCCGGGAAATATTCCAGACAGCGGACAGGGCCCGCCAAGCACCGCCCAGAAATCCTGGCAGTCTACCTTTGTCGGCATATGCTTCAAAAACCCTAATGCCGCGCGAACGCAGCTGTTGAATCTGTGAGCCGTCATCAGCCGGCGTCCGGAAAAATACCAACAGCGATGCCTCGTAGCGCTGCGGGTCCAAGGCCGGCAAAAGATCAGCCACCAGCCGCTCCGCGCCGCCGACAGCGAGTGAGGGAATAATATGGAGAATGTTAATTCTTGGGCGGGACATAAAGGAGATGTTTTTTGTCAGGGTTCTGCATCAGAGCAGCCGCGGCTAAGGCGATGCCAATCGGCAGCCACAGCTTTCCTTTGTAATACGACGTATTGAAAAATTGAAAAATGAATGTTCCGAGACAGCCAACCGTCAGCGGCAAGAGTAACTCCTGGAACTCAGCCGAGCGGTCATACAGCGAGAACAATCTTCGGAAAATCGCCGCGGCAATAAGCAAAAAGACGATGAGACCAAGTGTTCCCTGTTCCGCCATCACCTTCTGGAGAATTCCGTGCGAGTCCATTGGGTCACCGTACTGCGCCGTAAAGCGGATATTGTCTCCGACCAGCTTCATGAAGTTTCCCGTACCGAACCCAAGCACCGGCCGGTCGAGAAACGACTGCCAGGCAATCTTAGTAAGCTGCAAACGGCTGGCCGTGGCCGAGAAATTATTTTCCTGCAACTGTACCATTTTGAAAGCCAAGGGCATGAGCAGAAGGACAAGAGCAATACTGCTCATCGCCAGCTTAAGCTTATCGGTTTTACGCAAGACGAAGAAAGCGAGCAGCTGCAAGAATGTCGCGATCCAGGCCGCGCGCGAAAACGTAGCTAGCGCGACAACCGTCAGGATTATGAAAGATAAATTGAGGAAGCGGCGTGCCGCCGGCGAGCGGAACCAGTAGCGCAGCGCCAGTAAGAAAAAGTTTGTCATGATCAGGTATTCAGCAACCAGGTTATGGTTGACGCCGAAGGGATAGATACCGAAGATGCGCACGCCGCGCACGCGGAAGAAATCAGCGTCAAGATATTGGCCGATGAGCGTCACGACCGAGGAGCCGGCCACAATCAATCCGGAAACCGCTACGCAGCTCACGGCGATGCGCAAGAATTTTGGACGATCAAGCAGGCTGGCCGGCACAACGACATAGGCCGCGTAGAACATGACAATGACGCGAGCGGCATACCACAGAGCCGGCAAGGGATCGCCGCTAAAAAGATTAGATAAAAGAATCGATGCGAAGAAGGCGGCAAACAGTCCGGCCAGCGGCAGTCGTAAAACCTGCGGCCGCTTACCAAAGAGCCGAGTGACGACATAGCGCACGCCAAGACCAAGAACCATCGCCAGAGCGACGAGGTCGATGAGCGTAAAATAGAGGCCGAGGATGCTAAATTCCCAGCCGATAACTGGCATGGCCAGACACATAGCATAGAGGCCCCAACGCGGTTTCCAGGCGATAAGCGCCACGAGAGCCAGCAGCGCGATTGTTCCGGAAACGACACCTGGCACAATTAAAAGCAGGTAAAGCGCCGCCGCTCCAATAAGAATTGTTGCAATAATAGGCAAAAAAAAGCGTTGTCCGTAACGGGTAATCATGGCTAGATTATAACACAACAAAATAAAAAAGTCAAGGATTGAGGATATAAAAAAAGGGAGCTTTGTGGCTCCCTTTAACTAGATACTAGTTTAATACTTATTACTTCCTTACGAAGGAAAAGTCCTGGGTTGGAAAGCTGAAATTATAACTCTTTCCATTCCAATTAGGCGTAAATAATGGTCCATCGAAGGCCATGCCTCCCTTGAAAATGAAATCATGCGGAAGATACTTATCTACTTGTTTTCCATTTTCAATACCATTGAAATATTGGACGCAGAAAAGAGCATTATCGCCATACGAGTGTCCCGTATAAATTACGTAGTAATTCTTATTGTTGGCTTCATTGTATACCAATTCCTTTTTATAATCGGAGTATACCCAATTATTTTGGTCATCAGCCACCAGAATATTTTCCAGTTTTGCTCCCCAGGTAATTGGCTTGTCCGCTTCAATGATAATTACGCCATCCGAAGTGGCGATACAAATATCATTTATAACTTGCGCAGAGACGCTCTTAGGCGCAAATGCGGTACAGAATAGTAATGCCATGAATATGGCAATGTAGATGTTTTTTCTCATTTTTTCTTTTATTTATGAAATTTTTAAGATTGCGGTGATATTCCACTATATATCATTTGCCAGGTTTTGTCAAGGCATAACGGGAAGAGAAAAAAAATCGCACCCACCTATGTTTCTAGGGGGTGCGGAATATATTACTTCAAAGTACTTGAAACCGTTTTAGGTTTCTCTTTCTTCCCTTTCATATCACAGGGAGGAATACGATAATGATCGATAGGCTTAGGCAGATTGCTATTCCCATCAAAAGTTCCAGGATAATATTTCTCCTCAAACTTTTTATTGTCAGTGGGATTCACAATAAGATAACACCAGTCAATATAACCAGGGCATATAGCAAAGTCATAATTGACATCGAAACATATATATCCTTTCTCTCTGCGAACCTGATGCTCAGCAGAAAATGTATCAGCTGACGTCCTTCCTAAAAGATGGTCTGCTAGATAATCTCCCCTAAAATCATTGCCAAACATTGACCTGATGACCTTAGATGCAATATCTTCATCAATAGCAAGAGTCACGCTGGTTTCACTTAGAGCAACGGCACAAAATACGCCTGAATAGCTCGATCCTTTTTCAAGGATTTGATAATTAGGAAATACGAAGTTTCGGCCATTACAATTTCCATTGTAATAAATACCTTTTTCTTCATACACCCTAACTTCGTTACCATACATCACTTCATTCTCAGCAAGATTCGAGTTTGAAGTGTTGTTTGATTCTTTCTTTCCACCGCTGTTTCTATCCTTCGAATCAACCTGATTCTCTTTGGATGAAACTGGAGCGTCTGATTGCTCAATAGTGCTTTTTACTGTTTCTTTCTTACCATCGTCTTTTTTGCCAAAAATGGCCATATAAGCAAGAATAACTACTGCGCATATTAATGCACCACATGCAACATACCAGCCCGGTGACACTCTCGATGATCCTTGCGGAATATTCGGATTGCTCTGATTGTTCAGATCGTTCGGAGTTGGTGTATTGATGTTCGTGATGCTTCCACCGCCGCCATTCTGTCCTTGCGGTAATTCTGGTCTTTCTGTAGACATTTAAAGCTCCTTTTTGATTTTTATTTTTCTAAAAATTGAATTGTTCTTGGGGTTGGTACTTCACTACGCATTTACTTAAATGCGTAGTATATATTGAGCGGGTAAAACGTTAAGTTCACTTCGGTGTAGTTACGCCAGACACTTACTTCTTTTGGCGTAGTATATACCTTCGCTTCTAAGTTTGCGATTGTTAAGGCGCGCTTATGAATTCTAAGACCAGCAGAAAAACTGTAGGTCATAGCTTTCTTCTGCAGCCCATACGAACCGCCTACTCCAAAATCAAGAGCATAGGCTAATGGAAATTTATCCAATCCTGACTTATTGCCAAATGGCATGGGTAAAGAAAGTCCGGTGAAGATCATATTTCCATATACCATCCCTAAATCATACGTTTCGAGTTTCAACACCGCGGTATCATTAGCGCCGGATATTGTTGCATCCGCCGAATAATGTGCCCCGACGTTGATTCCAACCAAAGAGCCAAAAACTTCAGACGACTGACTCTCATAGTACGCATTAGCCGTCAGCATGTAAGAAACTTGCTTGGTTTTCACCAGCTTATTTTCTCCTTCGGCAATAACCCTTCTGACACCCATGTCGAAAACAAAAATTTCCGAACCGTAGGCATCTACGTTATAGCTGGCGATAGAGTACGCCAAACCGGCAATACTCGTCGTTCCGACGTAGTCGCTTGTATCCTTTGTAGCTGATACAACTTCGGTGTGGGTTATTACCTGGCCAAGTTCAGCCATTGGTCCGGTCGACACATCGTTTAGACTGCGCAGTGGGCGCGTCCTTCCAATGAGTCGTGTTATGAATCCTGAGCCATACATTCCGTTTGTGTTCAGGAAAATCCCGGTCACTTGCACAGAAAACTGAGGAATCGGAAAGGGAGCTGGGTTCAACAGACTCGGCCAGAGCTTCTTTGACTGATTTTGGTCTTTGGGATAATACTTCGATTCACGCTTTGCTCCCTCATCATCATTCTTTATTTCTGCATCTTTGTCTTCTTTGATGATGAGAGGCTGGTTTGCCTTGTCGATTGAATCTTGTATGTGTTGCTTTTTCTTTAAGATTTCTCCTTCAGTCGTGTTAGTCACTTGCGCGACAACCAAGTTGAACGAAGAAACTGAAAGAAAGACTGCCAAGAACAACATTGTTATTGTTAGTTTCAATTTTTTCTCCTTTAAGGTGGCAGCCCGGAGGCCGCCTATGATTAAATTAATTTAATATTTAATATTTTTTAATAAACTGGCTGGAATGGTAATCCAGAATCTTACCATGAATCAAGACAAGAGTCAAGATTCATGGCAAATTTGCAGATTACGTTAGGAGAGCAGGTTCTTCATGTTTCCCTTGAGGGTTCCCGGCTCTATATCCCCTTCAAAATAGCCGCCGCCTTCGTCATACAGTTCAGGCTGGAGCGGAACTTTGGCATACTGGCCGTAATGGGTAACTGGTTCAGGCCGGTCATGATAGGGAATCGGATGGGCCGGATCGAGATTGGACAAGGCTTGCTCCGGAAGCTGGCCGCGAACCGGTCCGCTTTGATACGGCGGCTGCCGGGGCGGTTCGGGACGAGGTATTGGGGCGGCATAGGGCGCTTCGAGATCGCGGAAAGCGCGGGACGGAATGCCAGGCGGCAATTCGCGAAAGCCGTAGGAAGGAATGGCCGTTGGATCATGCGGAGCATTAAGATAAATATAGACCAGGCCAACCAGAACACCGATAACGATGGCCCCGCCGCCAACCAGCGGAATATTAGGCTTCACTGGCAGCGTGGAGGTAACTGGCTGGTCGATAAGTCGAACCTTTACCGTATCGCCGGCACCGTGGTACGAAGCGTGCTGGGTCATGAGTACATAGTTTACGGCGCGCAAAATCTTTTCCGCCTGAACACGGTCCGGGTGGTACACGACAATCGAAATAATACCGGAATCGTTAACGCTGCGGGCCTTGACGGTCTTCGTCCAGATTTCCATCTGACTGCGCGGATTATCTCCGAAATAGGCCGTTTCGATGCCGAAATTTGTCTCCGTCACCTTCGTATAAAAGGAATTCGAGGAAATAACGCTCGCCAAAATACCAGACAGGTATTCATTAGAACGCGATGCCGCATAGGCATCAAGCGTCCGGTTGTTTTCCTGAACGACCAAGACCTGGGACTTTGAGCTATACTGAAATTTCTGAATAGCGACAAATAATGCGCCCAGCACGAGGAAAAGGGCGACAAAACCCCAGAGAGTCTTCTTCTTTTGGCTAACGATAGATAAAAATTCTTTAAATTCCATAGTTTGCTTTAGCCTTTTTAGAGGTTAATATTAAATTATATCACATAATAAAATAAATGTCAAGAGCAGGGGTCAGGATTGCTTTTCCGCCCCGATGGGCTACAATAAGAGCCATACCGTAAGACTACCTCATTTTCTCTGCTTTATGAAGCCGTACCAACCGACCCTTGCCGAAAAAAAACGCCATTTTGACCTGGAAAAAAAGCTCGCCGACAGCCTGCGGCAGGCCACGGCCGCCGAGCGGCAGAAACTCTATGGCCAGGTCTATGATGAAATATACGCCGCCATCCCCTATCTGTTACCTAATCAGCGCATCCTGTCTCAGCTGGCCATCGCCGATACATTAAACATGCTGCGACCCTACCTGCGCCCGCAGACCACCTACCTGGAAATCGGTGCGGGCAATTGCGTCCTTGCCCTGGAAGCAGCCAAGCGCGTCGCGCAGGTCTACGCCGTCGACGTCTCAGTTGAAGTGACGGCTGATAATATCTTCCCGGAAAACTTCACCCTTTCCATTTCCGACGGCCTCTCCATTCCGGTGCCGGAAGGCAGTATCGACCTGGCTTTCTCTAATCAGCTCATGGAACATTTGCACCCGGACGATGCGGCCGAACAGCTGTCTAATATTTATCGAGCTCTCAAGCCAGGCGGACGCTATATCTGCATTACGCCCAACCGCTGGTCCGGTCCGCATGATATTTCCAAATATTTCACGCCCACCGCCACCGGTTTTCATCTGCGCGAATATAATCACGGGCAATTGGTCAGCGTTTTCCGTCAGGCTGGCTTCCG
>CAYVHQ010000001.1:0-32484 GCA_964451345.1 uncultured Gammaproteobacteria bacterium | reverse complement strand
TGCGCGAATATAATCACGGGCAATTGGTCAGCGTTTTCCGTCAGGCTGGCTTCCGGCATTTTCGGGCGCTTATCGGCAGCCGGGGATTATTTGTTGAAATTCCGCTCTGGCCGCTGCGCGCTCTGGAAAGCTGCCTGGCTGTCCTGCCCTTCAACCTCGGCGTGCGGCTCGGCCGCCTCCTCCCCTTGCGCCTACTGCTGGGGATCAAGCTTATCGCCCGTCGCTAAATAAGCTACCAAAAATAAACAAAAAAAATCCCCGCCCCGGCGGAGATTTTTTTAATTCGAAATCAGAAACGGAACTAGGCAATATTCAGACCTTCTTCGGCAATAACAACAATCTTCTTGCCTTCCAAAACGCTATAGAGGAAGACGTCGGTCACCTGACGGCGATAATAAAACTCCTCTTCCGTCAAAACGGAATAATTCACTTCATTTACCAGCTCTTCTTCGAGCTCTTTGACGAGCTTGGCGACCTTGTCCTTGTTGAAATTGCCAACGATGAGCATATCAACCGGCGCCTGCTTGTCATTAATAAAAAGTCCGGAAAGGATCAGTAGCTTGATGCTGCCGAGCTTGCGCAGCTTATCGGTGAAATCTTTTTCGCAGAGAATCTGGCCCTTGATAATTAGATCCTTAATCTCGTTAAATAATACGAATTGCTTATTAGCCTGGAAGTATTTGCGATCGTTCTTGCCCGGCTTCTCGTCGGCAAAGGCCTCATCCCCTTCTTCGCCCTGATGGCTCGTCAGCAATTCCATGGTCTCGAGGTTATCGAGTTCACGCCGGACGGCATTCGGCTGCAAGGCCAGATGGCGCGAAATCTGCCGTATATAATACGAGGTATCGGCATTGAGCAGGAATAGCTTGAGGATCTTAACGCGAGCGGTTGATCCGAAAAGTTTTGCGAGCATAGATTACGAATTAAAGACGAGGCAGACGTTGCCGAGAAGGCTTTTCCAGCCAAGCGCGGCACAGCAGCGATCGTATATCCGGCTGAGCCGGCTGATAAAAGGAATGCGTGAAAGATAAACGGCGGTGACTGGAAAATACCGAATTTCCGGAGCCAGAAAGCCCGCCTCGGAAAAACGCGCCACTAAATCATCAATCGAACGATAGGCATAGGTTGTTTCATAGGCCCGCTCGCCTTCCACCTGGCTATTGCCGCGAAAAAGCTGATGAAACCACAACGGGGTAAGACGAGAAAAGATGAATTCCGGCGCGCGCGGATTGGGCGTGGAAAGAACAAAGGGAGCGCCGGGTTTAAGAACTCGCTTAATTTCGCGGGCGGCGGCTGAAATATCAGTAACATGCTCCAGGACGTAGTTAGCAAAGGCGGCATCATAGGCACCGCTGGCTAATGCCGACATGTTCTCAACGCTGCCGCGATAGCAGGTACCGACAAAGTGGCCTGAGGCGCTGCAATCCTCAACATCAATCCGATCAGCGCTAAAATGTGCTCCGGCAGCAATCAGCCCCTCTTCAATGAGAGTACTGTGCGCCGCACCGATATTAAGTATGCGCGGCACAGCCGTGGCCTGAGCCTGCGTCACCAGGATAGCCGCCAGCCGGTCGATTAATGAGCGTTGCGCGGGACTTTCCATAGATCAGGCATTCCTTTGATTTTTATTGATTTTCATAGTATAGTATTATCATCTGAGCGTCAAATCATCCATCACCAACTACTCCTCCTATGAGCTATAAAGTCGCCCCGCTGACCGTTAATCCGAAGCAGAAATCAACTCTCACGAGCAAAGCCTTTGTCAGCCAGCCTTCTGCTGAGGAGGAGCTGCTCGTCGGCAGGCTATTCGTGCTGATGGAGATTGACCAAAGCCGGGCGGATGACTTCGCCCTCGCCGACTTCATCGTCAAAGAGATTTATAAGCACTACTACGAGAACGAACAGTTCTTTCTTCGCGACAAAATCGCCAACCTAAAAATCGATTACATCTTCGAAGCGGCCCTGACTAAGCTAAATCATGGCATCGCCGAATTTCTGGAAACGCAAAAGATGGCTCTCCGCCCGGGCAGCCTAAATATTGTCATCGGCGTTCTGCACAAGAACCGTCTCCTCTTCGCCCATACCGGCGCGAACAAGGCCATGCTCCTCTACCGGCCGAAACCGAAAGCTAACGGCGTCATCCTTGATTATAACTTGCTGGATATCTCGGAAAAAACTCAGGACCCGACGCAGGAACTGGCGACTCAGCAAAAACTTTTTGCCAACGTCGTCAATGGCCAGATTCCATCGCAGGGCTATTTCCTCTTCGCCAATGAAGCGGTTCTCGAATATCTTTCCAAAAAACAGCTCCTCGATATTATTTCCACACTTCCGCCCACCAGCGCCGCCGAGCAAATCAAGCTACTCCTGGAACAAACCGATGCCTTTGTCCCCTTCTTCGCTCTTATTGTTAAAAATACCAGCGGCGAAGAATACGCCATCCCCCAGGGACAGCCGAGCGAAGTAGCCGCTGCTCCCCTTGGCGGCCAGGGGTCTGTCGAACGTCTCAATCTCACCCAGGAAAAGACCGAACAGCTACTGAGCCCAAGCGGACTGCTTACTATTAAAAAATGGTTCAACCGAATTCAGCCGCAGACCGCCACGATTAAAAGCTTCGCTCAGGGTACAGCTCGCCAGCTCAATCTGGCAACGAGCCGACTTAATTCCCGCCGCTCGTCCTGGAATCTGGGACAAAAAAGCATCGACGTATTGCGCGTCATCGCTTCAGTTGGGGCCGATGCAATCCGGGCAGCCTTTTCCTGGATTACCAATGCCGAAGCCCGACGCAGTTCAATGGAAAAAGCCCGCGCCGCCTTCCGCCGTCTTCTGCTTGCCGCCCGGGCCGTCCCGGAGCGCTTCAGCCGACTTACCCTGCGCAACAAAATACTGCTGTCTGTTATTGTCCTCTGTATCATCGGCTTTGCCGGCAATCTTATCTATGGAGGCATTACCGCCCAACGAAAGGCGGCAGCGGCTCGATTGAGCGAAGTCCAGTCCTCTTTTGAACAGAAAGAGCACCAGCTTGAAGCCTCACTACTCTACGGAAACACCGAAGGCGCCCGCACCCTCGTTGAAGAAATGGGCGCGCTGCTAAATGGTTTGCCAAACAAGACCGAATCGGACAAGGCCGCCCTGGCCGACCTCACTACCCGTTATCAGACACGACTCGACTCGCTCTTCGCCGTTACCCGTCTGAAGAATCCGGCCGCCTTTGCCGTTCTGCCGGCGGCGGCGGACAGCCTCGCCCTGGCCGGTGGCGCGCTCTATGCGCCTCGCGGCGAATCAAAAAATGTCTACGCGATAGATGCTAATGGCCAGGTAGCGACTCTGACATACGACGGTTTCTCCGGTTCAGCCATTCGTGCCTCGCAGGATGACGGCACGGCCTACTTCTGGGACGGAACAGCGCTCGTCCGCTATAGCGCGGCTGATGCCTTTAAAAAAGCCGTTATCGAAGACTTCCCCGCCGGAACCTCCGACGCAGTCGTCTATAACACTCGTCTCTATGCGGTCTCACTCAGCGACAAATCAGTCTACCGCTTCAATCAGGATAAAAAGACCTTCAGCTTTTCCAATCGCCAGGCCTGGAACAAAGACGCTATTACCCTCCCGGCTGTCTCTTCTCTCTCCATCGACGGCCGCATCTACCTGACTGGTGACAAACAAATTAAGAAAATGGCCGGCGGCTATGCGGAAAACCTGACACTCGATCCGACCACTCCTGCTCTCGAAGAACCGACGGCAGCGGTTGCCTCCCCTGATCTCAATTACCTCTATGTCCTTGAGCCGTCCAAAAAGCGCCTGCTCATCTATACTGACGATGGAAAATATCTGGCCCAGTATACGTCTGATGCTTTTGATAATCTCCATGGACTGGCTCTCGATGAAGCAAACAAGAAGATGTATCTCCTGAGCGGACAGAATGTGTACCGGTTAGACGCTGTGCATATTGTGAAATAGTCCTATTAACCATAGTTAAAAAACTCCTTATTAAAAAAGCCTCCCCTTTCGGGGAGGCTTTCGCGTGCGCTTTTAAATAGAAAGTGAGAGGTACTTATTTCAAAGTAACCTTTCCGCCAGCTTCTTCAAGCTTGGCCTTCATCTTTTCAGCGTCTTCCTTCTTAACGGCTTCCTTTACCATCTTCGGAGCGCTGTCAGCCAAATCCTTGGCTTCCTTCAAACCGAGCTCAGGCATTACTTCGCGCAAAGCCTTAATGACGGCAATCTTGTTGGCGCCGGATTCGGACAATTCAACGTCAAAGCTGTCCTTTTCTTCAACAACGGCGGCAGCGGCAGCTGGGCCGGCCATCATCATGGCAGGGGCTGAGGCAGAAACGCCAAACTTCTTTTCGAGAATCTTAACCAATTCAGCGAGGTCGAGGACGGACATCTTCTCGATGCCGGCGACGAGGTCCTGGAACTTAGCCGGGACGACGACCTCTTCGTCATTCTTTACTTCTTCGGACATAGGTTTAATTAAAAATGATTAAAGGCAGGTTATTTTGCTTCCTGGATAGCGGAAAGGACGCGAACGAGCGAACGGAGATTGCCGGCCAATACGTTAACGAATCCGGAAATCGGAGCGTTAATCGAACCGACGATCTGGGCGTAGAGCTCTTCCTTGGACGGCAGCGTCGCCAACTCGCGGACTCCGGCGGCGTCGATGTAGCGGCCTTCGAGGATACCCCCGAGGAATGCCATCTTACCTTCGTTTTCCTTGATAAACTTGGCGATGAGCTTGGCAGGAGCGACCTCGTCTTCGTATCCGAAGGTGACAGCAACTTGTCCGTCAAACTCGGCCGTATCAGAGCCTTCGATCTTTGCCTCAGCCAAAACGCGCTTCAAGAGAGTCTTTTTGGCGGCGTAATATTCGCTGTTCTGCTCGTACAATGAGGCGCGCAGCGCTTCGTTGTCCTTGACGCCCAAACCGGTGAAGCTGGTGAACACGACCGACTTGGCCTTTTCGAGGCGGACGGAGATGTCACGGGAAATTTCCTGCTTCTGTTGTTTTGATTTAGGCATACTAAATATGTTTCTTATTAATTTCCAGTTCCCGATCAGCGATCGGGGTCTAAAAATTAAAAAACTGCGACCTTTAGGGTCCCAGAGCAATAAAATAAAGCCAAAAGCTTCGTTTATGTCTCGGCAGGTCTTAGTGATTGCCTGCTGTCTAGGACAAAAACACTATATCACTACGCTCTAATATTGTCAAACAATAAAAAATCCCGAATCTCTGCCCTTGGCATTGATTCGGGAAAACGTTCCCTGTCCCCCTCTTTCTAGGCTTGCTAGAAGGCCTCAATTTACATGCTTTCCCGTACATAAGGTCAGAGCATGCCTGAGCTCTTGTTGAGAATCCGAACAAAACCATCGTTTTGAAACGGAAGAGCTTGCTCCCACCTGGTGTTCTCCAAGCTGAGCAGGTCGACCCGACGCAAGGATAAGGAACTATATTTTCTATGTACGCCTCTTTCTATCTTTTGTCAAGATATGGAAAAACGCTTATTTTAAATATTTCGCCTTCGCCGTATTATGCTCGTCCAGGGTCTTCGAGAAAACTGTTTCCCCCGTATCCGGTCGGGCCAAGAAATAATTATAATCGGAGTTCGTCGGATGAATCGCCGCATCAATCGCCGTCAAACCGGGATTGGAAACCGGTCCAGGCGTCAAACCAGTATGCTGATAGGTGTTATACGGCGAATCGATTTGGGTATCTTCATAAGAATACTGCGGTTTATTGACGCCAAGGATATAGGCGAGCGTTGCACAGGACTGCAAGGCCTGACCAGCTTTCAAACGGTTCTGGAACACGCCGGAAGCGAGGCGCATCTCCGGCTCGGTCCGTACTTCTTTCTGTAGGATGGAAGCAAGGATAACCGTATCAGGAAACGAACGGCCGCTCTGGGAAATCGCCGTGCGCATATCCGCGCTCACTTTCTTGTCAAAATTATCGAGCATCTTAGCCATCAAGTCTTCAGCCGTAAAATCCTTAAACACGCGGTAGGTATCAGGGAAGAGGTAGCCTTCCAGCGTCGCCTCGGCCGGCAACAGCTTAATAAAGGACGGAATAGCAAGACGAGCCGGCAAGTCAGCAATCTTGGTCTGTCCTAGTTTTTCGAAACTGCCATCTGTCAAATAACCGGCCGCCGTAAGCTGCGCCTGCATTTCTTTGAGCGTCAAGCCTTCGCGGAAAAGAATAGAAATCTCCCGGGAAACAGTCTGTCCCTTGGCTAGCTGGGCAAGAAGCTGACGAGCAGTTTGATGCGGTTCAATTGAGTACTCCCCTGCCTGTAGCTTTAGTTCCGGATGACGATAGAGATACACCTTAAGCGCCACGTCAGACAAGATAAGATTCTTTTTTTCCAATCTTTCCAAAATCGAAATTGTACTGTCGCCCACTTTTATGGAAAAGGCTTCGGCGGCGACGTTACGCGAATGATAGCGCAAGGCCACCAGATACCAGATAACGGCAGCCAAGAGGACAGAAACGACAAGAAGCAAGAATATATACAGATGTTTCTTTAACATAGGATAGCTTGCCAGGCGCTCTGGCTTATTTTATACTTAGAGTTATTCTATCATACCATCTAACCATGCCTTTTGCCTACATTCTCGTGCCTCTGGCCGCCGTCGCTATCGCCCAGGTAAGCAAGTTTTTCATTAAGAAAAACCGCCTTTCTTTTAGCCTGAAGAACCTCATCGCCTATTCGGGGATGCCCTCTAGCCATGCCGCCGTTACCGTTTCCCTGGCGACTATTATTGGTCTTAAACTGGGATTTGATTCAGCCGGCTTCGCCATCGCCGGTTTATTCTGCTTCTTGACGCTGCGCGATGCCATGGGTATCCGACAGTACATCGGCAAACAGGGCAAGGTCCTCAATGAGCTCGTCGAAGACCTGAACGAGGATCGCTATCTCGACGATCGCTATCCCCTGCTTTTGGAAAAGGTTGGACACACCCCGGCGCAGATCCTGGTCGGCTCAGCCATCGGACTGATTGTCGGCGCGCTTGGTTATCTTGCTCTCTAAGAATCGCGTCTCTCCCTTAATTTAAAAAGGCCGCCTCGGGCGGCCCTTTTTAGGAAGTCACTACTAAAAGGGATTAATTGTCCAATCGATACCGCCGCGCACGCATTTGAAATCACGATTACAGGTCAAGCCGCTGGCGCAGGTACCGCAGACATGGCCACAGCCATCGCCGCCGCACTGCCGTCCGCTGCAGCTGGCGCAATTATTCTTCTGACAAACCGGCGTACCATTAGGCTGGCCGTTGACGAAACCTGATTCACTGATGCCGCAGAAACGGAAGCTGTTGTCGGAACGCTGGTACTGGTAATAATAGGCATAGCTCTTCGGACTGCCATTCATCGGCAGGACCAAAGGATTAGGAGCCGAGGAATAGGCTTTAGCGGTCTCGTCCCAGCAGGTAATCGGGTTAAAGGAACCGGCTCCCCGGGGCGTACAGTCGCTTAACACATTAATCGGATCAACCGACAAGGCCCCGCCCAGGGCATTACGGAGCGTGTCCTGCCAGCTCGGCCAGGTAGATATCGTACGACCGTTAAGATAGGTTCCCTCATCCAAGATAGGGTATCGCCCCTGAACACGGTTGTAGTCTTCGAGTCTATCCTTAACGGCGCGCAAATCAGCTAGCCGTTTAACATCACGGATAACGGCTGACTTTTTGTTGCGGCAGAACTCCTCATTCGGACAATCGCTGTCGAGCAAGCATGACTGCGTGTCAGTCTTACTGCAGAGGCCGGTCGCCTGGCAGCTTTGAGCCGGGCTGCCCGGACCGGTGGCCGCGCCGCAATCAGCACTCTCGGTGCAATATCGGTCAGGGTTGGCACTGCAATTTTTCAAATCGGGATTGAATTTCCAAAACTGGAGGAGCTGTCCAAAAATATCGGCTGTCGCCGGCTCAGGGTCTTGATTATAGGAAATGATATAGATATTAGTATAGAGCTCAGGGATGGTGGAGTCTTCACAGATACCCGCAGCCGCCCAGGCAGTCGGCAGGAGCCAGTTAGGCAAGAGAGTTTCTTTGTCTGGAGTGGGCACTTCCGGGCATTGCCGGGAACTGGTACAAATTATATTCGTGCCGGTACAGCGTTTGACATCCGTCACCTTGGCGGCATTAACATATACGCTCCGTCCGTCTCGGACCGCTTCGTACCCGTCGATAATCATTCCCTGTGGCGAGCCCTTGATTTTAATGTTAGCGTTGTACCATTGCATGGGCGAAAAATGCTCAGGGTTAGGCACGACGCGCAAGGCGATAGCATCACGCGGAATAATCTGGTTATTGCCACTGACCGGGTCGCCGACCGCCGCAAAAACAGCCGAACCCGCAAACAGAAAACCACATACGCACATGGAGATAAGGATCTTGCTCATATCATATATTATACAAGAAAACCTTCCGTAAGTGAAATAGCAAAAGCACCGGCCCTAAACCTGACAGCGCGGACAAAAATGCGTACCCCGGCCCGCCACCCTAATCTTGTGCAAGATAGTGCCGCAGCGACGACAAGGCTTTCCTTGTCGGCCATACACCTTCAAGAAAGACATATAGCTGCCTTTTAACCCATCAGCATCGGTAAAGTTTCGAAAGGTCGTCCCACGCTGGGCAATGGAGTGCCGTAAAATCTTAGGAATAGCGGCCTGGAGCCGTTTTATCTCGGCGGGAGTCAGAGTGGCGACACGACGATCAGGTTTAATGCGACTGTCAAAAAGCGCTTCGTCGACATAAATGTTTCCCAGCCCGGCCAATTTTTTTTGATCAAGCAAAACTGCCTTAATCGTCGTTCCGCCTCGGCTCTGGAGCATGTTTTTGAAAAAGGCTAGGCTGAAATCGGGGCCGAGCGGTTCGATGCCCACTCCCCGCTCAGTTTCGGCGAACTGTTCGGCGGACATGAGACGTACCCAGCCGAACTTCCGCAGGTCATTAAAATACAGACGGCCGCCGCCCTTAAATTCAAACACCAGCCGGCTATGCTTATTGGGCACATCAACACCCGTGGAAAGAATCGGGTGGCCGCCGGCCAGTTTAATGTTCTTGGAGATATAAATAAGCTGGCCCGTCATCTTTAAATGAATGACAACGAGGCCGGCTGGCGTTTCAATAACCAACATTTTGGCGCGACGAAAAATTCTCCTCACCTTCGCGCCCCTCATGACCCGAGAGAAGGCCGGCCAGGAAGAGGTAATGACGGATCGAACCCCCAGCCGCCGCACAACGCTAATAGTCTGTCCGCGCAATGCAGCGTTAAGGTCAGAAGCGATTGTTTCAACTTCAGGCAATTCAGGCATAGTGCCGCGCAGAACTAATTAGGCTTTTCGCAAACCGTCCTGGGCGCCGTGCCCGCGAACAACGCGCGCCGCATTATCAGCCGCCAGAACCAGCGCTTTGGCGATATTATTGTTATACATTTCCAGACCAGCGATGAAGCTTGATCCAAAGGCATCGCCGACGCCTGTCGTATTTACCGTTACTGGGACACGGCGGGCAGGTTGCTTATAAAAGTCATAGCCATCATACGCCTCGGCGCCATGTTCGCCATCCGTAATGACAACCGCCAACGGTCCAGCCGAACGCAAGGACACCAAGAGCGACCGCATATCTTTTTTTAACAATGTCTTCCCTTTTCCGGAAGCCACTAGCGCTGAAGCTTCGGCGCGATTGACAATGAGGACAGTTGTCTTCTTCAGGAAAGGGCTAAGCGCCTTAAGGCCGGCGGCAATCTGCTCGCGTCCCGGATTCCAGGCAATATTAGCCGCTGATGCAAATAAAGGTTTAAGAACCTTTTTCCAATTGCCGGAAAGCGACGTCACATAGGTCCAGGCAGCGCTCCGCAGCGCGGAGGCTTCGGCGGGACTCAAGACAGAAATGGCGTTAGCTCCACGATAGGTGAAGACAACATGCTCGCGGTTGGGAGTGACGAGAATATAAGAAACGCCCGATTGAGCCTGACGATGCAGGCTGACCAGACGAGTGTCGACGCCATTGTTACGCAAATTAGCCAGGATGCGGCGGCCGCGATCATCCTCGCCGGCATCGCCGATGATAGAGGAAGAAAAGCCGAGACGAGCGAAGGCGACAGCGGCATTAGCAGCCCCTCCGCCGCAGCAGATACGCAGCTCGCTGATGCCGACCTTGCCGCCATACTCAAAGGCAAGCAATTTCTTTGTACCGCTGCTTCGAGGGTTATCGACCAGACGCGTATCGTCAATGCTGCAAAACACATCTTCGGTCATGCCACCGACGCTGATAATCCTCGTTTTTTTCAGGAGATTTTTTTTCATAGTAGTAGTCATATTACACAGGCAATGTATCAAGGGTAAGCGTAACGTTAAAAACCGAGGCGCCGCGCTGAATACGCAAGCCGATTTTTTTTCCGGGCGAGAACTGATTAATATACGAGGCAAGAGGCCGACGTTCATCAACGGCCTGTCCATCAATCTCGAAAATAATATCTCCTTCACGCAGTCCGGCCTTTTCCGCCGGCGAACCAGGCGTAATAGCCGCTTCGCCTTCGTCACCGGCAACCGCTACGGCTCCGGTCGTGCGCGCCAGCTTCCGCTCTTCGGCCAAAGCGGGCGTAACCAGAAGATACCGAACGCCGAGGCGGGCACGGATGATATAGCCAAATGACCGCGCCGAAGAAATAACCGGCCGCGCTTCGTTGATTGGAATAGAAAAACCCAGGCTGCTGCCGCCTTCGTCCTTGGCGACATTGATACCGATCACTTGCCCATTCAGATCAATGAGCGGACCGCCCGAGTTACCATGGTTAATTTCGGCATCGGTCTGGATAACGTTTTGCAGATCGACGGCTTCACCTTCGTTACCGGCGGCAATAAGGCTGCGACCCAGACCGGAGACAATACCCTTAGTAGCCGTGTTGTCGTAACGACCGAGCGCATTCCCGATAGCGATAACCGTTGTTCCGACCTTCAGCCGGTTACTGTCCCCTATCTCAAGAAAAGGCAATTTGCTGTCGTAAATCTTTAAAATGGCGAGATCACCCACCGGATCCTGCCCAATAAGCTGGGCATAGTACTGCTTGCCGGAATAGAGCGTCACGCGGTATTCGGCGACGGCCGGATCGCCGGCCGTGACGACATGCTTATTTGTTAAGATAAGGCCGTCTTCCGAAATAAGAAAACCGCTGCCGGCGCCGCGCCGGACCTTCTCGCTGCTGTTGACCGTCGCGCCTGTGGCCGGATCAGTTGTCTGGACAGCCTGCTCTTCGCTGACGACAATACTGACCACGCCGGGAATCGCCCGATTGATGGCGCGGATAGTCGCTTCCTGGTCGTCAAGGCGGAGCGAATCGGCGATGGCGCCCTGATGGCGAAGTCCGAACAAAATAGCCGGTACAATCGCCGCTATGAGAAGAAGAGGGATAAAATATCTACGAAATGAAGAGGCCTGCGGCATGGCGGTACGATATAATTAGTAATACTGCCAGTATACCAGATTTTGACAAAGGGTGTAAAAATCTATAGTATTTCAGTGCCTTATCCCTAATCAGATGAAGCCTCTTCCGGGGTCGTCTAATGGTAGGACTCCAGGTTTTGGTCCTGGCTATCGAGGTTCGAATCCTTGCCCCGGAGCATATAACAAAAGTATCTCACGTCAGTGAGATGCTTTTGTTATACTTAGGAAAAGGATTCGAACAGGTTGTAAACGAGCCAGACAGCAGCCAGTAGGCGGCTGTCGCAGCGAGTGTCGGACGAAGCTCCGGGGGAGCTTCGGACGCCAACCGCGACAACGAAGGAGCGAGCGGCGGCGAGCGACTGAGGCGAAAATCCTTGTCCCGGAGCAACGTAAAAAAGCCGCTGAATGCGGTCTTTTTTTGTCTCCTTACTTAATATTGACAAAAATATATCAATATGCTATAATACATAATCACGTACTTTCACAAATTTTAGCTTTAGTGCAGTATTTTTGGCTTTTTGAGCCTAGAATATTGTACTAAAACTAAATAAAAATTATCATGGGAACATTCCTAGATACTTCTCAGGAAATTAAAGAGGAAGTTAAAAATAGCCCTCAAATTATACAGGCTATCCGTGACTGCTTCGAACATGGGAAAAGTGAGCCTTTTCTACACGGCACCACACACGCAGTCCATAGAATTGGAACGACAGCCAGCGGTGCACACTTAATGTTTCGTAAACAAAGGTTCAGCAGTAAATTTGCTAACGAAGCAGAATCTTTTGACATATTCTGCCAAAATGCCGAAACACTCGCCAATACGCGTGAGTCTGGCAGATTTAAATACCGCGCGAAGAGCCCGGGGTTTTGTATAGGGGTAAAATGCGGAGATATGGCAGGAGTAATCACAGAAGATATGAGCGAGGGCGGAAAGTATGAAATGACAAATAAAATGTCTGAATATACTTCATCCAGAATATTAAATGGCGCCAAAATCGACGAGGTTCTTGTGGATCTAGATGATTGCCATACCTTCTATTTCAGAGATGATGAGATCAGAAGCACTACAGAGTTCTTCTCCGAAGAAAACATACTTATAATTTGATATAAAATTTTTTACTCCACCACAAAAACTCTTAACCAGTTTTCGTTGGTGGAGTTTTTGTTTTTTCTTGCCGCAGCCAGTAATGAGACTGCTCCTAACCTAGACAAAAACATGCTAATATGGTAGATCTTTTTGTGTCCTTCAGTCCGTTTAAAATAACTTATTTATTGTTAGGTTATTGAGTTTTCCCTATTCCTTCCGGGGCTAGAGATAACTCAATAATTCAAACAATTAAATAACATGAACTTAAAAATTAAAAAAATAGCCGATTTTCCAACCTCTACCTACAATTCCACTAGATACGACCCCTTAACAATATATGTAGCCGGAAGCATGTGGAACAGGAAAGAAATTATAAAAGATGGCTCTGGAATTTATTCAGCGCAAGGCGTCTTGCATTCTATTAAAGACGGAAGAATAGAATCAGCTACAACAGATTCTGACATGTTATATATCGTTGAAAAAATTTCAGCTGATATATTATTTTTAGGAGCAAAGACCGAAAAAAATGCTTTCCAGTTGTTTTCTATTTCTGAAAATAAAGTGCTGCAAAAAAGAAGCGACCTCATCGGGGGCGGGTGCTACGGAACTATGTTCACAGAGGAATCTCAGGAACTTATCATGAATACTCGAAAAGGTTACCTGCAAATAGTAGATCCGTCTTCTTTGACAATAAAGAAATCAGAAAGAATTACCGAACCAAACATCCAATTGTGGCAACTCTATTTTGATTCGGCGAAAAATATTATTTACACCTCTGACTATCTGGGAAATCTGTATAAAATTAGTAAAGAAACACTTAAGATCATCAGCCAGGAATCATTAATGAATCATTACTGCCACCTCGATAATCATTCTAATTACCCTTCCTTATGGGGATTGTCTGGCAATGACCAATTTCTCTTTGGCGGCGATCGCTTCGGAGGGATAACTATTTTTGATAAAAAAAGCCTACAAATAGTAAAAAGCTTCAGGATGAGGAAAGATGGCGATCTCGTGTATGATCCAAAAACAAAAATGCCCTCCCAGGAGGTTGAAAGTATTATGTCACTAAAGTCCATAGGTAACGAACATTTTATTTTCGGGTCAAGATGGGGCAATGTCTTTCTTTGTGATCTTGATGGCAACATAGAGAAAATACTAAATGTTCCCATGGGAATCCAAAAAGAAAATTCTCCATTCACCATGGAATACTCTTCTGTAGAAAATATGACAGAGATATTAGTAACCTTTGGAGATGGGCAGGTTTATTCTATTATAAATACGAATTAAATTTTGATGCACATACGTACGACCCACTAATGACAGAAAATCTGCTTTGGTGGGTTTTCTGTTTTCCAGCCAGATCTCTGGCCACTCGAGCGAGCATCTTAATGCCCATGAGAATGCGAATGCTCCGCTGGCTTGCCCAAATCCGATAACGGACGCTTCTTCATAACATAGGCCGTCAAAGCCGTAGTAAGCGGCACGGCGATGATAAGTGCTGCGCTGCCGATCAACGTGCGGGCGATCTCTTCGGCCACTAGTTCACTATTAATGATATAGGCAAAGGGCTGCTCCAGCTGCTGGAAAAGAAGGACAAGTGGGAAAGACGCCCCGACGTACGCCAGCACGAGAGTATTAATCAGCGAGGCAATATGCTCCTTTCCGACGGACATCCCCCGCTGGTAGAGCTCCCGGAAAGAATAGGCAGGATTAGCCCGGCGCAGCTCGTCGACAACTGCCGACTGGGCAGTGGTGATATCATCAAGCACGCCGAGCACGCCGATAATAATTCCGCCAAGAAGCAGGCCGCGCAAGTTAATTGCTCCCGTCTGCAAAAACTGCGCATAAACCGCTTCTTCCGAACCGGCGCCGAACAGCCGCAACCAGTGAATGATTAGGTAATCTAGGCCAAGGGCAATAGCGATCGTCGCGATCGTGCTGATGACGGCGAGCGAGGTTCTGAGCCGGAAGCCGTGCGCGATATAGATAGAAACAACTGCTATGGCCACCGACCCGATAAGACAGATAACTACCGGATCCTTGCCGGCCAAGATTTGCGGAACGATAAACTTGGCGATAACCAGAAAACTGAAACCCAGTCCAAGAAGAGAACCGAAGCCCTTGTAGCGACCAACGACAACTACCAGCAGCACGAAAAAAGCCGCCAGCCACCAGAGGACGTTGAGGCGATACCGTTCACTGACCGTGTAATAGATGTTATCACCGTCGTCCACTTTTGTGAGATAAACAACTTCGCCTTTCTGCAAACGAAGTTCTGCAGCAGCACTTTTCGGATAATAGCTGACATCTTTCCCGACGCCTTTTTCCGGGCCGCTGATGATAAGGACGCGCACGCTCTGAACCGTCCGATCATAAAAAGGATCATTAGGATCTTCGTTTTCCTGACTGCTCAGCACTTCCATCACCCTAGCTTTATAATATTCCGATTTTATTTCTGGCTGCTCCTGGCCCTGGGCGGTTTTTCCAAAAAACAGCAGGCCCACCGCAACTAAAACTAAGGTGAATTTTGATAATCTTTTCATACTTGTATTTTACTGTATTCAGAACCTCGCCGCAATGAATAATAGTTAAGCCAATTATCTTAATAGCTGATTATGCAGGGTGCGCAGCAAGAATGATCCTACATGGTTATCACCCAGATCACCTGTGCCAGACATACGGAGAGGCTTCAAAGAGCCTGCTTAAAAAGGCAAACGCTCTAAAAAAGCAGGAATACCAGCAATAATTATCCCTACATTCAGCTGAATTCCAATCCTATTGGGATAAGACAACGATACTATAGCCAGTAATTGTCTAATTTGCTTTAATGCTATTATCGGATCAGTGATAGCCTCTACTAATCAAATTTCGATGGGCTTTCCTATAAGGAAGTAACCTTATGAATACTAATGAATGTCTTTTTTGCAAGATTATCGAAAAACGGAACGAGACGTTTGTGTACGAAGATGACAAGGTAGTCGTTTTGATTTCCAAATTTCAAACAAGCAAAGGTCACTTGATTATTACTCTGAAACATCACTTCGAGAGTATTGATGATACTCCAGAGGAAGACTACTTGCACCTTCAGAGTATAGTCAAGAAATATAATCAGAAATTAAATAAACATTTTAAGCCTGAGAAAATCTACCTGATTCTACTCGGAGAAGAAGTTTCCCACATCCACTTTCAACTTATTCCAAGATATGCGGGTAATACCAAAGGACCTGCTTTTCTTACGGAAAATATAATAGAAGTTGAGAATCCCAATAACATAATTGAGATAATCAACTCATGAACGCTTCTGTTTGAGGCTTAACTAAAAGAGAATATGGAAAAAGACCTTAATCGCTGTGAAGAAATATCCAAACTGAAGCAAATCCTCCCAAAGATCTGCCGAGCCGACACGCAGCAATCCAAGAAAGAATGGTCTGTCGCCAATCCCTTTCAGGGCCATTGCGCAGTCGTATCTCTCTTAGTCCAGGACATCCTGGGCGGCAACATCCTCTGGGCAACACTCGAAGGAACAGGCTGGACCGGCAATCATTACTGGAACCTCTTACCGAACGGGGAAGAAATCGATTTTACCGAAGATCAGTTCGGCGGAAACAGGCCTGACTTGCGAGGAGAAATAAGAGAACGGGATTTTCTTCTATCGAGCAAAGACACGCGAAACAAGTATCGCCTACTCGTCGAAAGATATACTGATGAGAAAGCACGATTATCGTCTCTCTCATAACTAGTAGACAACCCACCACCATGCCTCTCGAAATATACATCCTCGACCTCCTCGGAACGTTCACTTTCGCTTTTTACGGCGCCTACGTCGGCCTGCGTCGGAAATTCGATATTTTCGGCATCACGGTGACGGCTTTTTTGACAGCCGTCGGCGGCGGCACGATGCGCGACCTCTTGCTTAATCGTCTGCCTAATTATTTTAGCGACTGGCATTATTGGGCAATTATCATTGCCGGCATCTCTTTGGCAACGCTTCTCTTCCCGCTTTTTTCTAAAATCAACAAATACGCCTTAATCATTGATGGCATCGGACTGGTCACCTTCGCGTTTATCGGAGCATCACTCGCCCACGCTGCCGGACTCGGCAACTTCGGCATTGTCGTCCTGGCGACCCTCACGGCCGTCGGCGGCGGCCTGCTGCGCGACATCGCGATCGCTGAAACGCCGCAAATCTTCTTCAAAGATTTTTACGCCTCCCCGGCCATCCTCTTAGGCATTCTATTTATAATCTTTAAAGATTCTCTCGCTAACCATCTCGTCATTTACACTTTGCTTTTTATTGCGTTCCTAACCCGCATCGCCGCCCTCTATTATAAAATCAATCTCTGGGCTCCCCGAAGAAAATTTGAATAAAAAAACAGCTTACATAAATATACATAAGCTGCGAATAGATTAAGAAACTTTTTTGAAGACAAATAAATAATCACCAAACGGTAAGAATGGTCCGGTACTTTTTTCTATTGTTTCCCAGACAGCAGCCTCGCAGTCGCTCAAAAAAACTTCCGTTGATTCATCGTCGGGTATTCCTGCCAAATCGCTTTTGCTTCGTATCACGCCAAGCGATATAAAGCTTTTATTTTTTCTCAAAATGCCAGCCGTTTTGCTCCAGTTATTACACAGGCAGTATCCGCCAACCTGGAGCTGACGCTCAAAGAAATCCTCGGAGGGCAGGAATTGCGGATTAAGAAATAAAATAATATCCGCCTTTCGCTGCGCCACCTGCTTAATATCAAACGTCTCTACATTGCAGTGGTAGGCTTCATAGCCGCCTTCCTGTAGCTCGGCGATAGATTCAGCAAACATATCAACGGCAATTACACGGGAATCGGGAAAGGCCCGATGCGCCAGCGGGTCATGCGCCGAGCAGGGATAATAGACGAGCGGGAAATTTTCCGGAAAGCAGGTCCTGAAGCAGGTTAACATCTTGGAAAACATCCCTCCCTCGGGATACGATCCTTCTCTAAGAGAAATCATACATACTATTTTTTAAGGTTCTAGAATGTTTTTGTTTACCACGACAAGCCTGTTTCGTCAACAGGCGTCATATCCCACCCTTCAGGAATTCCGTCGCCAACTTGACCTTCTCTCTAAAATATGGTAAATAGATTAATTCTTTAACAAAACCTATAACATATACATAATGCACAACGCAAAAAAGGTACAAAAACCCTACTTCGACCAAAGACTTAAGAAATGGGTCTACGCGGGGGAAGAATTCATAACAGATAAAAAGAACATTACCGATCAAGATGAAACATTTTTGTTCATACAAGTTCTCGATATACTTGGCGGTGCCACGAACACTCCGGAAGTAACTGCTACATGGCGCCTCTACAAGATTGAAAAAGACGGCACCCTTGATAGTATGACTATGAACGGCATCCTTATCGACGCGCCGTTTATGAAAGGCGAAGGCGAGCAACAAGAACGCAGCCGCAAGGGTCTGACGCCGGAGAATATTGCCAGCCTGGAGCAATACGCCAAGCTAACTACGTATTCTCAAGAAGAACTTCAGTCAATTATCAAAGCAAAAATCGAACCGCTCCTTCGAAAAGAAGTAGTTGCTATTTCGGCTGACATGAATTCATTACCGAATCTCACGCATCTGGAACTGGCGAACGTCGCAGGCCGCATTTCCGAACTCGCTAAACAAACAGATATTTTTTATCCGCGAAGCCATGAAAAGCTAGTGGGTCTTATGCTGACCGTTCGCGAACGCTACGCCGAAGTGAAGTATCCCGAGCTATATGCCGAGCTCAAAAAGTTACACTCAGATCAGAACTATCAGACTGACAAGAATGACCAGTTAGTCGGTTTCGGACCGCGCGTCGTGTTCGGTCACCTCTATTACGAGCATTTTCTCTCTTCACAGCCTCTTACAGGCCGAAAGTATGAGATAGGCAGTCCTTTTGAAGAACGCTTTGCTAACCCAGTGCTGTTCTAAAACGGGTATGATATACTTACTCCATCATTAACTAAGGGACACTCCCTCGACTATTATGAGAACTAGAAAGAACTTCTTGCTCCCGGCGTTGCTTCTGCTCGCCTGCACTTTCGTAGCTGGCAAGACAGCACACGCCTCGATCCGCGCCGCCGACGTACCGGTCAGCGACAGCGGCACCGATAATTCCCTGAACGGCAGCAACACCGGACGAAAAATCGTCGGCGCCCCGAATGGCGATATCTACGTTGTCTACCATAGCCCGACGCAGGGCATCCGTTTCGCCCGCAGCACCAATGCCGGCGCGAGCTTCACGCCCAGCATTGCCATTGATGATACCAACGCCGATGTCGAAATTGCCGTCGATGGCGAAGGCATTCTTTTTATTACCTGGGTAAAAGATGGCATAATTATGCTGACACGAAGCGCCGAACGAGGCGAAACCTTCGAAGAACCGGTGGAAATCGCCGAAACGGCCAGCGCTTCTGTCCATATCGCCACCGCCACCCCCTATGTGTATATCCTAGAGCGCGCGGGCGTCCACCTTTTCAGCAACAGTCATAAGGGCGTCGGCATCTTTACTCAGACAACCGTCGACGACCCGCGGGTCTACTCCGATGTCCATGCCGACCCTCTAACTGGCTATGTCTACGTGCAAACCGATGACCCGAACGTGCTGTATTTTGTTAGTACTAACCACGGGGCCTCCTTCAATCCTTCTATTCAACCCGGTACCGATATATACTATTCCACGGCCGCGTTCACAACATCAGAAACTAAAAAATATCTGTATGTCGCTGGCGGAAGTAACAGCGCCGCCCTCCGGATCAACGTGAATGACAATTCGATTCTTAACATGCCGATCGCCACGATGTCAGCCCAGACCAATCGCTCGTTGGCGGCTGATAACTTAGGCAACGTCGTTAATGGCTTTTTTGATGGGACATCACTCAGCTTTGAAGCCAGTGCCGACTATGGCGAAAACTTCACTCCGGCAGTCGCCGTTGCCCAGGGCGATTTCTTGAGCGTTGCCATTAATCCGGTAAACCATGATGTCTTGGTTTTATACGACAAGGCCGGCTCGATCTATCTTTCTACGTACAAGAATGTCCTGCGCCCGACGCTCGCCCCAGAACCCGTCCCTGCCGGCAATACTAGCGCCGCCAGCAACTTTGATCCGGCCATGTTCGCTCCGCCGCGCATCGCCGACATTAGCTTCAGTCTCAACGACGGACAGGCCGCTACCGCCTCACCGAACGCTACTCTGCGCATTACGGCCGGCGCTGACGTGCGGTCCATGGCCATTTCCCGCAATGCTGATTTTACAGGAACAAGCCTGCTGCCCCTTGCTTCGCCGCTTGTCTGGAAACTGTGCGACGATTGCCAAAACGGCCAGACCTATACTGTCTTTCTTAAGCTCTATACCGCCCACGGACAATCTCTTCTTCTCTCCCGCAGCATCCGCTATGAGGCCGGCACCGCTTTAACCATACCATCCGTTAGCGAAACCAAAGTAGTTGCCCCAACGGCCACGCCGGCGCCTTTGTTGTTCCAAACCGATCTTCGCTTAGGCAGCAGTGGTACTGACGTCATCCGCCTGCAGAAGTATCTCAATACGCATGGCTTTATCATCGCCAAGAAAGGACCCGGCTCGCCCGGAAATGAAATTGGACTCTTTGGACCCGCTACTCGTAATGCCGTTATGCGCCTGCAAGCCGCCAAAGCCTCCGAGATTCTCGCTCCCTTCGGCCTGCTCAAACCAAGTGGAATATTTGGCGTTTCTACACGAAAATACGTTAACAGCCATCCCTAATATTTCAGGAGACCACAAAACCGTCCGGCAGCTAGCCCGGACGGTTTTTACGTATAGCCAGGCCGGTGCATACTTGATATCATAAGAACAACTAGCCGACTCCCATGAAGAATAATCTATCTACCATTAAAGATTATATCGCCGTCTTCCCGCCGGAAACGCAGGTGATTCTGAAAAAGATCAGGAAGCTGATTGCCGCCGCCGCACCCAAGGCTGAGGAAGCGATTAAGTACGGTATTCCGACTTTTGTCTGGCAGGGCAATCTCATTCATTTTGCCGCCTACAAAACCCACCTCGGCCTCTATCCATCTCCAGCCGTCATTGTCGCTTTCCAAGAAGAGCTTCGCCCGTATAAAACCTCGAAAGGCGCCATTCAATTTCCCTTGTCAGAGCCAATTCCCTGGCCGCTTATCAAAAAAATTATTCTCTTTCGCATACAGCAGGTCAAAAAGAAAAAATCTAACCCTTAAGTATTTTCCATGAGCGCAAAGTCCCTTATCTGGCTTGGCTTCTTCCTCGGCTCAACCCTCGGCAGCTTCGTTCCCCTGCTCTGGCAGGCCGGTCCTTTTTCTTTCTCTGGGATATTCCTCAGCGCCGCCGGCGGCATACTCGGCATCTGGGCCGGCTATCGGCTCGGCAACGGGTTATAAAACACCCGGCCGAACGTATACTATTAAGACGGACTTATTCTTAAACAACCACCCCTATGAGCAAGAATAAAGCGATATCATATATCATCGTCATGCTCGTCCTTGGCAGCCTGGCCGGTTATTGCCTCGGTCTCAACCAGGGCATCGATCGAGCTATCCGCATCAGCGATGTCGCGCTCTCTACCCCTCCGAAACCGGAACCGGCAGCGCCTACTCAGGATGATTCCCTGACCTATCGCGATTCCGCCAGCGGCCTGTCCTTTGCCTATCCGGCGGCGCTCAGCACCCGCTACGTGACGGCCGCCGATTGGCCGCCAACGCTGCGCGTTTCCGCCACCCCGGTTAGCTGTCAAACCACAGCGGCCGCCTCAGCCAATCAGACGCAGGTTAGTCAGCGGCGCATCGGCGATCGGGAGTATTGCGTGGAAACTGTCGGCGAAGGAGCGGCTGGCAGTACCTATACCACCTCAACCTATTCCTTTGACTTCACCGGACAAAATGTCTCAATACGTTTTACCCTCCGTACCGTCCGCTGCGAAAATTTTGACGAACCGGAACGCTCTGCCTGCGCAGCGGAGCAAAAAGCTTTCCGTACCGACGATTTGGCTAGCCGCCTGGCCAACAGTTTGAAAGCAGAAAAGGAATAAAAAAACCGCCTTCGAAAAGGCGGCGATTATTGTTATTCAACATACGGTAAAAGTTGGCACGCTGAAATAGGTGGCAAATTCGCCGATAATATCGACAAATTCCGGACTAAGATCAGGTGCTTGTTGCACATATTCTCGTTCAATGGAACGATAAAATGGCAATGCGACCGAACCGGCGATGGCAGCCTGCGTATCGGCATCGTGTGCGCAGGCAACCGCTTGACGCATCGCCATTCCTGCCGAATCGGTGTAGAGGAAACAGGCGATGGCCTGGGGAACTGATGGGAAAGACTTGGAAGCAGGCTCTTTCTTAGAATAGAAGATATCATATTTGTGCGGTGCTTCGATAACCGTCATCGGGCCCCCGGTACCGGCGAGATATTTCTCAATCTCATGGGCAATTTCTTCTTTCCTGCTACCATACACCGCTTCATACACGGCGATTGCAGTAACCATGGCATTCTCCATTGCCAGCGGATGAGTATGCGTTACGGCAGTAGTCTGACGAACAAGCTGTTCAAGCTCGTAGCGACTCTCGGCCGCATACGCCACGGCCGCAATACGCATAGCAGCGCCGTTGCCGAAGCTATTAGTATTGTCCGACCCCTTGCACCATTCCTGAAACTGCTTTCCATACCCTCTTCCCGGATATCGGAAAAAGAAATCCCTGATAATGGCCGCTAAATCAGCTTTGCCATTCTTTCGGCATTCCAGCAGATATTTCTGCAGGGCGACAAACATGACCGAATCGTCGGTGAAGCGGGTGCCCTCCGGATATAACGGGAAATTAATGTCGGTCGTGCGCACTGACGGAGGATGCTCATAGCGATCGCCCAGCATATCGCCAAAAATCGTCCCGAGCGTAACGGGATTCATTAGATGTAAAAGTTGCATTGGTGAGTATTTTGTTAAGGTACGAAATGTTCGTACCCCACATTTCATCACAGGCCCCGCCGCCCGTCAAGACTGCGCTCATACAACAAACGGCCCCGAATGGAGCCGCTGTTTCTGTATCGACAGTCTAATCTTCGATATTGAGCTTGGCAGATCCCCCGCCATCGCAGGTAAGATTGTAGCTGCCCGGCTTAGCGATACTGGCGATATAGAAATTTTCGCCGGCAACCGTGTGCGACTGTCCCGCGAATGCGATAACGTGCGCTTTTTTATCGCGGTTATCAAGCATGAACTTCACATTCTTCTTGAGCGATAAGGTACCCACCCCCGGAGCGATGACGCCGCGACAGTTTACGAACTGGATGCGGTATTTGTACGTATTGATAGCAATCTGGTAAGCGTCACTCGGTTTAACGGCCGGCTTAGGCTTGGCCGGAGTCGGAGCGGACTTAGTCGGGGAAAGTGCCGCCGGGGAGGTAACCAGAACATCGTCCGCTTCGTCGGCGTTTTTCGGAAGCCCAACACCGCTTGTATTATCAGTTTCCGGCGATACGTATTCTTCCGCGCGATTAGCGCTCGGTCGGACTGCTGAATTCCAGATGCCGGCCGATATCAGGATGACAGCAACCACTCCGCCTAGCCACCAGCCAAGGTTTCTTGTAGCCATATAAGGTTCATTAATGGATAAGCTTCCAGCGCGTTGGATGTATGCAATAGTATACGCTGACCAATTGCATATGTTACCATGATCTCATAGTAACCCATAAAAACTCACATATGTCCGCCTCATCCCACGCCGGCATCGGCCACGTCCATCTCAGCGTTTCTGACCTGGAGCGCTCTCTCGGTTTCTATCGCGATCTGCTCGGTTTTAGCATCAGCGCGCGCTACGGCGACTCAGCTGTGTTCTTATCAACTGGCGGCTATCATCACCACATTGGACTTAACACCTGGGCGGGCCAGGGCATTCCGCCCTCGGCAGCCAACCAGGCCGGACTCTATCATGCCGCCATCCTTTATCCCTCGCGCCGTGCCTTAGCCGAGGCGCTGAAGAGATTACTTGACGCCGCTTACCCGCTTGAAGGCGCGGCCGACCACGGCGTCTCGGAAGCGATCTATCTGCGTGACCCGGATAATATCGGCATTGAGCTGTACGCCGATCGTCGAAAGGAAAGCTGGAAGGTTGATAATGACGGGCTGGTTGAAATGGTTACTGAACCGCTCGACCTAAAGAACTTGCTTGCCGAGCTCGACGCTTCATAAAAAGCTTGTCAGTAAAAAATAAAGTCCTTGGAATGTTCCAAGGACTTTGTGCTATCAAGATTTAAAAATACTTCTATTTCTTATGAAAGAGTCCCGAATGAAGAGTGATATCTTTAATAAGATCCAGGGGGATAACCACTCCTTTAACAACCATATCCGGTTCGAAAGAATTGGGCATATACCCATCCGTCGGCTTATGCTGCAGTTTAGTGAACGTGATAGTCTTCGCGCGCTCGTCAATCTGATCAATTGCGACTGACGGGTTTATGAGGTCCTGCTTATCACGCAAATGGGACGAATATATTGAGTCGCCGTAAAAATCAGGATAGTGCTCTCTGAAATAAGCATGAGCCAACTCCTGGTCAAGCTGGAACTTCACGGCTATTTTTTCTTCCTGCAATAAACCTAAAATGGACAGGCGGCGGGCCTCGTCGCCCTCGGCGTACATGTGATTCATGAATAGCTCCTTATATTATTTTATTAATGTTCTCTTTTCTGTCGCCTGTACGCTATCACCTTTTAGCCATCTTGTAAAGGAGAATTGATTTATTGGCAACGCCGGCAGAGGCCAAAAAACTCGAGACTATGGTTCTTGATAATAAATGAAGTTTCGTTCTGAATCTTCTTTTCTAAGCGCGCTAAATCGTGCTCTGCGGCAACATCCTGAACAATGCCGCAGGCCGTGCAGACCAGATGGTGATGATGGGGCAAGCCGGCAATCTCGTAGCGTTTTTTATTATCGCCAAAATTAATCTCAATAATTATTCCCTGAACGAGCAGAAACTGCAGCTCCCGGTAGACGGTCGTTTTATTCACCGCCAAACCTCTCTTTTTCAAACTATCCTGGATCGCCAACGCATCAACTGGTTTTTTCCCGTCAGAAAGATATGATACCACGGCGTCCCGAACCCGGGTCTTTTTAAAACCAAGATCGCTAAGCTGCGAGAGAATGTCGGCGGCTTTATCCATATATGCCTATAATACGCAACTCAGTTGCACTGGTCAAGACCCAGGACCGCCTCTTCCCTTTCTTAATAGCTTTGCTATGATGGAGCGATGCATAATATAACACAACTATGATACACGTACCGACAATCTCCATCCTCACGCCTACCTTTAACCGGGCCGGGACTTTTCTTTCCGAAACGATTCGCTTCATCCAGAAGCAGTATGAAAAGGGTTTTACCCATGAGCACATCATCGTCGACAATGCCTCGGAAGATAATACCGAAGAAATTGTGCGCGGTTTCATGAAGGAAGATTCGCGTATCAAATATATTCGCAATGAAAAGAACCTGTACGCCTCCGGCGCGCTTAATGTCGCCTTTGAACATTCGGTCGGCGAAATCATCGTTCCATTTGACGATGACGATATTATGCCGGCGCTCAGTCTGCAGGCGCGTTTCGATTCTCTGCACAATCCGAAAGTGCAATGGAGTTCAGGTCATGCCTTTTTCATGGATTATGACCGTCGGCTGCGCGGTCCGGAATCGCGCTTCTTTGAATACTCCTCTAACGCCCGTCCCTTCCTGGATGAGAATAACGAATTGGCCGATCCGGATCGCTTCTTCCTTTCCTTCTTCTGTAAATGGATGGTCTGCGGCGGAACCGTCACTATCCGGCGCCAATGCATCGAACAGGTTGGCGGCTGGGAGCCAACCTACCAGACTTCGCAGGACAATGACATGTGGATAAAGCTGGCGCATGCCCGTTTCCATTACAAGCTGGCCAATGACTATCTCTTCTTCTATCGGGAACATAAGGAACAGTCCAGCGCACGCAATTCCCGCAATGGGAAATGGAAAGAGGTAGGCAGTCTCTTGCGTGAAAAGTACGGCATAACGGACGAGATCCTGGCGGCTGCGGGTATCAGCAAATAAGCCAGAATATCTGAAAAAACCAGGCAAATGGGATTTTTTCCCTATACTCTTGACTTATTTATTATTTTCTGCTATACTGTAAGGGCAAATCGAATGGTGAGAAATGAGTCGAGTTTCGTAGATCCATGCACTTTGCATTTTACTCGTTATTTCAAACCAATGAACGGTAGCATCAAAAAGCTTACTGACAAGGGTTTTGGATTCATCGCCCAGGAAGGCCAGGAAAAGGATCTCTTTTTCCACAGCAATTCCTTGGTCGGTGTTCAATTCAACGACCTTCGCGAAGGCGACATGGTTTCTTTTGAGATCGAACAGTCTCCAAAGGGCCCTAACGCCGTCAACGTGACCCGTATCTAATACGGCTCGCTGCAAAAAACCTCCGCAAGGAGGTTTTTTGTTTTTCGCGAGGCAGTCCGATAATGTAGATTGATAAACTGCTCTGCGGATCCGGCAGCCTTAGTCCCCCTCCTGAACCTCCGCCGCCGGAACCGCAAAGCGCTTTACGCTCCCTCACTGATATGAGCATAACAAAAGCCTCTTCAAGAACCGTCAAAGATAAAGTCAAGATTTGTTCAAGAAAATAATGGCCAGTCCTGGACAAAAAAGTTATACTTACGGCATATCCTATGCGGCTACTGATCGTCGAAGATAATACGGAGAATCGCGAATCCCTCGTCGATATACTCAAACACGAAGGCTGGGCGGTTGATGCTGCCGCCGACGGCGAACGCGGCCTGTTTCTCGCCCAGACCAACCGTTACGACGCCCTACTGCTCGATAATTTTCTTCCCAAGAAAAATGGTCGCGATATCTGCCAACACCTACGCACCGAAGGATTGTCTACGCCGGTCATGATTCTCTCGGTCCGCAATGACCCGGCGGAGAAAGCCGAATTGCTGGATATAGGCGCTGACGATTACTTAGTGAAGCCTTTTTCGTCCCAGGAACTGTTGGCTCGCCTGCGCGCCTTGTGGCGTCGCCCCGCTCTCGTCATACCTGACATCCTGACGCTCGGCGACTTGCAACTCGATACGCACCGCAATGAATTACGGCGCGGCCGCCGCCTCATCCACCTCACGCCCAAGGAATTCAGCCTGTTTGAAGTTCTGCTGCGGCACAAAGGACACGTCGTTTCGCGCGGCATGATCATGGAAGCTGTCTGGAACATAGACGCTGATCCTTTCTCCAAAACAATCGAAACACACATTCTTAATCTTCGCCGAAAAATCGAGACGAAGGGGCGCCGGTACATCGTGTGTGTTCCCGGACGCGGTTACAAAACAGCCGATACGACGTATACATAAGACACGCCTATGAAACGCGACTTTCTCTCCTATCTCAGCCACGAATGTAAGCCAGTTCTGAAGGTACGCAATTTCGGCCGCCTGCTGCTTTTCGGATTGCTCATTTTTAATTTCCTTAACCTGATAAGGGTCCTGGAATTCACCCTGCAATTCACCTGGCGCGGCCTCTTTATCACCGCCCTCGCCACCTGCCTCATCCTAGAAGGTGCGGCCTACGCCTATTACCGCACCAAGGGGCATGTCCTGCATGGATCAGTCTGGCTTATTGTCATGTTCGCTCTCGGGCTTGACGCGACCGCCGACATTTTTCATTTTTATCAACGCTTTGGCTGGTGGGATCAGGCCGTCCACACGCTTAACAGCAGCTTAATCTGCTTCGCCCTCTTTATCGCCGTTTCCGCTTTTTGGATTAACCGGCCGAGCTTCGACTTATTGCGGAAACCAGCCCGTCTTCATCTGGGGCTTTTCATTGCTTCCATGACTACCATGGCGCTATCCGCTCTCTATGAAATTGAAGAATATACCGAAGATATGATTTTTGGCACCCAGCGTCTCGGACCCGGCACCGACACGGCCAATGACCTGCTCTGTAATGCTGCCGGTATCTCGTTGGCGATTATGACGCTCTGGATTATCTTAAAACGAAAATCAACAAAATAATTACCTTTTTCTTGACAACAACTAAAAAAAATCTTATCATTAAGGAACATAAAAGCACCGCAAGTGCTTTTCCTTTTTATGAAGATACTGCTCAACGGTTACATGGAACTGATTCCTCGCTCCGGCAAAGAGTCGTGGACAGGAACGCGCATCTTCACCAAAGAACTGGTGAAGTATTGCCATGCGCACGGCCACACCTTTAGCGGCCTCATTCTTCGTGCCGGAATCCCTGATGATAGTTACACAGTCAAGCGCTATAAAGACAAGAACAGTGCCTGGCTCGTTGCCCAGTTACGTCTCAATCCCACCCTCATCCTCCATACTGGACTGTCTCGGCTATCAGAACTCTCCAAACGACCAATCGAGATCATTACGGAAATCATCAAAGCAGAGAAGCCGGACGTCATACTGCTTAACGGCTTCATGCTTACGAGCTGGTTCATGCTCAAGGCCGCACAAAAAGCCGGCATTCCAGTCGTCTCCTCACATCACGGAATCTGGACAAAAGAAGTTGCCCAGATAGTCAACAAATATTCCCCTATCATGAATCCGCTCGCTCGTTTTATGGAGAAGGATCTCACAAAACTCAGCACGGCAGAGATCTTTCTTAACGACCATACCCGGCGCGCCTATGAAAAAGCCGTCACTAAGACAAATCCGTCACGACGCGTAATCATCCCTATTAAATACGACGAATCTTTTCTCAACAAACGACTGCCGCGACCACGAAACGAACAACCGATACGCATTGGCTTTGTCGGCCGCTGGGATCCGATAAAAAACATCCAGGCCGTCTACGACCTGGCCGCCGAAGCGCGCCGCCAGAAGAAAGATTGGGAGTTCTACTCGGTAACGAAGATCGACGATCTCAAGACGCTCGCCCCGCTGCGCGGCAAATATGAAAAGCTCATCCGCGTCATTCCCGGGCTCAGCCCGAAAGAGCTCAAGAAGTTCTACGCGGATATGGATCTCATGATCCTTCCCTCCCGTTTCGATGCTGCCGGCATCGTAGTCATGGAAGCGGCTTTCCAGAACCGCGCCACGCTTATCTCCCTGGGCGTCGGCTGGGTAGAAGAATATGAAAAATGCGGCATGAAAGATTGGATCGACAGCTTCGCCGATCCGAAGAAAGCGCTGGCCCATATCGAACGCCTGTTGGGCAGCGACGTACCAGCCGCCTATATCAGCCACATCAAGAAATACCATGCGCCGCAGCGCATCATCGAAGCGTATTTCAAGGTGCTGCGCCGCGCGGCCCGTAGCAAAGCCTCTAAAAATTAGTTAAGATAATCCTATGCGCATCGCCCAGCTGGTATCCAATCTCTATCCGACCTCGGCCGACACGAGCCATGGCATCAATATGAACGCCGCCCTGCTGACTGACGCCCTCGTGGCGCGCGGGCACGAAGTCACGCTCTTCGCATCGTCGGATTCAGAAACAACCGCCAAGCTCGTATCCGTCTCCGACGGTGCGACTTCTAAGGCTAAGATTTCCGACAACATGCGCCGCCACCTTCTCAACCTGCTCATGCATAAATGCTACGCCCAGGCCGACGATTTCGATATCATCCATTCCCACTTCACCTTTTCCAGCTCTTTCTTTTCCAATCTTGTCTCCACCCCGACCGTCCATTCGATCCATAGTCCCTTCAATGACGAAACGGTCCAGATGCTCAATCATTTCAGAAACAACAACTACATTTCTTTCTCACTGGCCCAGCGCAAGCAGTTCGCCAAGCTCAACTGGATCGCCAACATCTACCACGGCGTCGACACCAAGGAATATTCGTTCAACGGCCGTCCCGACAAGTACTTCCTCTACCTCGGCCGCGTCACGAAGGAGAAGGGCGTCGATCTGGCCATCAAGGCCGCCCTGGAAGCCGATGTTCCCCTCGTCATCGCCGGCCGCAGCTATCCAGATGACAGCTACTGGCACCAGGAGATCGAGAAGCATATCGACGGCAAGCGAATCCATTACGTCGGCGAAGCCCGCGGCGAAAAGAAGATTAATCTCCTGCAGAATGCCGAAGGACTCCTCTTCCCGACGCAGTACAACGAGGCCTTCGGGCTGGTCATGATCGAAGCGATGGCCTGCGGCACGCCGGTCATCGCCTGGAACAGCGGCTCGGTTCCTGAAGTCATCCAGGAAAAAGAGACCGGCTTCATCGTTTCCAGCACTAAGAGCATGGCTAAAGCGATTAAGAACATCGGCAAAATCAGCCGGGCCGCCACGCGCCACCGCGCGGAGACGCTCTTCAGTATCGACAAGATGGTGTCAAGCTACGAGAAGGTCTATGCGCGCATGATCGAGAAGCAGAGGAAGAAGAGCTGAGCGGTCCGCTGCGCAAGAAAAAAGCCTTCGCTCAATGCGAAGGCTTTGTGTTTCTATATGGGTTTAAAAAATTTTAGGATTGACCGCTGGCGCTCGACATCATGCAGAGCGGCCGCCTGCGGCGCTGTCACTTCGGCAATTTTCTTATCACGCGCTGCCATCTCATCGTCCACTGCCTTCTTTAATTTTTGCAGCGTGGGCTCGAAAATTGACAGGGTGCCCTGCCTGACCGCATAGATGACTGAAGCCAATCTCTGTTCCTCTTCCTCGAGCCGCTTCTTTTCTTGTTCCCGCCCGACCGGATCCAACAGGGCGGCTACCGTGGCTGGCGGGAGCAGGCCCGAAGCGGCGAATTCCTGGAGAAACTTTTTATGAGGAGCTGATGTATATGCCCTAAAAAAGCGCTTCGTTATCCAGTTCTTCTTCGCTTGCGGCTCCAAAGTCCAGAAGAGCGCCATGCCCAGCATGAAAACGAAAAATAATTGAGCGGACCAGACCAGTTTTGTGGAAATGCCGGTGGTAAGATATAGCACTGACCAGATAGTAAAGGAAAGTGCCATCCCTACCAGACACGACATCATGGCCGTTACCCTCCCTCTCCTCTTGTCGGTTGCTAGCTCTGCGGACAATCGCCTGGATTGCCATTCCTCGAGTCGGTCTTTCTGATCTTTTTTTTCTTTCTTTCATCTTGATTGGTTGTTTGAATTTGAAAGGACTGCCAATATTCGATTCTAAAATATTTTTGCGTGTCTGTCAATATATGACAATAAGACTTCTCGCAGCATGTTTCTTCCTGAGCCCACACAAAGGCGCCAACCAACGGTCGTATTATTGACATAAAGCATAATCCATGATATAACACCAGGATATTTTGATTGGTGTTTTACGGGCTTCTCTCATCCCGAGTGCATGGCGAGAAACTTATGAAAAACCAATTAAAATAAAAAATATGACCCTTAAAAAAATAACACTGCGCATCCCGCTTATCTTAGCGACTGTTCTATTGTATTGCCTCATTCCAGCAAAAGACGTCTCAGCTCAGAATGGAATGGACTGGCATCAACAGGATTCCACCAAAAAAACCGAAGACATGCTTAATTTTCTGAGCGGCATTAGCTGTACACCGGAAATTGAAGCAGAGATACAAGTACGCCAGCTCTTCAGCGAAGCCATTGGACTAGAAGAACTAATGGGCGTCAACCGAAAAGACGGGATAGTACCACCCGAAGGCAGTGACGACGAGGGTGCAACTCCGATGACTATGCCGCAGCAGGTTCTCGATTTCATTGATTCCATGAAGACCAAGAACTACCGCTTAACCGCCAATGGTAAATTTCTGGAGTATCTGAAGAGCGACGAATACGTTGATGACTGGATCACGCTGATGTATTTCTACATAGCGAAAGATACACCTTCAGATGACAAGCTTGGTGATTTGATCAAGAAGGATTATTTCACCTGGACTGATTACGGCGATTCAACCGTCTGGAAAGACAGGCAAGGCTTGCGTAAGATGATATTCGAGCGTAACAGCATTCATGAAGAAATTCAGAAAATGTTATCTGAAGTCCCGGCTTCATATCATACGCTCAAACAGCTAAATGCCCTGCACGGCAACCCTATAATCACCTTCTCTTCTGATTATTCGTTAAATAAGAAATACGGAATACGAGCCCATTACTATTCGGGCCTCAATACGATCTGTATCGGCGCGGGTGTAGAACCCGGTACCGGCCAGCATAGGAAATGGAAAGACTATGTCATTGATTATGTGGCTGAACTTTCCCACGCTGAACAATGCAAGCGCTATCCTTCAGAGATTATGATAGCCCGTTTTCAGTCAGAATACGCCTATCTTGATTCAGTGGTTAAGGAAAAGCATTTCGAAGGCCGGCCTAAGGATTCACTATTGATTAATGAGGACGCGATAGCGTATTCAAAATACCTCAGTAAAGAATACGACAAAAAAATGTATACCGAACCTGACGCGATGATGGGCTATCCGACCATCGAAAAAGAAGCGCACGATGAAATCGAGCCGGAAATATGGAAGGAGTTTGAAGCTTTGACCGGCAAAAAGAAATTAAAAAGAGGTGACTAAATATTTACAACATTCCCTGGAAGAAATTTCAGGGAATTTTTATTTTCCATACAGGCAGCCGACGGAAATAAAAAAGCCCCGTCATGACGACGAGGGCTTTGCTTTGAATCGGAAACGCGTCAATTCGCTAACTATGAACGGCAACTTTGGAAAATTTCCAGAATCTTGATTTCTTCCGCTTCTAGTTCGAGCTGGTCTTGCAGCGGTGTCAACTCCTCTGCTTTAGCTGCGTGATGCGCATTGGCGATCTTTTTGATTTCATCCTGCTTAGGCTTGAGCTTCTGCAGGAGCTCTTCGTTGTTAGCGCTCTTCTTATCAGCAATGATCTTATCCAGAGCATCGTACTGCGAGCGGCGGAACACCAGGTCAACCCCTGCATCAATTGATGCCGGGTACCTTTCCGTCAGGAAGATAGCCAACTCTGAAACCGAGAACTGCTGAACGAACCGGGC